>JAZUSC010000041.1:0-29561 GCA_045606505.1 Oscillospiraceae bacterium
ATGCCAGTGCAAGATGCTACAGCATCATCGAATCAGCCAAACTGAATGATCTCAATGTTTTCGGATATCTTACACATCTGCTGACAGAGCTTCCGAAACTGGGAACAGCCCCCGCATCTGAGCAGCTCGATACTCTTATGCCATGGGCGGATTCGTTGCCTGATTATTGTAAATAATTTGCTCGCAGTCTTTTCGGCTACGAGTTTTTGCTTTATATCCATATCTTGATAGGCTTATTTTTTCTAAGCAAGTCTATGGACTTCATTAGACTCTGTTGGACACTTGATTATTGAGCGGGTACTCTTGATAGGCTTATTTTTTCTAAACAAGTCTATGCACTTCATTAGACTCCGTTGGACACTTAATTATTGAGCGGATACTACGCAAAAAAGCCCAGCCTTCGCTGGACTTTTTCGACAGACTGAGAGCTTCTCATACGAGAAGCTATTATGTATAACTTGTGATTTATATAGTAAGTTACATTGAAAATATATCGCACTTTGAAAATCTGTGTTGTTTTTCATAAACTAATGTCTTTAGCACAGGATTTCTGAACTTGTTTTCGCTATATTATTTATCATTATACTTCTCGGAAGAATAGCCGTTGGCATTAAGAAAGGATGTAAACTTGTCTAGTATAGACCGCCAGAATAAATTAAATATTTTTCTTTTTCCGAAGATTTTTACAATGGTTGGACTGGTTTTGTAATATATTTTTACAAATAAGCGACCTAATATGCGGGAGTATAACCAATCATCTCTAAAGCGACGTAATGTCCATACTTCAGGGCAATTATAAGAACCATATATCGACGTTGCTATATAACATCCGCCTTGAGAAGATTGCTGCATTTGATTAACCTTTGTTAACTCTTTTGAACGAAATTCATCTACAGTTTCTCTTTCAATGCTTAGTGTGTTTTTATGAAAATACATATATCGGTTAGAAAACTCTATTTTGTCTATACCTTCCATTTTTAATTTGTCAAACAGTTGAAGATATGGACTTTTTTCTATAGAATTAAGACCTATAAACTCACTACTACCATTATCAAAATATACCCAGTGATTATAACATAAATTAGTAATATGATACATGAGCGTGTGTTTTAAATACTGCTCATCCTCTGTTCCGGGGATATGTTTCTCGTATACTTGAGAAGCGAATGCAAGAATGTCAACAATATCTTTTCTATATTTCAAATTAACTTTATACATTTCACATTCTTGGTATGGAGGGTAATCTCGTAACATTCTATCATCTAAGACATTTGCGACCTCTTCAGCATCACCTATGACATTCATAAGAAAGAAATCATTAATTATTTCGAATCCACTTTCTTCTAGTTCCATCTCAGCGTATTTGGTGGCTTCCTTTGCATATTCTAGTCCCTTTTGAAGATAGGGATAGTAACCATTATCAGGATTGGCTTTTCTTATTTCTTCGACAGCTTTAGTTTCATATTCATATGATAATTCTTGATAATTAGGCATATTATTTTTCCTTGTTATTTTTTTAGATGGCTCTGTCACATCAAATGGTTGATTTTTGTAAACAAACAGCTACAAACACTTGTAGCCGTTTGTTTTGCTATGTTCACTAGGTTATGCCATACAAGGTAGTTGTTCAGATACTTTGTTGACACACCCTTAAACGCCGTAAGGAATTTAGTCAGTTCACTGTGATAGTAGTTTATGTGCTGTATGTGGTATATCCCTTGCTTGATTTTACCGCCTTTCAGTTGTATCAGTTCAAGGTTATTTGCTTCTGCGAACCCTTTGTATGAGTTCAGCATATCCGTACACATTACAGATTTAGTCTTGATTCTGCCGCCCAGAACATTAGCAATATCCTTTGTTGCAGCTCTGCCGAGATTAGCAATCTTTGCAACGGAACAGCCGTTTCTGTCAACCGCACAAGGTACGCATACCTTTTCTTTGGACAGACCTCTCTTGTGCGTTGAATGCCCTCTTTTATGTGCTTTTCGTGGCATCAGAAACACTTTGCTCTTTTTGTGGTTTCCCTTGAAAGAAATGGGCATAAACTTTTCATCTGCTTCCACTATTCCTTCAAGAATAACCGCATTCATCATATTTTGCAGAGCGTCAAGAATTTTATGCCGCCATATAAATGCGGTATTTCTGTGAATCCCACATTTTTCAGCGGCTTCTCTGACAGAATCGCCGTCAAGCATACACTGGATAAACAGCTGCCAGACCTCAAACGGCTTTCTTGTCCCCGAAAAGACTGAATTTGTCGCTATTACAAAGGACTTTCTGCAATCTTTGCAGCAATAGCGTTGAGTTCCGTCTTTGCGGTGTCCGTTTCTGACAACAGCAACGCTTCCGCAACAGGGGCAGACTTTACCGTTGACAAAGCGGTTTTCCGTCTGGTATTCTTCAAGGCTGCAATCTATCCCCGCAATACTGCCACTTGCAAGGATAGCGACAAGTTGCTTCCTATCGCTGGGAGTCAGCGTTGATATTATTTCCAGCACTTGTGCTAATGTCGCCATTTATAACCACCTCACTGACTACTGACTTTTTCTTACAAGAAGAATAGTTGTATCTAATCAGCGTTGTGATTATCTTATCGTCTTTTTATGTTATCAACCATTTGATGTGACAGAGCCTTTTAGATTATAACATAATATCTTACAAAAAGCAATATATACCAAGCCTGATTGTTCAGCTTGTAAGGATTATTCCTCATCTTCATCGGCTTACTCGTCTTCATCAAAAAAGGGATTAATTCGGAGCTTTCGGTTTCGCCTTGAAAATATAAAAACAACAGGCGTATGCAATGTTCCGCTACATATCCCTGATAATTGTATCATTATCCGCAGTTTAGTCCAATATCATAAAGTATTTTGAATACTTTTATAAAGTTATCTTCTTAAAACCTTCTATTTTTACTGATTCATAGTTTTGATAAGCTGAATGACTGCAGCCTTTTGATCCATCGTAAGCGGAGCCCAGTGTTCAAGTAGTTCGCTGAATTCAGGGGTAAGATCAACTATATCTCCCTCCGCAAAGAACTGCGACAGGGTGATACCGAATCCTTTGCATATCGCCTCGATGGTCGTTACAGACGGAACTGTGTTCCTTTTGAATATATTGATTATTGTAGATTCTGCAAGACCGCTGTTCTTGGCAAGCCTATATTCTGTCCAGCCTCTTTGTGTGAGCAGCTTGCGTATCTTTTCATTTATATCCATAGTATCACCGCCTCATATTATATTGTAACTTTTGTGTTTACATTTTGGTACTACTCACTTGTAATGTAATTGCTATTATGTTAAAATGTAATATGAGCAAAATTAACAAAAATATGCAGTTTTATTTAAGTGTCCCATAAATGACACGACAAATTCTAATCAATGTGATATAATGGAGGATAAGAAAATGACTGAAGCTGAAAAAAGAACATTCCGTGTATGCTTTACCGGACATCGTCCTGAAAAACTTACTCGACCAGCGAGTGAGGTTATTGCCGAGTTGGAACAGGCCATAAAACAAGCTATGGCTGATGGCTATAAGGTATTTGTATCTGGTATGGCTCCCGGAGTCGATATTTGGGCAGCGGAGATTGTAATACGACTGCGTGATGAAGGAGCTGATATAAAGCTCATAAGTGCAAGTCCATTTGAAGGCTTTGAGAAACGATGGCCCGCTTGGGAGCAGCGTTATAACTACATTATGGACAATGCCGATCTAAAGATATTTATATGTAAAGGAAATGTTCGTGGTGTGCATCAAATAAGGAACGAGTGGATGGTTAACCACTCTGCCCGTGTTATAGCGGTATTTAACGGTGAACGCAGCGGAACTAAAAACACAATAGATTATGCAAACCGTGTAGGCGTGCCTGTAATTTATATTCGGGGATGACAACGTGTTAAATTTTGTATGTATTGTTCAAAATAATTGTTGTGTTTTGATTGTTTTTGTGCTATAATGTTAAATGATATGCTATATCTTTGACTTTTTTACTTAATTCAAGTTTTATGATATTGGAGGCGTTGTTATGGCGGAGAATAATACAGCAAACATAGGTTTTGAAAAGCAGATTTGGGATGCAGCTTGTGTGCTTCGTGGAAACATAGATGCATCTGAGTACAAGTCTGTTGTTCTGGGTTTGATTTTCCTTAAGTACATATCAGAGAGGTTCGATGAGAAATATAATGAGCTTGTTGCAGAAGGTGATGGTTTTGAAGAGGATATTGATGAGTATACCTCTGAAGGCATTTTCTTTGTACCCGAAAACGCTCGTTGGAAGGTCATAGCATCCAAGGCTCATGCTGAAGAGATAGGTACTGTCATAGATGATGCAATGAGAGCAATAGAAAAGGAGAATAAGCGTCTGAAGGATATTCTCCCCAAGAATTTTGCTCGTCCTGAACTTGATAAACGTCGTCTTGGCGATGTTGTAGACTTGTTCACAAATATAAAAATGGTTGAAACAGGCTCCAGCCGTGACATCCTAGGTAGAACTTATGAATACTGCCTTTCTAAATTTGCAGAGCAGGAAGGTAAACTGGCTGGTGAGTTCTATACCCCCTCTTGTGTAGTTCGAACACTGGTAGAGGTACTGAAACCCTACAACGGTCGTGTATATGATCCCTGCTGTGGTAGTGGTGGTATGTTCGTTCAATCCGCCAAGTTCATTGAGAATCACAGCGGAAACTTGAATAGCATATCTGTTTTTGGTCAGGACTCTAACCCTACCACATGGAAAATGGCACAGATGAACCTAGCTATTCGTGGTATCGAGGCAAACCTCGGCAGCTATAATGCGGATACATTTTTTAATGATTGTCATCCGACACTTCGTGCTGATTATATTATGGCTAATCCACCTTTCAATCTTTCGGATTGGGGCGCTGATAAGCTCAAGGATGATGTTCGATGGCAGTACGGTATGCCTCCTGCAAGTAATGCCAACTTTGCATGGTTGCAGCATATGATTCATCACCTTGCTCCGAACGGAAGAATCGGTATGGTGCTTGCTAATGGCTCTCTCTCCTCGCAGACTGGTGGAGAAGGGGATATCAGAAAAAATATTATAAATGCTGATCTTGTGGAATGCATAGTTGCTATGCCGACACAGCTTTTCTATACAACGCAGATTCCTGTTTCTTTATGGTTCTTATCAAAGAATAAGAAGCAGAAGAACAAGACATTGTTTATTGATGCTCGTAAGCTCGGCACAATGGTAACTCGTAAGCTGCGTGAACTTACGGATGAAGATATATCAAAGATTGCTGATACTTACACAGCATATACCGAAGGTACACTTGAAGATGCAAAGGGCTTCTGTGCGGTAGTTACAACGGATATAATTGAGAAACAGGATTATATTCTTACCCCCGGACGCTATGTTGGTATCGAGGAACAGGAAGACGATGGCGAACCGTTTGAGGAGAAAATGACACGCTTGACATCCGAATTGTCTGATCTTTTTACAAAGTCCCATACGCTTGAAAAGGAAATTCGAGAGAAGTTGGGGGCGATTGGATATGAACTCTAATCCGCAAGAATATTATGTTATTTTTGATACTAATGCCTTATTTCATGCGTATGAAAAGAAAGCAGATTTTTCTTCATTTAGTTTCAACAGTACATATGAAAATGTTATAGGCTTTATTAATCAACTTGATATTTATGAGCGAGTTGTTATTGTTATACCAACCGTCGTCTGGGAAGAGATGGAATGCCAAATTATACAAGCACATCAATCAAAAATTAGAGAGTTTCGTGATAAAGCGAATAAATATCATTTTCCTGAAATTGTTTTAGAAGATAAGGGAGACATAAATTATTCCGATTTTATTCATAATGTCATAGAAACATACAGAACCAATCTGTCATCAGATATCAACACGGTTATTGAGTTGCCCGTTGCTAGTGAAGTCCGATATACGAGCATTGTGAAAAGAGCTTTTGAAAAACGCCCTCCTTTTGAAGGCAAAGACAAAAAATCGGACAAAGGATTTAAAGATGCACTTCTTTGGGAGAGTATCCTTGAATTGACATCACAGCATAACACCGCAAAATTCATCTATTATTCGCAGGATAATGCGTTTGGACGCGAGCTTGAAGATGAATTTATGGAAAACTTTCCTAACGCACATCTCGTAATTTGCTCAACCGAAAGTGCAGTCAAAGAGCATTTGGAATTATGGGCTAAGGAAATAGATATCTATTCTTTTACTCCAATCGAAGACTATATTGAGAATAAAGATGTAATTAATTGGCTTCAGACAGGTGATTTTCTTATTCAGCTAATTGACCAAGATTATGGTTTGGTTGACAAAAGCCGCTTGATAACCGATAGTGCAGTTAATCTGATCAGTTTTGATAATATTCAAATCATAAATCAGACTGATGATAATACTAACTATTCTATAGATGCAGTTTTAGAATTAGCGTATACACTTAAAGACGGCTCTAATATAAAAGAGAATATAAATGTGATTATTACTGTTTCTCATATGCTAAATGAAGTATTTGTCGTTGAGGATGTGTATATGTCAGATGAACAATGACGCAATAGAATGATTTTATATATTGAAAGAGGCAAGATTTATTATGATAAATTGGATCAATATTTGTGCTGCTGATTTCATCGAGTTTAATCCTCGATTGATCATCAAAAAAGGTGCTGTGGCAACAAAGATTGCTATGGATAAACTTCAACCGTTTACCAAGAAAATTCCCGAAACAGAAACGGCAATATTTAATGGTGGATCCAAATTTAGTAATGGCGATACTATCATGGCAAGGATCACTCCTTGCCTTGAGAACGGCAAGACTGCATTTGTCGATATTCTCGAAGATGGTGAGGTCGCTTTCGGATCAACAGAATTCATCGTGATGAGAGCAAGGGCAGGCGTGAGCGATCCGCATTTTGTCTATTACCTTGCAACCAGTCCTGCATTCAGAAATGTGGCTATTAAGTCAATGGTAGGATCATCTGGGCGACAGCGTGTTCAGCAAGGTGTGTTGGATGATTTGGAACTGTTTGTTCCCCCATTGAAGGAGCAATGTAAAATCGGTAATTTCCTTGCAACGCTAGATTTGAAGATATCACATAATAATCAGATAAACGATAATTTACAGCAGCAAGTAATGGCTCTGTTCCGAAAAATGTTTATCGAAACCAGCTGCGATGCCCGCCAAGAGTGCCGCGCAGACGAATACTTCGATATATCAATTGGAAAAACGCCTCCGCGCAAAGAGCCGCAGTGGTTTTCCACGGATCCCACCGATCGTGTATGGGTGTCGATTTCCGATATGGGAAGCTGTGGCGTGTACATCGCGGACAGTTCGGAATACTTAACGTATGAGTCCGTTGAAAAGTTCAATGTCAAAGTCGTCCCCGACAACACGGTGCTTCTTAGTTTCAAGCTAACGGTAGGCCGCGTGGCCATTACCGACGGTGCAATGACAACCAACGAAGCCATCGCGCATTTCAAAACCGACAAGTCCGAAATCACCGAATATTTGTACTGCTACTTGAAAGGTTTTAATTACCAGACGATGGGTAGCACATCATCAATTGCCACAGCGGTCAATTCGAAAATCATTAAGGCGATGCCTTTTATCGTACCTGCCGATGATGAATTGGCAGAATTCCATGCTTTTGCAGAACCGGCATTCGCTATGATTAAAGCTAATCAGCACGAAAATACGCGATTGTCTGACCTTCGAGATTCGTTGCTTCCGCGACTTATGAGCGGTGAAATTGATGTCTGCGACATCCAGCTTTAAGCCGCTAAATTATCGTTTATAATAACATAAAAATGAAAAGGAGTTGAATTCTATGTCTGCATTCTTTAATGAAGCTGACTATGAAAACGCAATAATTGAGCTTTTTCAGAATATGGGCTATACTCATATTCACGCTCCCGATATGGGTAGAACAGACTTCTCCGATCCGCTGTTGGATTCTGTTCTGCGTGACAGCCTTGTAAAGCTCAATAAAGGATTGCCTTATGATGCAATCAATGAGGCGGTAAGCAAGTTGCGTAATTTCGACTCGGGCAGCCTTGTGCAGAAGAATATCACATTTATGAATTATCTGCAGAATGGTGTACCTGTAAAGTATTATGATAAGGGCGAGGAGCGCAATACACTTGTATATCTTGCTGACTACAAAAATGTTCAGAACAACTCCTTTTATGTTGTAAACCAGTACACATATATCGAAAATGGCAACAATCGCCGCCCAGATGTCATTCTGTATATAAATGGTCTGCCTCTTGTGCTTATGGAACTGAAAAGTCCATCTAAGGATGAAGTGGGTGGAGAAAATGCGTATAATCAGATTCGCAATTATATGCAGGATATCCCGTCGATGTTTATTTATAATGCCATCTGTGTAATAAGCGACCTATACACAAATAAAGCCGGAACTATAACATCCGGTCTTGATCGCTTTATGGAGTGGAAAACCAAAGATGGCAATTACGAGAATACCGCATATGCACAGTTTGATACATTCTTTGAGGGAATGTTCGAGAAAGGTAGACTGCTTGATATTGTCAAGAACTTTATTCTTTTTTCGGGTGATAGCCAAAAGCCCATCAAGATTTTAGCAGGTTATCATCAGTATTTTGCAGTAAGAAAGGCAGTAGAAAAGGCTGTTACTGCTACACGTAGCGACGGTCGAGGCGGTGTGTTCTGGCATACACAGGGCAGCGGAAAATCTCTTTCTATGGTATTCTATGCACATTTGTTGCAAGAGGTCTTGGACAGCCCCACTATTGTGGTAATGACAGACAGAATCGATCTTGACGATCAGCTCTATGCACAGTTCTCAAAATGTGCAGATTTTCTGCGTCAGACACCTGTGCAGGCTGAAAGCAAGGAACATCTAAAACAACTCCTTGAAGGAAGAACTGCAAACGGCATTATATTCACAACAATGTTCAAGTTTGAGCGTGACGAAAGTCCTTTGTCAGAACGTAGAAACATTGTCGTTATGGCAGATGAGGCACACCGTGGTCAGTATGGCTTTGATGAAAAGGTCGTAATGACCGAAAATGAGAAGGGCGAGAAAGAGGCTAGAATTGTAATCGGCAATGCTCGTATCATTCGTGACGCCCTGCCGAATGCAACATTCGTAGGCTTTACAGGAACTCCTATATCATCAAAAGACCGAAATACCCGTGAGGTGTTTGGCGACTATATCGATATTTATGATATGACACAGGCTGTGGAAGATGGAGCTACTCGTCCTGTATATTATGAGAGCCGTGTTATAAATCTTAAGCTCGACCAGAATACTCTCGCTCTTATAGATGCTACTTATGATGTGTTTGAGCAACAGGCAGACTCTGCAACTATCGAAAAAAGCAAGAAGATGCTTGGACAAATGGAGAGTGTACTCGGTGCTGACTCGACGATCAATTCGCTGTGTACAGACATAATCGATCATTACGAAAAGAACCGTCAGAAACTACTGACAGGTAAAGCTATGATCGTAGCATATTCTCGTAATATCGCTATGAAGATTTATCGCAGAATGCTTGAGCTGCGTCCTGCTTGGCAGGAGAAAATCGGAGTGGTTATGACTGGCGGAAACAACGATCCTGAAGATTGGAAAGAAGTCGTAGGTACCAAGAGTCATAAAGAGGAGCTTGCCCGCAAATTCAAGGATAACAATGATCCTATGAAGATTGCTATTGTTGTAGATATGTGGCTGACAGGGTTCGATGTTCCTTCGCTTGCAACAATGTATATTTATAAGCCTATGCACGGATATAATCTTATGCAAGCTATAGCAAGGGTAAACCGTGTTTTCAAGGACAAAGAGGGTGGCCTTGTAGTTGACTATGTTGGTATCGCTTCCGCTTTGAAGGCAGCTATGAATGAATACACAGCTCGTGACAAAGCTAAGTATGGTGATATGAACATTGCGAAGGTTGCATATCCGAAGTTCAAAGAAAAACTACAGGTCTGCAAGGATTTGATGTATGGCTTTGATATTAGCGGATTTGCTAACGGCACCGCACTTCAGAGGGGTAAGCTTATCTCATCGGGCGTTAACTTTATTCTTGGTGCGAAGCCGAAGGGCGTATCCGATGAACAGCAGCTCAAGGACTTGTTTGCAAAAGAAGCATTGCTTTTAAGACAGGCACATTCCCTATGCTCAAGTATGACAACAGAGCAGGAGCGACACGAGGCAGCCTATTTTGAGGCTGTTCGTGCGATGGTGACGAAGATAACAATGGGGGGCGAAGGTGGTAAGCCTATGTCTCTCAAGGAAATCAACGATCAGATCAATAATCTTTTGAAATCCAGCATACAGAGTGAAGGAGTAATCAATCTGTTTGATAGCAAGTCTGCTGGTGAGAACTTTTCCCTTTTTGATCCTAAGATACTTGAGGAAATATCAAAAATGAAGGAGAAGAACATAGCGGTAGAAATACTGAAAAAGTTGATGGCCGAGCAGATTTCTATATACAAGAGAACCAATGTAGTAAAGTCAGAAAAGTTTTCGGAGAAGATAACTCTGCTTATGAACTCGTATTATAACGGTCTGATCACAAATGAGGAAGTCATAAAAGAACTTCTCAAGGCAGCAGAAGAGATTTCTAATATGCAAAAAGAAGGGCAAAAGCTCGGCCTTACAGAGGAAGAACTAGCTTTCTATGATGCACTTACAAAGCCACAGGCAATTAAGGATTTTTATAGCAATGATGACCTAACTGCTATGACACGCGAGTTAACAGAGATGTTGCGTAAAAACAGAACAATTGACTGGCAGCAGAAGGAAACAGCTCGTGCAAGTATGCGTAAGATGGTAAAGCGATTGCTCAAAAAGTACAAGTATCCGCCAGATGAATGTGAAAATGCTATCGATACAGTAATCAGCCAGTGCGAAATGTGGACAGATAACTTTTGATGTTATGGAGAGTATATGGAACCTATATTTACGATGCAATATGGCGAGTTTGCCGTAGCGGATTACCTTTCCAAAAAGATTAAAGACGCATCCGTGTTCATTCCTGCCTCCGCACAGGAAAAGGGTATAGATTTGTTGTTATACCGTCATAACAATGGCTGCAATACTACAAATACAATCCAAGTAAAGATGTCCCGAACTTATTACAGCGAGAAAGCTGATGCAACATATCCGTATTATCTGTGGTTCAATCGATTCCCTATACAGAATAATGCGAATTGGTATATTCTTGTCGGTATATATGCAAAACGCTCAGATGATGTTAATGCCAAAGCAAAAAGCACTAGCTGGGGCGAGATAATGTTAGCATTCACCAATAAAGAGATGGCCAAGTTTATGTCAGAAGTCAAGCAGAAAAAAGATCCTATGAAGGACGATAAGATGTTTGGCTTTGGTTTTGATGATGCGAGACATATTTTCCAGACAAGAGGATATTCTGAACATAGGGATATGACACCATATCTTATTGAAAACAGAATTGAGGAAATAAAGAATTCGTTTGTGTAATAATTTCAGATGTGTAAAGAGGTATGTTTAATGCGTATAAAAGTAGTCGGAGCTGCGGTGCTATTTTGTATTACGACTGTGTCGGGTTGCTTTCCGTCAGCAAGTAAGCCAGTCGCAGAGCTTGATAAGCCACTTTTTACAACAAGAGCTACAACGCAATCAACAACAACTACAACAGTATTAACGACTACTAAGGTTGAGTATACGACTAACCCCGAAGAAGCAAATACGAATATGCCACAATTTGATGGTGAATTGTATGATTTTGAAAACAAATACTATTATAACTGCCTAAATGAAAAGGAACAAACAGCTTACAGAAAAGTATACGAAGCATATATGTCGTTTTCAGATACATATCCTTATCGTGATAGTGTGGATGATTATCAAAAGGTACTGTTTGCAGTAGAGTACGACAATCCACAAATCTTTTGGCTGGAAAAAGGTTTTAAACCTCTATTAGATACAATCGATTATGCAATGTCATATGACGAAGCTGTAGATATCGCTTATGAACTGAATAGCATTGCCGATAATATTGTTGAAGAAGCTAATCGAATTGAAGATGAATTTGAGCGTGTTCAATTCCTGCACGATACTATTGTAGGTAATACTGTATACTCTGAAAACGACTTTCAGTCAAGCCACCAAGCCTATGGCCCATTGTTACATGGAGCTTGCGTATGCGAAGGTTATTCAAAGGCATTAGCTTTGTTATGCCAAAAAGCAGGTATAGATAACATATGTGTATATGGTGATGATATCGAAGAAGACACCTTCGAAAAGCATATGTGGAATCTAGTAAAAATACATAATAACTGGTATCACATCGATGCAACATGGGATGATACAGAAGATGGCGACATCATATATGATTATTTCTGTATTAGCGAAACGGATATTACTCGCGATCACGAAATAATAGACGAGTATTTTTCTATACCAGTGGCAATAGAAAGCTATGATTATTGGACGGCACATGGAATATACAGATACTCGGATGCAAAACAGGCGTATAATGCGTTAGTTGAGCAGATAGCCACGAATTATGAAATGGGAATAATGACAAGTACTGTGGTATGTATCCGCGACATTACTCCCGCAGTAGAAACTCTTGTGCAAGTATCGCTTGGAAGTGATTTGAAACACTATGGCTTTGCTAATGGAAGTCAGTTTAAGATATCTCCCGGACTGACAACAATATCTGTAACAGTAGAAAAAGCGGTAATGGCACCAGTGCCAACAATTCCAAGTGTTTCTGTTGATATTCCTTCTGTAACGGCTACACCATCACATGAGACTGTTCCTGAAAGTGCCACTTTATATTCTGATGCCACCGCAGCATATTCTGCTCTTATGGCTCAAGTTATTGAAAACTACGATAATGGGATAAGAGAAACAACAATATACTGCGAGTCGGATGTCATAGCTGCTTTGCAACCTATGATAGGTATGAATTTCTATAATGATTGTGTAAATAGGGGGTATACATTCAGCTCCTTTAGTACTACCAACAATGGTGCAAAGTTAACTTTAACAATTAAATAGTAGCAACAAATTAAGTTTTAGTATTCTGGAAATGTGTACCCACTTTTCTGTTGAAATATAATGCACCTCCAAAAATGTGGACTTTTTGGAGGTGCATATTGTTTTGTGGTTCTGTTGATAAAAAGGTTAGTGTTCCTCTCTGCTTTTTTCAAATAAGCTCACCGCATATTCCGAAAAAGGTGTATCAAGATAAACATAGTTGAATTCACGGAAAACATCCCAACCCTTAATGCGGAATTCAGCAAGTGCATCATTATTCTCACCTACTGCACGATAGGCGAATGTGATACAGTTGTTGTTCTCCAACAGCTTTGTAATAAGTCCGAAATTGCTGATGGTCGTAATTCTGTCAAACTCCGCAAAAGAGTGATTATTTTCTGTAAGAAGCTGTCCGAGAATATCTCTTGTGCCGCTGCCCTCTTCACGAAGAATAAGATCTTCTTTCCATATCTTATCAATCGGAACAGTTTTGTTTGCAAAAGGATGTTTTTTTCCGCAGAGTCCCACAAACGGCTCTTTTCTGTAAAGCCTTGAAACGTATCTGCTTTTGTCGAAATAACCCTCTATGAGCGCAAAATCCAGCTTTCCTGCGGATAATTCCGATAACAATGTTTCGGTATTTTCCACATTGACAGAAATGTTGTTTTTCGGCGCTGAAAGAAAGGCGGAAATATGCTTGTCAATAACATACTCACCGATAGTTTTGGTTGCACCGATTGAAAGGCTTACCCCCTCGCTGTGTTCAAGTTCAGCTTTCAGCTTTTTTTCCTGATACAATACATTTTCAGCATACTTTTGCAGAAGTTCAGCCTCTTTGGTCATAGTCAGTGTTCTGCGGTCGTAACTGAACAGCTTACAGCCGTACTGCTCTTCAAGAAAGTGGATATGCTGTGTGACGGCTGGCTGTGTCATATTTAAAAGCTCCGCTGTTTTACGGTAGTTCATCACTCTGCACAGCATTAAAAATGTTTCAATCCTTGTATCAATCATATATTTCTCCTTGATAAGTATATCTTATCTGCTGATATTAAATGATAATTTGATTTTATCATATTTCTATGGTAAAATCAATACATAAGGAAAAAATAAGGAGAATGTTATGGAAAAGATAAAAAACGTGGGAAAATTAGTGCCGGGGTTTGCCCTTGCACTTGCAATAGCGGCGGTAGCAAAGCTGATAGAAAGCTTACTGCCTATTCATTTGATTGGTGCGTCGGTTATCGCACTTTTCATCGGTATGATAATCAATCACTTCTGGAAACCGAATGAAATCTTCTCGGGCGGTCTGAAATTCACTTCGAAGAAGATACTGAAATTCGCTATTATTCTGCTTGGTGCAAGCCTTAACATCAGCATTGTGCTTGAAGTCGGTAAAATGTCGCTGTGCGTTATGGTGTTTACGCTTTTCACCTGCTTCGGTATCGGACATTTTGTTGGCAAGGCTCTGAAGATCAACTGGAAATTATCTAACCTCATTTCGGCGGGAACAGGTATCTGCGGTGGTTCAGCTATCGCGGCGATCGCTCCTGTTATTGACGCTGACGACAGCGATATTGCCTATGCAATGTCTGCAACATTCCTTTTTGATATGGCAATGATCGTGCTGTTTCCTGTTATGGGACAGGCGATGGGGCTTTCAGATATGGCTTACGGTTTATGGGCGGGCACAGCTGTAAATGATACATCAAGCGTTGTTGCGGCAGGATATGCCTTTTCCGAAGCGGCAGGCGATTTTGCCACTATGGTAAAGCTCACTCGCACACTTTCCATTATCCCGACAGTTATCACCTTTGCTCTTATAAGTGCACATCTTAAACGCAAGGAAGCAGGTGCAAACGGCGAGGCAGTCACAGCAAAATTCAGCATCACGAAAATTATCCCTTGGTTCATTCTCGGATTTTTAGCACTTACAATTATAAACAGCTTCGGTGTAATGCCTGCGACAGTTTCTTCGGGGATGAAGGATGTAAGTAAGTTCCTTATGGTATCTGCACTTGCAGCAATCGGTCTGAACACTAGCTTCAAGGATATGAAGAAGTCAGGCTTTGCACCAATGCTTCACGGTTTCATTATCTCTGCACTCGTAGTTGTAGTTGCAATTGCTGTTGAATACTTTATGGGAATCGTTTAAATCGACCATTGCATATAAAGCTCCGTATCAGCCGTTTGTGATTTACAGTCACAGGCGGCTTTCTTCGTTTCGTGAAGATTTAACGATTACTTGATTTTTTAACGATTATCCGACTTTTTAACGATTACCCCTATTTTTTAACGATTATGGATTATTTAACGATTTATGCTATTACGGCGTTTACAAACTACTACGGTGTATTTCTAGAAACACACCAAAATGAAGTCCCCCGATGAATAATCAACAATGAAAAAGTGGCTACAAAGCCTTTTGTAGCCACTTTTCACGCATTTTCTAAAAATAATAGCACGGTAGAAATTGTATCAAATCTACCGTGCCGATGTGGTGGAGTCGAAGAGAATCCAACCCACCATATTAATTACCATATCATTTTAGTCAGCCTTAAAAAAGGCTTTTTTTTTTTGACTATATAGGTAGGAGGTGTTGTTATGAGGAACACATATTTGAATGATTCAACATTACCATTAAGTCAAAAATATATGCTCACTATAAAAGAAGCATCATAGGTGTGAAGAAACTCCGCAGAGTTGCTGAGGAGAACCTCGGAGAATTCGCTGTTTACAGTGGAAACCGCTTTCTCATAAATCGCACAAAATTCGAGGCATTTTTGAGCAAAACTTCTGCAGTATAAATCCTTTTAATTTGCCGTCAGTAGTTGACTTTTTAACCTTTTAGAGTGATATATAGTAATACCAAAGTGCAGGAGGTGTAGCATGGAAAAAGAGAAAATGCCGATAAAGGAGAAATATATGCTCTCAATAAACGAGGCATCTGAGTACTTCAACATCGGAAATAAGACATTACGACAGATTGCAAACGATAATATAGGCAAATTTGCAATAAGAATGGGCTGCCGTATTCTTATATGCCGGGAGCGATTTGAAGAGTATCTTATATTACTTATGGACAGAGAGGAGGAAGATTAAGTGAAAAAGCCACAGTTGGCAACAAAGGAAACGCTTACGACATTTGAAGCAATGGAACTGTTCGGTTTGAGCAAGCGAAAGTTTGAAAGGTTCATTGAAAAAGGAAAATGTGATGCGTTTCTCGTTTTTTACAACACACGAAAGCTAATATTACGCACAGCATTCGCAGATTTCTTAAACACACATACTGAAATAAGGGAGGAGCTACTTAATCATAGCAGACAGAAAGACAAGGCGTGATTCAAAGCATCGAGTCCTTCGCCGTGGTGAGTCTATTCGCTGGGACGGCAAATATCAATTTAAGTATCATATTAATGGACAACCGAGGTTTGTATACAGTTGGCGGCTTGAGCCTACGGACAGCCTTCCTGCGGGCAAGAAACCGTGTTTATCATTGCGAGAACTAGAAAAACAGATAGGCTATGACCTTGATTCGCAGATAGATCCTACCGGTGGTAATATTACGGTGATGGAGCTTGTGGAACGGTATCTCTCTACAAAAACTGGAGTTCGCCCCAATACGCTCGTCAATTACAACTTTGTTAAGAACCTTTTGAAAAAAGAAGATTTCAGCAGCAAAAAGATATCTTCTATCAAGACTTCTGATGCAAAGCTGTTTCTTATTAAACTGCAACAAGATGGTAAAGGATACAGTACGGTGAAAACAGTACGCGGAGTTCTTCGCCCCGCATTCCAGATGGCAGTGGACGATGATGTGCTGCTTAAAAATCCATTCGGGTTTGAACTTGCTACGGTGGTCGTAAACGACAGCGTGACAAGGGAAGCAATCTCCAAGGAAGATATGCGGAGGTTTCTTAAATTCGTCCGTGATGATAATGTGTACTGCAAATATTACGAAACAGTGTATATTCTCTTTCACACGGGAATGCGTATTTCAGAGTTCTGCGGTCTTACAATAAATGATATTGACCTTGAGAATAAGGTGATAAACATCGACCATCAGCTGCTGCGTTTCTCTGATATGAGATACAGCGTAGAACCTACCAAAACAAATGCGGGAACGAGAAAATTGCCCATTTCGGACGATGTTGCTATGATGTTCCAGGCGATAATCGAGGACAGAGAAAAACCTCGCTGCGAACGCATTATTGACGGTTACACTGGGTTCCTCTACATAGACAAGGATGGCTATCCGCTAGTGGCAATGCACTGGGAACAGCGGTTCAACCATATGGTCAAGCGGTACAACGAGATCTACAAGCTGCAACTGCCGAACATCACTCCACATATTTGCCGACATACTTATTGCAGCAATATGGCAAGGTCGGGTATGAACCCTAAGACGCTCCAGTATCTGATGGGCCACAGCGAAATCGGGGTTACGATGAACACATATACCCATCTCGGACTTGAGGACGCACAGACGGAACTTCAGCGTATGGAGGAACTCAATGCCGCCCGTAAGGAGTTGGAGAAGACGCAAGGCGAGAGGACGGTTTCTAAAGCCGTGTTTAGGGTTGTTTGATGTAAAATGAAATCCGTATCAGTTTCGGCTGGTACGGATTTTTGTAATATAATCCGATAAAAAAGATTGACTTTTTCTCAGAAATCTGCTATACTTTTACAGTTCATCGGAGGATGTTGTAAATCGTATGTACAACGCCGGATAAGACAACTGCTTTTGCGGTCTATCTTGTCTGGTGTTTATGGCTTAGGAGGCATATAATAATGAACAATTCACAGAGTTTTACTGAAGGACGGATCTTTTCACCGCTGATCCGCTTTGCACTGCCCGTTCTGCTGGCGCTGTTTTTACAAGCGATGTACGGCGCAGTTGACCTGCTTGTTGTGGGTCAGTTCGGCGGCGACCTTGCAGATGTCTATGTATCAGCCGTATCCACTGGCAGTCATATTATGCAGACTCTTACAGTAGTCATCACAGGACTTGCTATGGGACTTACTGTTTTCGTGGGCAGAAAAATAGGCGAAAAAAAGAGAGATGAGGCTGGGGAAATCATCGGCAGCGGTATATGTATGTTCGGTATATTTGCTGTTTTAGTCACAGTTGCTATGTTGTTTGTGGCTCCCGCTTTCACCAGACTTATGAATGCTCCGACAGAAGCCTTTGATGATACGGTGTTGTATGTTGTCATCTGCTCTGCAGGAACGATATTCATCGTTGCTTATAATCTGCTGGGAAGTATTTTCAGAGGTATTGGTGATTCAAAAATACCGCTTATCACAGTAATGATAGCGTGTGTATTCAACATTCTGGGCGACCTGCTGCTTGTGGCTGTTTTCAATATGGGTGCGGCAGGTGCCGCTGTTGCAACAGTAGCTGCGCAGACGATAAGCGTATTGCTCTCACTTGTCATCATCCGCAAAAGAGAACTGCCATTTGACTTTTCTTTGAAAAGTATCAGACCGAACGGTAGTTATATTAAAAAAATTCTAAAACTTGGTGCTCCGATCGCTCTTCAGGATCTGCTGGTCTGCTTTTCGTTTCTTGTGATCATTGCGATCGTGAATGATATCGGATTGATCGAGTCGGCTGGCGTTGGCGTTGCAGAAAAGGTAGTTGTATTTATCATGCTGGTTCCGTCTGCATTTATGCAGTCGATGTCTGCATTCGTGGCACAGAATATCGGTGCTGGCAAGCCTGAACGCACAAAAAAAGCTTTATTGTGCGGTATTGTCTCTTCTTTGATCGTAGGCGTCGTGATGGGATACATAACCTTCTTCCACGGCGATATGCTTGCAAATATTTTCGCAAAGGATGTTGAGATCATTCAGCCTGCCGCTGAATATCTGAAAGCCTATGCCTTTGACTGCATCCTGACTTCGTTCCTGTTCTGCTTCATCGGTTATTTCAACGGCTGCGGAAATACAACCTTCGTTATGCTTCAGGGTATAATTGGTGGCATCTGTGTACGTCTGCCTGTTTCCTGGATAATGAGTAAAATTTTGCCTGTATCCTTGTTCCGTATAGGACTGGCTACCCCAATTTCAACTGTTGTTCAGATCTTTTTCTGTGTTGGTTTCTTTATGTTTGTTAGCCGCAAACAAAAGAAAATGCTGCAGTAAGTTTTTACAAAGTAAAGAGATCCTCTTTGACTATTAAAGTTTAAAGAGGATCTCTCTTTTTTCGAACTTATCATCGTCATATTATATGAATTGACTTTCCACTGTAATAATGCTATAATATCCGTATATGAGGACAGTAGTAATATCCCCGATTTCTACTACTGTTTTACTACTATTGAAGTCACAAATACACCACGATTTGCCAAGTTTTGCTCTGCACACCGATAATCTGTGATAAATAAACGCTATGCAGAACACCGCAAATCGTGGCATAACAACGCAAAATAGGAGGATTTACATAGATGTACAGGATTTTATTTGTCTGCCACGGTAATATCTGCCGCTCGCCTATGGCGGAATTCGTACTACGTGATATGTTAAAAAAACGTGGTATAGAGGGCGTAGAAGTCGCTTCTGCGGCAACATCGACAGAGGAGATAGGAAACGGCGTACATCGTGGCACAAGGGCGATACTTCACAAACTGGGGATAGATTGCTCTTTCAAACGTGCAAGAAAGATGACAAAAGCTGATTATGAGGAATATGACCTGTTGCTTGGAGCAGACAGCCGCAATATAGTAAATATGAAGATGATAGCAGGCGGCGATGACGAGGGAAAGATACTGCGACTTATGGACTATACAGACCGTCCCCGTGATATATCCGACCCGTGGTATACAGGGGATTTCGATACCACCTACGCTGATGTGAAAGAGGGCTGCGAGGCACTTATCGACAGCCTTTATCGGGAAGGTGTAATCAAATGAGGACGCTTCTGCGTATGCATCCGATTTGTTGCTTTTTATATCTTCTGGCTGTGTTTGGAATTACGATATTCACAAGGAATCCCGTGCTTATTGCAGAGTCGGCAATAGGAGCGGCTCTGCTTTTGACAGTATCACACAGCGGGAAAATGCTGTTATTACTGCCTGTTATCACATTGGTCAGTGCGGCTGTAAATCCGCTGTTTTCTCATAACGGTGTGACTGTGCTGTTTTTTGCGGGAGATATACCCTTCACTGCGGAGGCGGTGTTATACGGAGCGGTATTCGGACTTATGCTTTCTGCGGTGAGCTGTTGGAGTATCAGCAGTATGAGTTTTATCACAAGCGATAAGTATATATGGTTATTTGGCAGGATACTACCTACAAGCGGACTTGTGCTTAGTTGCGGTCTGCGATTTGTACCGTTGTTTATCCGCAGGACAAGAAGCTTTTCGGCAACTCAGGGTGCAAATACCGTGAAAGAGCATCTTCGTGCTTTTTCGGCGTCAGTAGGCTATTCCGCAGAGGAGGCAATGTCCTCCGCAGACTCTATGAAAGCAAGGGGCTATGGCTGTACAAAACGCACCTCCTATTCGCTTTACCGCATAGGGAGAAGAGAGGTCGTGACGCTTTCTGTCATACTTCTCTTATCGGCGGCAGCAGTAACATTTATGGTATTTGGCGGCGGAGAGTTTTACTACTATCCCGCAGTGTCGGAGTTTAATACAGATATGGTTGATATTTTTCTCTACATTTCTTTTGGAGCATTATGTATACTTCCGACCCTTGCGGTACTTTATGAGAATATTAAAAGACACCGTGGTTACAGTATAATTAAGGAGCTATAATGAGCATAATTTCTATAAACGACCTGTCCTTTTCGTATCCGATGGGGAAAAAGGCCTTGGAGAGCGTCAGCATCTCTGTACCCGAGGGCAGCTTTGTCACGATATGCGGAGCGTCAGGCTGCGGTAAGAGTACGCTGCTTCGACTTTTAAAGCCTGGACTTTTTCCACACGGAAAAAGAGACGGAGAGATTTTTTATAACGGCGAGAGCCTATCCTCTCTGTCCGCTGAAAAGTCGGCACGGGAGATAGGATTTGTAATGCAAGACCCTGACAGTCAGATCGTTACAGACAAGGTGTGGCACGAACTTGCATTCTCGTTGGAAAGCGTTGGTGTAGCTGTTGGGGATATCCGCCGCAGAGTGGGGGAAATGGCGGCGTATTTCGGCATTGAGGAGCAGTTTGAACAAAACACGGCTTCTCTTTCGGGGGGACAAAAGCAGCTTTTAAATCTCGCCTCAGCGGCGGCTCTTCACCCGAAATTGCTGATACTTGACGAGCCTACCTCACAGCTTGACCCGATAGCCGCACAGGGCTTTATCGATACGATATCACGCTTAAACCGTGACTTTGGTGTTACCGTTATCATAGCGGAGCATAGGTTAGAGGAGCTGCTTCCGATATCTGACAGGATAATCGTTATGGAAAAGGGCAGAGTTATTGCAGACTCTGTACCGAGAGAAATATGCACTGTGCTTCCCACAGAGCATAGTATGATGTCTGCAATGCCTGTATCAGTACGGTTATATTCTATGGGCGGCGGAAAGGAAAACGCACCGCTTTCTGTACGTGAGGGCAGAGAAAACAAGCTTTGCCGAGATAAGCTGAACGATATTTCAGAAAAAAAGACTGAAAAAAGCTCTCCGAGGGGAGAGCCGATAATCTCTGCAAGAGAGCTTTGGATGAGCTACGGAAGGACGTTTCCTGACGTGCTGAAAAACGTCTCTATTGATGTTTGTGAAGGAAGTATATATGCTATACTTGGTGGAAACGGCAGCGGCAAGACAACGCTGCTGAAAGCACTTGCCGGGATAGTGAGACCGCTTGGTGGCAGAGTGAAAAGAAGAAAGGGCAGCAGTGCCGCATATCTTCCGCAGAATCCCTGTGAGCTTTTCACCGAAGATACGGTAAAAGAGGAACTTAAAGTCGTTTCCGAGGATTATATCGAAATGGCTGAGCGTTTTTCACTTACAGAGCATTTTGACAGCAATCCGTATGACCTTTCGGGCGGAGAAAAGCAACGTCTTGCCATTGCAAAGCAGATGCTGAAAAAACCTGACGTACTGCTTTTGGACGAGCCTACAAAGGGTATGGACAGCACAGCAAAGGCAGAGTTCTCTTTGATGCTAAGGAGTATTGCAAAGGAGGGTGCGGCGGTGGTGCTTGTCACCCACGACACCGAACTTGCGGCAGCCTGTGTAGATATCTGCGGTCTGCTGTTTAACGGTGAGATAGTAAGCGAGGATATCCCAGAGGTATTCTTTACCGAAAACTACTTTTATACAACACCTGCTTGTCGTCTTGCGAGAGGAATAGCAGAGGGGATTATTTCAATATAGGGAACGATTATGAACGTGATAAAAAATCCTGCTTTTTATCTGTGCGTTTTATCGGTAGTGATAGCTTCTCTGTTTCTGCTTATATGGGAGGGAGATATCCTTTTAAATTATCCCTCCGAGGAGAGATATCCTGTGCGTGGAGTAGATGTGTCTTCCTATCAGGGCGACATTGATTGGCAGATACTTTCGGGTGAGGGAATAAGCTTTGCTTTTATAAAGGCGACAGAGGGAAGCTCACATACCGACAGTAGATTTGCGTACAATTTTGAGAACGCACAGAAGCACGGTATACTTACAGGAGCATATCATTTTTTCAGTTATGACAGCAGCGGAACAGCTCAGGCAGAGCATTTCATCAGCACCGTCCCTGGAACAAATGGTATGCTGCCGCCCGTTATCGACGTGGAGTTCTACGGAGATAAGGAAAAGATTCCTCCCGATAAAGCTGATGTTACAAGAGAGCTTTCTGATATGATAGCACGGCTTACTGAATATTACGGTGTTTCTCCGATAATATACGCCACGCAGAAGTCCTACGATCTGTATATCGCAGGAGAATATCCTCGGTGCGGTATATGGATAAGGGAGGTGCTGCCCTGTAAAAGTCCTGTACTCTCTGACGGCAGAGATTGGATATTGTGGCAGTACACCAACCGCTATAAGCCAAAGGGACTTTCAAATGGTGAGAGATTTATCGATATGAACGTATTTAACGGTACAGCGGAGGAACTTTTGTCGCTTTGCTGTAAATAAAGAAAAGACCGATTTGTTTCGGTCTTTCTTTTATTCCATTATTCCATAATGATATCCTGAAATTCTCCCGAGCAGGATCTTGCAAGGTCAGTGGGGGAAAGCACAAGCTGTGTGCCAAGCTTACCACCGCTGACTATGATCTCATCGAAGTCCTGTGCCGACGAGTGGATAACCGTCCTGTACTGCTTTTTCATACCAATGGGAGTGCAGCCGCCTCTTATGTAGCCTGTGACCGCATTGATGTCCTTGACGTGTACCATTTCAAGGGATTTTTCGCCCACTGCCTTTGCGGCTTTTTTCATATCAAGCTCTTTGTGAATGGGCAGAGCAAAAACATAGTAGCTCTTGCTTTTTCCCATAAGCACGAGGGTCTTAAAGCTGCTGTCGTAGCTTTGGCCCAGCATATCCGCAATGTGTACGCCGTCGATAAACTCGTCGCACTCATAATGGTTGACCTTGTACTGTATTTTTAGTTTATCCAGTATACGCATTGCATTGGTCTTTACTTCTTTTTCCTTAGCCATTTTAAACCTCTGACAAAATTATTCGCCCTGCATTGGCAGGGCGATTTTTTATTACATAGAGAGAACGTCCTCGTCAAAATCTATGCACATCTCATCATCTTCTTCAAGAACTTCTGCGATAGCTTTGTTTCTGATGAGGAAGAAAGCAACAAGACCTGCTGCAAGAGCAGCCAAAGAAACGATACCTGCGATGATAACAAACTTCTTAGACATAATGTATTACCTCCATAAAATAATTACTGATATCTTGCGGCAAGCTCACTTATGCTGTTGTCGTTTGTGCCCTCGCCGATAGCACCGAACTTCCATTCGCCATTGTAGAAATAAAGTTCACCGAAGATCATAGCGGTCTTACCGTCGTAGTTTTCGGACAGATTATACTTGCAAAGCTCTGTCTTTGTGTCGGCGTCAACGATCCTGATAAATGCATTCTTGATCATACCGAAGTGCTGCTTTCTCTGCATAGCCTGATAGATGTTTACGACAAATACGATCTTAGAGTACTCGTTGCCGAGTTTGTTAAGTTCAACAAGGATCTGCTCGTCGTCGCCGTCGCCTGCACCTGTAAGGTTGTCGCCCATATGACGAACCGCACCGCTGCGGTGTTGCAGGTTTCCGAAATAAACAACGTCCATTGCACCGAGAAGCTTTCCTGCCTGTGCGTTTACAAGGATACCGGAAGCGTCACAGTCGATGTCCTCACGCTTCTGGAACAGGGAAAAGCCACGGGGAGCCTCGTCCCAGCCAAGACCAACAACGATAGTTTTAAGTCCCGAATTACCTTTGGTAAGGTCAACCTTCTGACCCTTTTGCAGATTAACTGACATATTGAAACCTCCGAAATCACGAAAATATTAAGTATAATACTACAAAAACATTTTAGCACATATTGTATAAAAAATCAAGTGCTTTATGGAATTTATACTGCATTTATCACAAAAGATCAGATAAGTATACCGTCAAGGTGGTCGCACTCGTGCTGTATTATCTGTGCGGTAAAGCCTCTGTATCTGTTTTTGCGTTTTTTCATAGTCATATCAAGGTATTCAACCTCAATACTCTCATAGCGAGATACAGGCTTTGTGCCTGTGTGTGACAGGCAGCCCTCTTCCGTGTCGTAGCTTTGCGGGGAGTGCCATTTTATTTCGGGATTAAGCATAACCGTATAGCGGTTTCCGTCCTGAAATACGATAATGCGTTTAAGCACACCTATCATATTTGCCGCCATACCAACGCACTCGTGGGAATGTGCTGTCACTGTATCAAGCAGGTCTTGTGCCGTGCTGAGGTCGTCTGCTGTTGCGACAGCAGACTTCATACCAAGCAGAAATACGTCTTTACATATAGGCTTGACCATTTTTTCCTCCTTAAACAGCGTCGCCGATACGTTCAAAGGCTATGCTGTGAAGTTTAAGACCGTTTGCAGCAAAGTGCAGACGGATATTCGTAAAGCGTGAGAAGATATTTATCTCCTTTGAGATGTCCACGGGTATGCCGCCGGTACCGTTCCATACATAGGTACCGCAGGCACTTCCTACACTGAACAGGGTAACGGCTGTCTGTGCAAGTTCAGAAAGCTCTGACGAGGCGGTAATAGTTATTCTGTATCGTCCTGCTTTCACGATATCAAGCATAAATGCGTGGTTTTCGCCCTTTTTGGACATCATACCGCCGAGGTCAAGTGTAAGCTCTCCGTCTACGATATAGGTTTCAAGACCGTCTGTGCTGTCTGCGTTGTCAACAGGGCGGTTGATTATTTCGGTTACGCTGTCGATACCCATTTCACGCTTCATTGCGTGGGTGGTCAGCAGAAATCGGAGTATATTTGCTGCATTTCTTTGCAGCTCAGAGCGTTTCAGCTCACCCTTTTTAAGGCTGTCAAGGGTGTTGTCGTCGTGGTTTCCGCCGTCGGCACATACCATATAGGTGTCGTTCTGAGCCATAGCCATTATCGCAAAATCACGCTTGTCGGGGTCATAACCTCTGCGATTGATGTTTGCCCACCAGTCGGTCATTGCAAAGCCTTTAAAGCCCCACTCGTTACGCAGTACGGTGGTCGTAAGGTCGTATCTTCCCGCTGTCCACACGCCGTTTAATGAGCCGTAGGTGGTCATTATAGTACTTGCCTTGCCCTTTTTTACAGCTATCTCAAAGCCACGGAGATATATCTCACGAAGTGCTCTTTCGGATATCACAGAGTCAAGCCAGTGACGGTGGGTTTCACGATTGTTTGCACAGAAATGCTTTATTGTTCCTGTTACTCCTACCGAATGCAGACCGTCAAGCTCAGCACAGGCTATCTCTCCTGTGAGATATGGGTCTTCGGAGAAGTATTCGAAGTTTCTTCCGTTTAAGGGGTGGCGGTGGATATTCATACCAGGACCAAGCAGACAGTCCACATTATTTGCGGTCATTTCAAGACCCATAAGGGTGAAAAGTTCTCTTAAAAGTTCTCTGTTAAAGGTACAGGCAAGGAGCGTACCTCCCGGCAGACTGAAAGCCTTTGTGCCGCAGTCCATACGCATACCCGAAGGGCCGTCTGAGCAGCAGCCGCAGGGAATACCGTAGTTTTGAAGTCCCTCTGAAACACCGCCGAAAGCAGAGGCTGTACCTGCCGTTACCTTAGGGCTGCCCATACCCTCTCCACGGACAATACAGGAAAGGTCTTCGTCTGAAAGCTGAGCGATAAACTCCTCCATTGTATTGGTTTTGTTATACACATCGGAGAGCTTTATTCCCTTATCGCCTGTATAGGGTATTTCTGTCGGGATATTTGCACTGCGGCGGTCAAATTCCTCTTCCTCTGACAGGGGGACGGATTCAAATGCTATCTCGCCGTTTTTGTTTATCATTCTTTCAAAAGGAAGCACGGGTGCAAGTGCCTGTGTAAGCTGCTCTACGATACAGTCTTTGTCAAGATGCTTATTCCATATACATTTTGCACTGCGTACATCGCTGCCAACGTAGAAGTTGTAATCTCCTGCCTCTAAAATGCGGCAGAAACGGTGACCTGTTACACCGCTGTCGTCGTAACTTGCGAATTCACGTAGGTCAACGGTTATTTTAAGCTCCTGTGTTTCATTCGGAGCGAGTGTCTTTGTCTTTTCAAAGCCACAAAGCACTCTTGCGGGTTTTCCAAGCTTTCCCTGAGGTGCTTCAAGGTAGACCTGTACTACCTCCTTACCCGAAAAGCTGCCTGTATTCTTGACAGAGATACCAAGCGTTGCACAAAGAGCGTTTTCGCCTGTGTATGCCGTGTAGGTGTGAGCCTTTATCTTAAATGTCGTATAGCTCATACCATAGCCAAAGGGGAAACGCACCTTGTCCTTTGCAAAGGTTTCAAAATAGCGGTAGCCTACGTAGATATCCTCGCAGTAGAAGTCACGTTTTCCATCTCCGAAATAATTATGCGAGGGATAATCCTCCACGCTGTACGCAATGGTATCGGTGAGCTTTCCACTGGGGCTTACTTCACCTGTAAGCACCATAGCAGTACCTGTGCCTCCGACCATACCGCCCTGCCATACATACAGTACCGCCTCGGGGGAGTATCTGTCCATAAGGCTCATATCAAACAGGGCAGGGACATTGAGCAGCACTATCATCTTTTTGAAGTGCTTTCTTACCTTTTTCAGCATATCCTCTTCGAGTGCAGTCAGCAGAAAAGCACCTTCCTTTATGCTGTTATCCATTTCCTCACCCGCAGTACGTCCTATAATGACGATCGCTGTTTCAGAGGTTTTTGCGGCATTCGATACTATCTCATCGGTGAGGGGCATCTCTTCCTGACACCAGGGCTCTGTACCCCAGCCCTCTCCGAAATCAAACGGGTGGTTGGAGTCCCACTCGTCATACAGGTCGTAAAGAGCTTTGTTTATCTTGACTCCCGCATTTGTAAGTCCCTCTGTGATACCCACAACGTGGGAAACATTCACCATTCCGCCCGAGCCTGTACCACTCTTGTAATAGTGGAGCTGTATACGTCCGAAAACGGCTATCTCCTTTTCCTTGTCGAGGGGGAGTACACCGCCCTCATTCCTGAGCATAACGATACCCTCTGATACAGCTTTCGCAGAGGTTTCGCAGTATTTGTTCCAATCGAGAATTATTTTTTCCATAGCATATATCTCCATAAGTCAAATGATGTATTTATCTTACCATAAAAACATATCCACGTCAATGGAGAGGACAAAAGTTATTAAGTAATTTTTGCTTTTTTACGCTTGACAAAAGAAATCCGTAATGGTAGAATATAATTGTATGTAAACGTTTTAGTTTGCGTTATTACTTGATTTGAGAGGTAACAATATGGGTGCATTACCACTTAACTGTGCTGTACAGAATCTTATCGACTACGCTGTCGATAACGAGCTTATAACAAAGGACGATATCTACGTTGTCCGCAATATGCTTATGAATGCTATGGGTATGTCTGACTGGGAGGACTGCGGCGAATACGAAAAGAGCAGCTCTATTGACGAGATACTTAAAAGGCTTACCGACCTTGCGTGCGAGGGCGGAATCATTGCAGATACCACAAACTCCCGTGACCTGTTTGATACAAAGCTTATGGGCATACTTACTCCTATGCCGAGAGAGGTAATCGCAGAGTATCGCAGAAGATATGATATCTCTCCCGTTGAAGCAACAGATTGGTACTTCGATTTCAGCAAAAAGCTTAATTATGTCCGTGCAGGCAGGATAGCAAAGGATCTGAAATGGACATACGAATCCGAGTACGGTACGCTTGATATTACTATCAACTGCTCAAAACCTGAGAAAGACCCCCGTGACATAGCAGCGGCAAAGACACAGAAGGCGACAGCATATCCCAAGTGTCAGCTTTGTGCGGAAAATGCAGGCTTTGCAGGTCACGCTAACCACCCCGCAAGACAGAATCTCCGTCCTATTCCTATGACCGTAAACGGCGAGGAGTGGCAGATCCAGTATTCTCCCTATGGCTATTATAACGAGCATTGTATCGTGTTCAACAGTAAGCATATCCCGATGAAGATAGACGGTGCGGTTTTCCGTAAGCTGTTTGATATTATCGACGAGCTTCCTCACTATTTTGTAGGCTCAAACGCTGACCTGCCTATCGTTGGCGGTTCTATTTTAAGCCACGAGCATTTCCAGGGCGGAAACTACACCTTTGCAATGGCTACCGCCCCTGTGGAGAGAGAGTTTGCTCTTCCCACATATCCCGCTGTCAAGGCAGGAATAGTAAAGTGGCCGATGTCCGTTATCAGGGTGTCTTCTAATGACCCTGTACAACTTGCTGAGTGCTGCACTGATATCCTTGCCAAGTGGAGAGCATACAGCGATGAAACAGCAGGTATCTACGCCGAAACAGAGGGTGTACCCCATAATACTATCACACCTATTGCAAGGAAAAAGGGTGATACATACGAGTGTGACCTTGTGCTTAGAAACAACCTCACCTCTGAGGAAAGACCCCTTGGCATATTCCATCCTAATCCCTCACTTCACCACATCAAAAAAGAGAATATCGGTCTTATCGAGGTTATGGGTCTTGCGGTGCTTCCTGCACGACTTAAAACAGAGATAGAGCTTCTTGCGGATACCCTGATAAACAAGGGCGTTGCTGCTGTTCGTACAGACGAAACTCTTGAAAAGCACGCCGATTGGGTTGAGGAATTTACTTCACGCTGCGATATCACAGCGGAGAATGTACACGAAACTATCCGCAGAGAGATAGGTGCGGTATTTATGCAGGTATTGGAGGATGCAGGTGTATTCAAGCGTGACGAGGCTGGTATAAACGCATTTATAAGATTTACCGAAATTCTTTGATACATATAAACAAAAGACCGAGAGGAAATCCCTCTCGGTTCAGCTTGTCGAAAAACTAAGTTTTTGCCCGCAAAGCGGGCTTTTTTGATAACTTTTTTGGTGTGGCTTTGCCCCCCCAAAAACCACTTCTATCCGCACAACTGTGCGAGTTG
>JAZUSC010000042.1:0-73015 GCA_045606505.1 Oscillospiraceae bacterium
GCTGTACGAGATAATCGACACCCGATACAGAAGCAACAAGCCGCTGATAATCACCACCAACCTAAGCCCGAAGGAACTGAAAAACGCCCCCACAATGGAGCTTTCCCGTATCTACGACCGAGTTATTGAGATGTGTATGTGTGAGATATCCCCTGTTATTCTCAGCGGAAAATCTCTCCGTGCGGATATTGCCGCTGAAAAGCACAACGGAACGATATAAACAAAAACCTAGCAAAGCCCACCTTTCACGAATACACAGCGGCAAATGTTGAAAAATGTTGATGTTTCTACACATAAGGCTACGTAACTGTCTAGGGCGGCATATATTCCCCCTACCCTTTGCCGCTTCTGAAATACCCTTTTTCGACATCGGCCACACGCTGTTGTAAACAAAAGATTCCCAAAATAATATTTGCGTGAACCTAAGGAGTGTGACACCCCCTTTACACAAAACGCATATACCCCCATAAAGACCGACGGGGGAAACCTCAATTTTCCTCTATGTGATTTCCATACGAGGGGGGTTAAATAGCAGCTATTCCTTGCAAAACTGGTGTATTGAAGAATACTTCGCTTCTTGCCGCTGTAATTTTTCTATACGATTTTAGACGAGCGAGAATGCCCCTAAAATCAATTTTGTAACTTCCTGCGGTAAAGTTGCTACTTATCATCAAAGGCGGCTCTACGGGGCTTGTAGAGGCTTTCTAGCTGATGCGGAATTTCAGAAAAAAGATAGCGGCAAGCCACCCGGATGTGGGTAACTTGCCGCTTTGACTTATTTTCTAATTACCATACTTATTCCGCATACTGGCTCAGATTATCCCAGTCGATTTCGTCAGCAGAAACAAAACCGCTGTTTTCAGCGTGTTCAAGCTGCACTCGTTCCTGTGGTGTAACCTTTGTGAAATCGCTGTCCCACGCAAGAACAAGACGTTTCACAAACTCATACGCAAGTTGCTGCTCACTATCGGGGAGCAGTTCCAACATAGAATTAATCTCTCTTTGTAATGTTGACATAAAATCACTCCTTACTTGTAAATGTCGCCTCTTGAACCGATATCTATGATATACAGAATTTCAAGCTCTCCGTCATTGCCATACCTGAATATTATACGGTACTTGCCCACTCTTAAACGCATACGGCCGTCTTTATAGCCCTGCATCACCTTGATATCTCCGACAGCAGGCTTTAATGTCAAGCCATTTATCGCCTCTCGTATTTTGTTTACGAGAGGTTTTTCCATTTTAGCCAGGAATTTAAGGCTGTCTTTTGAATACTCTATCTTCATTCGGCTGTTACTCCTTTACAATTCTATATCCTCGCCTGTATCAGCTTTATAACGGCTCTGTATTGCGTTTTTGATGTATCCATTGATACTTTCTCCTTTATTCTTTGCCGCTTCTTGCAGGGTCGTTTTTGAGCCTTTATTAACGCGTATCTTTATTTCATCATAATTATTCTTCATATATTTGGCTACTGCCTTTTGTTGAGCTTTACTTGCTGGCATAGTATCACCTACTTTCTACACTTATATTATATCACAAATTGATATCGGGTACAATATACATTTTCAACAATATATCGGGTACATTTTTGTTTGCTTTGCCACTTGATATATCGGGTACGATATGCTATAATATAATCAAGCTCAACAGAGCAAATAAACCGAAAGGACAAACCAATATGAAATCAAAAGTAATGACGATAGCAAACCACCTTGTAAAGCAGGGAATGAGCAGATCAGCGGCAATGGTAAGAGCTTGGATAACAGTCAAGCTCCGTAGGATTGAAACCAAGACCGCAGGCGTTACACACGCCAACAGGCAGAAGTTGATTGCAAGGCTCTCCCGATACGCTCCCGAAGATATCACGATCACCCTGAACAGGGAAAGAGGCAACGCCTACGACAGCAACGCTGTTCAGGTCGTTGCGACGGTCAGAGGTAAAGGATCGGCGGTTATGGGTTATCTTAACAAACAACTTGCCGCTGCAATTGCTCCCCTGTTGGATAAGGGCAAGGAGATACACAGCACATTTAAAACCATTACAGGCGGTGCAGATTACCACCTCGCATACGGTCTGAATGTGGAATTATCAGTATAAAGCAAAAGCCCTTACAGCTGCGAACTGTAAAGGCTGATACCATAAGCGGTGCGTGATACACCACCTCTAAGCAAGGATATTGTATCACGCTTGCCGCTGAATGTCAAGATGTAAAGGAGATTTTTTTCAATGACACAGACAGAAGCAGAATTTATCTTAGAATGGGGCGGGTACTCGGAACAGATCAGCAAGGCAGAGATCACCGAACTCACAAATATTGTCAACGAACGATCCCCATTAAGTGATTGTTGGATAGCAAGAGCAATATACCATCTTTCCGAGCCCAGTGATGATAGAAAATGGCGAGAGGTTGCAGGCTTTGCTACTATATTCAGAGTAGGCTATATTTTAGGAGTAAGACGAGAGAGGAGAAAGAAAACTGCCAAACTTAACACAACAGGATAACACCAGCGGAGTGTAACTTATGATGCAGAAAGGGGGTACCTATGAATTTAGAAGAATTGATTGAGTTTGTAGCATCATTATCTGGTGATGAATGCGATAAACTGATTAGCTTTATATCAGATATGGCCAATAGTGAAGCTGAGTAAATTTACCTGTGCACAATTTGTTCACACTGAACCCGAAAAATACCTAGAAATTTCAAAAAGTTTCAAAAGGATAAATGGCACAGAAGCTTTTGCAATAGGGCTTTGAAGATAGTTTGAGAAACTTTGGATATAATTCGGTCTGGTCTGCTGAACAGATACTTCAAGTAAGCTGATACATCAAAAAAATAACAACATATCCGCCAGGCGTAACGCTTGGCGGATCTTTTTTATCAACGGTGGATAATCGGTATGCCCGAACGCTCAAAATACGATGATAATGCCAAAAAACCGCATTGGGTATCAGGATAGCCGAACGCTCCCCGAACGATTGCCGAACACTGCCCGAACGCAGCCCGAATCAAACAAGAAGAATAAGAATAATAAGAATGAAAAGAAGAAAAAGAACAACACTATTCCAAACGCTCAATATACGATAGTGATGCCAAAAGATCACATCGGATATCAGTATACTCAAACGCAAACCAAACGCTTCCCAAACGCAGCCCAAATCAAATAAGAAGAAAAAGAAGAATAATAATGATATATACTGTTATTGCATAGGCTGATATATCTGACATTGATGTATGTTTTTTTATTATAAAAACCGAGTTCCCCCTCCGCTGGTGGAACGGAGAGGGAACACGGTATATATTTTAAGGTGCTCTAAAAAGAGCGGAGTGGTATCAGGGTTACTCGTAATCAACGACATTTACCCAGCTTAACAGGAAGTCACGTTCCTCGGGTCTGCCCTTGACAGATTGTGAAGCGGCAACGATAGGCATCCACTTCTGGATATACTGCATTGCGGTGTCGCTCTTCTTACTGAAAAGTGTAAGGTATTTCTTTGCAAGGTCGTCCTTGCCAGCAAGAGCAAACAGCAGATAAGTCCTTGCAACATCGGCAGAGGCGTTGCCCTGTGTAACGTGCGACCAGTCAAGGATATAGGGAGTACCGTCTTCCTTGACGATGACGTTGGAGGGGTTGAAATCACCGTGGCATACCTTACTGTGCTTTGGCATTCCTTCAAGGCGTGTGTGAAGCTCATAGCGTGTTGTGGCGTCAAGGTCTGTCTGAGAGATCTTGCGGTTCATCTTATCTTTCAGCTTATTGAGCATAGGGCATTTGGCAGAGTGTATCTGCATTTGCAGATCAATGAACATATCAAGGTAGGTGTCGATCTTGTCGGGGTTTTCTTCCATAAGCTGGGCAAGTGTTTTGCCCTCAATAAACTCCGAAACGATAGCCCATTTGCCGTCTACCATTTTAACTTCAATGACCTTGGGGACGTTTATGCCGATATCTTCTACTCTTGCCTGGTTCAGAGCCTCGTTTAGAACATCGGGCTTTGCGTAGTCCTCATCGAACACCTTTACCGCATAGTCGCCCTCACGGTAAACGGTCTTGCCTGTTCTTACAGCGATTATATTGTCTGCCATTGTGTAGTCCTCCTGTATTATATCGTTTCCGTACCCCGCACGTTACAGGGTACGGATAGGGAAATATCAAACCTCTTCGTGTGTTCCGTAGTAAGCGTTGAGATACATCTGCTTTATCTCTCTCATAAGAGGATAACGGGGATTTGCACCTGTACACTGGTCGTCAAATGCCTGCTCGACCATATCGTCAAGTCTGTCAAGGAAGTCCTTCTCATCGATTCCGTAGTCCTTGATAGTCTTTTTGATGCCGATCTTTTCTTTAAGGTCGTCTATCTTTGTGATAAGACCGTTTACCTTGTCTGTATCTGTCTTGCCCTTTACACCGAGGTATTCAGCAAGTTCAGCATAACGTGCGAGGGTGTGGGGGTGATCGTACTGGGAGAATGTTCCCATTTTTGTGGGAGCCTCAGAAGAGTTGAACAGTATCACTTCGTTGATAAGAAGTGCGTTTGCAACACCGTGGGGCAGATGGTGGAATGCACCCACCTTATGTGCCATAGAGTGGCATACACCAAGGAATGCATTTGCAAAAGCCATACCCGCCATTGTAGCGGCATTAGCCATTTTCTCACGAGCCTCGGGGTCGTTTGCTACATCGGGAGCGGCACTGTCATAAGCACGGGGCAGATACTCAAAGATAGTTTTGAGCGACTGCTTTGCAAGACCGTCTGTATAGTCGGTAGCCATAACGGAGGCGATAGCCTCGATAGCGTGAGTTACAGCGTCTATACCCGATGCAGAGGTAAGGCTCTTGGGAGCATTCATCATAAGGTCAGCGTCAACGATAGCCATTTTGGGGAGCAGCTCATAATCTGCGAGGGGGTACTTTACACCTGTCTTTTCATCGGTGATAACGGCAAAGGGAGTTACCTCAGAGCCTGTACCTGCGGAGGTAGGAACTGCGATAAAGTAAGCCTTTTCGCCCATTTTGGGGAAGGTGTAAACTCTCTTGCGGATATCTATGAAACGCATTGCCATATCCATAAAGTCTGCGTCGGGATGCTCATAGAGTACCCACATTATCTTAGCAGCGTCTATAGCAGAGCCGCCGCCCACAGCGATAATGCAGTCAGGCTCAAAGCTTGTCATAGCCGCAGCACCCTTCTTAGCGGAGGCAAGGGAGGGATCAGGCTCTACATCGTAGAATGTGGTGTGTGTAATGCCCATTTCATCGAGCTTATCTGTGATAGTTTTTGTATAGCCGTTCTTATAAAGGAATGTGTCTGTTACGATAAAGGCTCTCTTCTTGCCCATAACCTGTTTAAGCTCCGCAAGGGCAACAGGCAGACAGCCCTTTTTGATATATATCTTTTCGGGAGCACGGAACCAAAGCATATTTTCTCTCCTCTCAGCCAGTGTCTTGATGTTAAGCAGGTGCTTTACGCCCACGTTATCGGAAACGGAGTTGCCGCCCCAGCTGCCGCAGCCCAGTGTAAGGGAGGGAGCAAGTTTAAAGTTGTAAAGGTCACCTATACCGCCGTGGGAGGAGGGAGTATTGATAAGCATACGGCAGGCTTTCATTCTTTCCGCATACTTATCTATCTTTTCACGCTCTGTTATCTCGTTTATATAGAGGGACGCTGTATGACCAAAGCCGCCGTCCTGTATAAGTCTGTCAGCCTTGTCAAGAGCCTCGTCAAAGTTCTTTGCCTTGTACATAGCAAGAACAGGGGAGAGCTTTTCGTGTGCGAATTCCTCGGAGAGGTCTACGCTTTCTACTTCGCCTATCAGTATCTTTGTCTTTTCGGGGACATCTACCTTAGCGAGTTTTGCAATGGTGTAAGCGGACTGACCAACTATCTTTGCATTCAATGCACCGTTTATAATGATAGTCTTTCTTACCTTGTCAAGCTCCTTATCGTTAAGGAAGTAGCAGCCTCTTGTTTCAAACTCTTTCTTTACCTTGTCGTAGAGCTTGTTTACAACGATAACGCTCTGCTCGGAGGCACAAATCATACCGTTGTCAAAGGTCTTGGAGTGGATAATGGAGCTTACCGCAAGGAGGATATCTGCACTTTCGTCGATGATAGCGGGGGTATTGCCTGCACCTACACCGAGGGCGGGCTTACCGCTTGAATAAGCAGCCTTTACCATTCCGGGGCCGCCTGTTGCGAGGATAATGTCAGCCTCTTTCATTACGGTGTTTGTAAGTTCAAGGGAGGGAATATCTATCCAGGCGATGATATCCTCGGGAGCACCTGCCGCAACAGCAGCTTCAAGGACTATCTTCGCAGCCTTGATAGTGCTTTTCTTTGCACGGGGGTGAGGACTGATGATTATACCGTTTCTTGTTTTAAGTGAGATAAGTGTCTTGAAAATAGCGGTGGAGGTGGGGTTTGTTGTGGGAATAACAGCCGCAACAACGCCGATAGGCTCTGCTACCTTAGTAACGCCGTAAGCCTCGTCACGCTCGATTATGCCGCAGGTCTTTGTGTCCTTGTATGCGTTGTAGATATGCTCAGACGCATAGTTGTTCTTGATGACCTTGTCCTCCACAACGCCCATACCTGTTTCTTCAACAGCCATTTTAGCGAGGAGTATCCTCTGCTTGTTTGCAGCGGACGCAGCGGCAAGAAATATCTTGTCTACCTGCTCCTGAGAGTATTCAGCGAACTTTTTCTGTGCCCTTCTCACTCTTGCGAAAGCGGCTTCCAGCTTTTCTACGCTGTCAACTATCTCGTAGTTCTTCATAGTAGTTTCTCCTTAAAATATATATAAGTTGGTGCAGTGTATATATTTATCTGCACGATGTACCGTAGTTATGATACAGGAGTGTCTGTCCTGTGTTGTTAATATTTTAACATATATTTTTTTATTTGTAAAATGCATAATTGATATATCTGTTATACACCAGTCGCATAACTGATCAATTATTTTAGATACATTTCCTTTGCGTTAAACAGGTCGCTTATGAATTGTTTGTCAAGCTCTGACAGGCGATAGTCCTTGCGGTGGATAAGGACGTCCTTGTACACCTTGTTCGAGGGCACAGACCTTGTTACAAGTCTGTACTTGTCAATCACGGGCTGAGGGATAGGCGATACCCACATAAAAGTGTTTGGTACATTCTCCAGAAGCACGAACTGTGTTGCACGCTCGAAAACATAGATACGCTTGTTGACGTGCTCAGACATTTCCGCTTTCTTTACGTCTATAAGCGGCAGGGAGGGGACATAGGGGTCGCCGTGGGTTATCTCCACATAGTCTTGAAGCTCTTCAAGGGTGATATCCTCTTTCTTTGCAAGGGGAGAGTCCTCTGACATAAGCATAATATACGAAAACTCCGCAACAGTTTCGCTTACAAGCTTTTTGTCCTCGAAAAGGTCTTTGAAGTACTTTTCAAATCCTGCCTGATATCTCACCACACCTAGATTAAACTCTTCCTTGACCACGTTGTTGATAGTCCTCATAGAGTTCGTTTCCTTGTAGAATATCTCTGCGGGAGTGGTGGGGTCGATGTGCTTTGCGAATTCCGTAATAGCGTATGACATATAACTTGCCCTTGGCACACATATCGAAAAGGTCTGCTTTTTTTCTCTGCCACCCTTGTATATCTGCTCGACCTCATCGACCTGAGCGACTATTCGTCTTGCATACTGTAAGAACTCATCGCCGTCAGGGGTAGTGGAAATGCCCTTTGTGGTGCGTTTGAATATAGTGATACCCAGGGACTCTTCAAGCTCCTTTATAGCTCTTGACAGATTAGGCTGTCCCATATAGAGGTTTTCCGCCGCCTTGCTGATAGACTCGGTCTTTGCGACCTCTACGGCATATTTCAGATGCAGGATATTCAAGCGATGACCTCCTTTTTATTATGGTATATTGATAGAGGATTATTCCTGTTAATCTCTTTCCAGTGCGGATATACCGCTTCTTACCATTTTGATGATGCCAAAGGGACGCAGCAGACTGATAAAGCTGTCTATCTTGGCAGGTTCGCCTGTAAGTTCCACCATAATGCTGTTTTCACTGATATCGACAGGCTTTGCACGATAAAGGTTTGCGATCTCGATTATCTTGTGGCGGTCGTCCTCGTTTCTGCCTGCACGGATAAGGATATGCTCTCTGCAAACGGCATTTTCAAGGATAGATACTTCCTTTACCTCATACAGCTTTAAAAGCTGATTTTTTATCTGTTCAAGAATTTTTCTGTCGCCTGCGACCACGATAGTCATACGGGATATCTCGGGTGTTTCTGTTTCTGCCACGTTAAGGCTCTTGATATTGAAGAAGCGTCTGCTGAAAAGACTGGATACACGCAGCAGTACGCCGTGATTATTTGCAACTTTAACTGATAATACGTATTCCTGCATAGCTTAGTCCTCCGTATCTATTGTTGTGATAGGGTCGACAACAGGCTTTCCTGCGGGAATCATAGGAAGTACGTTTATATCCCTGTCTATCTTTACCTCTATCATAACGGGTGCAGTTTTGGATATCTCCAAAGCCTGTGTAAGTACAGGAGTGATATCCTCTGTCTTGGCGATAACGAATGTTTTGATATTGAATGCCTCGCCAAGCTTTACATAGTCGATATGTCTGTTGTCAAGCGTTGTCTGGGAGAAGTGCTTGTTATAGAACAATCTCTGCCACTGACGTACCATACCGAGAACATTATTATTGATAACAAGCTGGATAATGTTTATTCCGTGGGCGGAGGCTGTGATAAGCTCGTTGAGATTCATAGCAAAACTGCCGTCGCCTGCGATATTTACAACTGTCGTGTCGGGATTTCCCACCTTTGCACCGAGGGAAGCACCAAGACCAAAGCCCATTGTACCAAGACCACCCGAGGAAACAAAATGACGTGGCTTTTTATAGTTGTAATACTGAGCCGCCCACATCTGATTTTGTCCGACCTCTGTGGAGATTATAGCCTCGCCGTTTGTAAGCTCGTCCAGTTTTTCAATTACCATTTGAGGTGTTACGGGGAGAGCCTCAGTGCCTTTCTGTACAGGCTCGTTAAAGTCGTCGTCCAGTATCTCTTTGCACCATTCTGAGCAGTTTTTCTGCGAAAGTCTTTCGCAAAGCTTTGAAAGTACCAGCTTGATATCTCCCGCAACAGTAGTGCCGACCTCGATATTCTTGTTGAATTCCGCAGGGTCGATGTCTATGTGTATCATCTTTGCATTCTTTCCGAAGAAAGAAGTATCGCCTGTAACTCTGTCAGAGAAGCGTGTGCCGATACCGATGAACAGGTCGCAGTGGTTGAGGGTATATGCAGCCTTTACAGTGCCGTGCATACCAAGCATACCTATGTAGCGGCGGTCGGACTCGTCATAAGCACCCTGTCCCATAAGCGAGGTGGAAACAGGTGCGTCGCACAGCTCTACAAACTTTTTAAGCTCAGCCGAGGCGTTTGCAGAGATAACGCCGCCGCCTGCATAGATGTAGGGACGCTGTGCGGAGTTTATAAGCTCCACTGCCTTTTCAAGCTCGTCATCGTTGACTTCCGTAGAGCATTCGGGAGTAACGGCGGGCTGCTTTGTGTATTCTGTCACAGCTGCTGTGATGTCCTTAGGGATATCAACGAGGACAGGGCCTTTTCTTCCGCTGCTTGCTATCTTGAATGCAAGTCGGAGAGTATCTGCGAGGTCCTCCACTTTCTGCACGATGAAGTTGTGCTTTGTAACAGGCATTGTGATACCTGTTATGTCTACCTCCTGAAAGCTGTCAAGACCGAGAAGGTTTCTTGTAACGTTTCCTGTGATAGCCACAAGGGGGATAGAGTCCATATAGGCTGTTGCGATACCTGTAACTAGATTAGTCGCACCGGGGCCTGATGTGGCGATGACAACACCTGTCCTTCCTGTGGAACGTGCATAGCCGTCCGCAGCGTGACAAGCACCCTGCTCGTGGGAGGTGATAACGTGACGTATCTTGTCGCTGTATTTATATAGACTATCGTAAATGTTCAGTACAGCACCGCCGGGATAACCGAATACGGTATCTGCACCCTGCTCCAAAAGACATTCAACGATGATATCTGCTCCGCATAACTGCATAATAATTATCTGCCTTTCTAAAATAATTTGCTTGTTTACAGCACTAAATCGACATAGTGCTTTACTATATATTGTACCATATTACCGCTATATTGTCAACGCATTTAAGTGCCGTTTTTTATCCTGGCGGAGGCTTATTTTTTAGGCATTATTTTTGAATATGACCATTGTTTTGTTGACATAACCGTCCGTTATGTGGTATTATAATATCAACTGATAATTACACTTAAAGGAGATACATATATGAAAGCTATTATATACGAGTCAAACACAGGCTTTACCGAGAGATACGCAAAAATACTCTCCAAAAAGGTGAATATTCCCGCATACACCATTAAAGAGGGCAAAAAGGCGGTGGAAAAGGGTGCGGATATCATCTTTATGGGCTGGGTGTTTGCTAACAATATAAAGGGTCTTGACAAGGCGAGAAAGCAGTGGAACATTATTGCAGCTGCCGCCGTTGGAATGAACCCTAAGACAGACAAGAATACCGAGATAGTAAGAGAGACAAACAAGCTTGAAATTCCGCTGTTCTATCTTTGGGGAGGACTTGACAATAACAAGCTGCAAGGCTTAAACAAGATGATGCTTGGCTTTGTGCGTGACAGCCTTATCAAAGAGAACAAGCCCGAGTACGCCGATGCGATAGAGGTTTTCAAAAACGGCGGTGATTTCGTATCGGAGGAAAATCTTGAAGAGCTTATTGCATTTGCTTTAATGAATATCTAAATATCAATGAGTGGGTGACAGTGAATATGAAGGCAGATATAATAGTCAAGGGCATTATATTCAATAAAGAGCTTAAAAGGATACTTCTGGTGCAGCGTAGTAACGAAGATCCCATTGGTGCTGGTACTTGGGAGAATGCAGGCGGCAACATTGAGCAGGGAGAATCTCCCGAAGAGGCAATGAAGAGGGAAATAAGGGAAGAAACAGGCATTACAGAAGTGAGGATAGAAAAGGTAGCTTATGTCACCCTTGTAAACGGAGAGAAACCTTATCTGATAATTGCATATCTTTGCGAGGCACTGACGCAGACGGTAAATATCAGCGACGAGCATCAGGCTTTCCTTTGGGCGGATAAAGAGGAGTGCAGGAAAATGCTTCCCAAGGCAATTATTGATGATTTTGAGAATAACCATATATTCGAGCATATTGCAATATAGATAGATCAGGCAGACCACTTGGGTCTGTCTTTTTTTCCGCTAATTTCCATACTATAATTTCTGTAAATATAGCACAAAATAATTACGGTGATATAGATGAAAAACTTTTTGAAAGGTCTACTTTGCGGAGGGCTAAACGGCTTTTTCGGTTCGGGCGGGGGAGTTGTGGCGGTACCCGTTTTGGAGAGTGACGGCTGTACTCCGCAGCAGGCACACGCAAGTTCAGTTGCACTTATCTTTGTGCTAAGCTTAGTAACAGCGGTGTCCTACGGGATAAGCGGCGATCTTGATTTCGGGACAGCCTGGCAGTATGTACCGTGGGGGCTGGGCGGAGCAGCGGCTGGCTCATTTTTTCTACGGAAGATAAGCAGCATGTGGCTGCACCGTGTATTTGGTATACTTGTTACCTCCGCCGCAGTAAGGATGTTGTTTTTATGATAGAGGCAATAGTCGGTCTTGTGACAGGTATAGTGGCGTCAATGGGGCTTGGCGGAGGCTTCATACTGGTTATATGGCTCACTATATTTGCTGATGTAGAGCAAAAAACCGCACAGGGAATAAATCTGCTGTTCTTTCTGCCGATAGCACTTCTTTCGCTGACCATTCATATAAAAGGTGGACTTATTGACAGATCACTGCTGAAAAAGTATCTTTTTGGCGGCATTGTTGGTGCAGTGCTTGGAACTATCGCCTCAAACATCATAGCAGGAGAGCTTTTACGAAAGCTTTTTGCAATGTTCCTACTTGCATTTGGTCTGAGAGAGCTTTTCACCGCCGGAAAACAAAGCGACCCTCCCGAAAAAACAGGGGAGGATCACAGACAGATACAATAAAAAAGTCCCCGTACCATTCAGTACGGGGACTGTCTATTAAGCAGTAATCAAATTACTTGAGCTCAACAGTAGCACCAACAGCCTCGAGCTTGGACTTGATGTCCTCAGCCTCAGCCTTGGGAGCACCTTCCTTAAGAGCCTTAGGAGCACCCTCAACGAGCTCCTTAGCTTCCTTAAGACCAAGACCGCAGATATCCTTAACAGCCTTGATAACGTCCATCTTCTTCTCACCGAAGGAAGCGAGAATTACGTCGAACTCTGTCTTCTCTTCAGCAGCAGCACCGCCAGCAGCAGCACCAGCAGCAGGAGCAGCAGCAACAGCAGCTGCGGATACACCGAACTCTTCCTCAAGAGCCTTTACCAGTTCGTTAAGCTCAAGTACAGAAAGAGCCTTAACTTCTTCAATCATAGCTAAAATCTTCTCAGAAGCCATTTTAATTTCCTCCATAAATATGTTTAAATTTTGTTTTCTGCATTATGCAGTTTTTAAGTGTCCCGCTTTAAGCTGCGGGAAAGCTTGTCCGCAGATGATTAAGCGGACTGCTCTTCGTTCTTCTTTGCGATCTCGTTGATAGCGATAGCAACACGCTGAATGGGAGACTGCAGCATAAATACGAGCTGAGAGAGCAGTGTTTCCTTGGAAGGAAGCTTTGCGTACTTTTCAACTTCTTCCTTAGAGATAACCTTGCCGTCAACAAAGCCAAGCTTGATGGAGAACTTGCCATCAGAAGCTTCAGCCTTCTTGTTCAGAAGCTTGGGGGCAACGATGATGTCCTCTGCGTGGAGAGCGATAGCTGTTGTGCCGGAAAGAGCGGGTTCAAGACCCTCGATTCCTGCGATCTCAGCTGCACGCTTTAACAGAGTGTTCTTAACTACGAAGTAGTCTACGCCGCCTTCACGAAGTTCCTTACGGAGCTTGGTGTCCTCTTCAACGGAGATACCCTTGTAGTCAACCAGAACGCCACCGGCGGAAGCTTTCAGCTTCTCAGCCAGCTCAGCAACGTAAGCCTGCTTCTGTTCGAGTATGCTTTTACTAGGCATTAAATTCACTCCTTCTTTAAAATTTACGCTGTTTCAAAGCACGGAAATAAAAAATCCCTCTCTGAACAAAGACAGAAAGGAACACAGATGATCTGAATAATTCCCATTCCTCGGTAGGCGGATAAGACCATTAAAACCATAAGGTAACCTACTGTCTTTAGAACAGCATAAATATTATAACACACCAAAATATATTTGTCAAGTGTTTTTTGAAAAAATTTGATATAAAAAATAACAAAGCCGAAAGTATCAACTCTCGGCTTTGCAATTTGCCATTAAACGAGAACATTGAGCAGATTGCCTCTGCCATCGGGAGAAGGCATTGCGTCCAGCATCTCAGTGATGTTTTCCATAGAAGCCTCAGCAGACTCCATAGTCTTTTTCATCATACCGATGGAAACAGAGTTCTGTAAATTGGACATTGCCATCTGCATAGACATAGCAGCGATTGCAGACTCCATATAAACGCCTCCTTTGTATATTTTTTTATATTTTACCATATTATTTTCTTTTTGTCAAGGTTTTCGGGTTGAAAAAACTATCGAAATATGCTAAAATAGGCTTTAATCTAAACATCGGAGGGAATTATGCAGATAAAGGCAACTGTACTTACGGATAACAACGGCGGTCTTGACCTTACGCCCGAGTGGGGTCTTTCTATACTTATTGAATATAACGGCAGGAAGATATTGCTGGATACAGGCAAGTCGGAAGCTTTTGCGGAGAATGCAGAAAAACTTTGTATCGATCTTTCCGAGGTGGAGTATGGTGTTCTTTCCCACGCACATTACGACCACTCTGACGGAATGGAGTATTTTTTTGAAAGGAACAACAAAGCTTCCTTTTTTATAAGGAGTGAAGCAGAGGAAAACTGTTACAGCGGCGACGGGGAAGAGCGTCACTATATCGGCATAAGGCAGGGGACACTGGACAGATATTCCGACAGGATAAAGGGTGTAGACGGCTGTTATACTTTATTCGACGGTGCTTATCTGATACCCCACAGCTATGATATGCAGGAGGCGGGGCAGAGGGCAAAGATGTACATATATAAAAATGGCGAGTGGCATATCGACCTGTTTAAGCACGAGCAGAGCCTTGTGCTTGAAACTGACAAGGGACTTGTTGTTTTCAACAGCTGTTGTCACGGCGGAGCAGATGTGATAATAAAGGAAGCGGCGGAAGTCTTTGGCAATGATGTCTATGCACTTGTGGGTGGACTTCATCTTTTCCGCAGTAAGGATAAGGCTGTTTCGGATATGATAAACAGACTTCGTGACAGCGGAGTCAAGCGTATAATCACAGGTCACTGCACAGGCGACAGGGCATTGGAGATGTTAAAAAACGAGCTTAAAGACACTGTTGAACAAATGTATACCGGTATGATTGTAGAGTTTTAACAATGCTTGATAGAAAATTTGAAAAAATATTCACAAATTTTACATAATGTATTGATTTTTATTGAGATATGTTGTATAATAATAACAGGATATTTTATCAAAAAATGTGTCCGACAGGACTACGATCCTCAAAACAACGCAAAGGAGATCTTGCTATGGAATCTAATATACTCCTCGAAAGCGGCACTAATGAACTTGAAGTGCTGGAATTTATGGTAGGCGAACAGAACTTTGGTATCAATATTGCCAAGGTAACAGAAATAATGAACTATACTCCCGTTATCCCTGTACCCGATTCTCCCCCCGAGTTTGAGGGCGTGTTCACTCCCCGTGACACAGTTATCTCGGTTATCGACCTGCATAAGGTACTTAATAAGCAGAGCAAGGACAAGGAAAAGGATCTTCTCGTTGTATGCCATTTCAACCAGATGGACGTTGGCTTCCACGTTACAGCTGTTAAGGGCATTCAGCGTATCTCCTGGGAGGACATTGAAAAGCCTCCGGCAATTTCCGGCGACGGTGCTACAAACATCGCAACAGGTATTGCAAAGTTCAAGGACAGAATTATCCTTATCCTCGACTTTGAGAAGATCGTATCTGATATGAACCGCTCCGCTGTACTTGATACAACAGGCGTAGTGGCTTCCGCTAAGGACAAGAGCGACAAGCACATCGTTATCGCAGAGGACTCTCCTTTCCTTAACAAGCTTATCGTAAACACCCTTAACGAGGCAGGTTATGAGAATGTTGTTCATTTCGATAACGGTAAGGACGCTTGGGAATACATAAGCGGTCACGCTGATCTTGGCGGCAATATCCTTGATCACGTTTCCTGCCTTATCAGTGATATTGAGATGCCTCAGATGGACGGTCATCGTCTTACAAAGCTCATCAAGGATCACCCTGTACTGAAAAATATTCCCGTATTCCTTTTCTCGTCACTCATCAACGATCAGATGCGTAGAAAGGGCGAGAGCGTAGGTGCTGACGCTCAGTTCTCAAAGCCTCAGATCGGTGGTCTTATCAAGCATATTGACGATCATATCTGATAAATTTCACTCCCTGTCTAACGATAGGGAGTGCTTTGTGATATAGGAAAACGGCGGTATTTATATGAACACGAAAAAAATAAGCAATATTGTCAGAATAGTTGTTTTAATTGTTTCCCTTGCTTTGGTATTGTCACTTGGCATATCAGTGATACTGAAAAGGACGGACACCCGCACACTTGATGATCTTTTCAGTGGTAACGTTGAGGAGGGTGTTTTCATAGAGGGCAGTGCCTATCACGCAACCTCCGCATATCTGATACTTGTGAACGAAAAGAACTCTTTTTTCACTGTTGATAACGAATATTTTTTCCTGATATTCAATGAGGATATGACAAAAGGCACTATTCTCCGTGCGGACAAGGACTGGTATAAAAGGCTAAGCGGCGAGGAAACAGGCTTATACAGTGTACCGTCCGGAATAAGTATAAGCGGCTCGCTTCAAAGGACATATTCTGTTTTTGAGGAGAATCTGCCGCCCTTTACGGAGGCACTCAATTCCAGCGGTTATTATCCCGAAATGATTATGTATGTTATAAATACAGAGGCTGAAAAGCACGGTATCTGTGTTATAATAGCCATTGTGATATACATTGTTATTTTAGCGGCACTTTTCATACTTAAAAAGTGTGGTATAGTAAATCCTGTTATCGGTATCATTGCCAGGTTATCGATTATGGCTAACCTTTCCTTTCTGCTGTATAACAGCTATATGCTGTTGATATAGAAGAATAAAAAAGAGCGGAATTTAACTCCGCTCTTTTCTGTTTTGTTAGGTATTACTCAAAGCTGTCCTCTTCGTCACGTGCGTTGAACAGCTCAACAAGGCTCTGCATCTCCTCTTCTGTAAGGGTTATGCCCTTGCTCATTCTTGTGTGGTCGGGCGACCATTCTCTGATATCGAACTTGGGGTCGTTGTCGTTCCAGCTTACAAGGTTAAGCTCCTTTGTCCAACCCTTTGCATTTTCGGAGATGACGCCAAGCTCCTTTGTTATTTCAAATTTGATCTCAGCCATTTTTATGTCCTCAACTTTCTATGTTATTTATTTTTGGGAGCCTTTGGCTCTCTTTTTTTCTTTTTGATCTTTGTTGTGTCTGCGATAACGATGTTATCATACACAGCGTGGTATTTCGGGGGTATCAGCTTATTAAGATGAAGTTTTCCGAAGAACCACTTTTTAAATGTAGCTTTCTCGTATACGTCATTAAGAAATGCGTTTATGTGATTTATGCGACTGCCCTGATGATCGATGAATTCGTGAAGCTTTGCGGGCGGCTCGTATGTCACGACGAAATCCACCTCGCCCTTTACTTTTTCAAGGTTTGCAATACCCTCGTTTATCTCGTGTTCGTTAGGTATCTCACGGGGCCACCAGTTCTGTCCCTCAACAAGGTCTGCGTTGTCGTCGCTCTGTCCGCCGCCAAACGTAAACACTGTCTTTTCGGCTATTTCAAATACCTGTCCTCTCATAAGCTGACGAAGTCTGCCGTATATCTGACGGGTCTTGCCGCCGCACCACTCTGTGACTTCATACTGTTCCAGAAGGTCGTAGTTTTCGTGAGAGCCCTCAACAAAAAGAACATTGTAGCGTTTCCTGCCGATTTTTTTCAGCAGCTTTTTCTCCTTGTCGCTGCCGTCCCATATAAAGCCGAAATCACCGCATATAATAAGTGCGTCGTTCTTTTTGAGCTTTCTCAGCAGCGGTGATTTGAAGCGGGAGAGATCGCCGTGGATATCACCTGTAATATAGATCATTTGTACACCATTCCCTAAAAGATCGGAAATTATTAAAATTCGGTTACAATTTGCGAAAAGGACTTTACAATCATACTCCAAATTTGGTATAATATAATATAGCCTTTGGGCAAATTATACGATTTTATAATTACTATATAATATAATAACCTATAACAGGAGATTTGTCTATATGCGAAAAGTAAAAAAATTCTCACTATTTCTGTCGATAATTCTACTTTTTACAACTATTTTGGGTTCTATTCCCGTAAGTGCGGCTTTCACACCGAAATTTGCACTTAATTCAGAGGGTGTTTATATGGTAAATACTGACACAGATATAGTTGTTGTGTCAAAAAATGCCGATAAAAAGATGTACCCTGCCTCTACCACCAAAATAATGACCGCACTGGTTGCACTTGAAAACATAAAGGATTTCGACGCTTATGCAAAGGTGACCTATGAGGCGTTCAATGAGTTCAACAGCAATCCCAATGTTGAGGGCGTATCCAATGCGGATATCCAGCCTTTGCAGTCCAATGTGACCTACTGGGACCTTCTGTATTCGCTTATGGTATGCTCAGCGTGTGAGTCTGCCAATATCCTTGCTTATAACGTAGGCGAGGGCAGTATCGACAACTTTGTCAATATGATGAACAAGAAAGCCGCTGAGATAGGCTGTAAGAATACACACTTCTCCAATCCCCACGGTCTTTTTGATGAAAACAACTACACCACCGCATACGACCTGTATCTGATAACAAAGTATGCTATCGACAATTATCCTCGCTTTATGGATATCTGCGATACCTACTCCTACGAGATGCCGCCGAATTCCAGAAATCCCGATGGCTATATCATCACCCAGACCAACAAGATGATGCAGTCCACCTCCGAATATTACTACGAGGGCGTTCACGGTATCAAGACAGGAAGCCTTGACAGATACTGGTATCAGGACGAAAACGGACAGTACACCGAGTTTGAGTACGGTAGCAGAGCATTGGTCACAACCGCTGAGAAAGAGGGTTTCCATTACATTATCGTATCGCTGAACGCTCCCTATTTTAACGAGGACGGCACAGCAACTGAAACTCAGCTTTCCTTTACAGACCACATCAATCTTTACGATTGGGCATTCAACGAGTTCGATTACACTCTTGTTATAAAGAAAAACGAACAGATAATGCAGGTGGAAGTGGACAAGGGCAAGGAGGCAGACACTGTTGGACTTATCGCAACAGAGGATTATTACACACTTCTTCCTAAGTCACTAGATACCTCTACCATACAGAAGATAAAGCCCGTGGTTGAAATGCTTGAAGCTCCCGTTGAAAAGGGCAAGGAGCTTGGCAGATTAGAGCTTAAACTCAACGGCGAGGTCCTCACAAAAATGCCGCTTGTGACGGAAAGCGACATCTCCCTTGATATGATGGAGTACTACACCGAGAAAATAAAGAATATCGTCAGCACACCGCAGTTTATTGCGATCGTTATTATTATAGGAGTGCTGATAGTCCTTTGTGCAGTTACAAGTGCTATCCGCAAAAAGCATAAAAAACGTGTAGCGGAAATGAACCGCCGCCGCAAGATATCTATGGCTCCGCAGAAAAAACAGAACAGGAACAATATCAGGAGAAGATAATCCTAATGAACGTAAATTTTATAGCAATGGGAAAGCTTAAAGAAAGCTATTACCGAGAGGCTTGTAACGAATACATCAAGCGATTGGGTGCTTTTGCAGTGGCAAAGGTGTTTGAGCCTTCTCCGATAGACCTTCCGCAAGACCCTAACCGCACACAGATAGACAAGGCTCTTGACGGCGAGGCTGTCCGTATCCGTGAATACATCAAGCCCTCCTCCTTTACGATAGCAATGTGTATTGAGGGCAAGACCCTTTCAAGTGAGCAACTTGCAGACAAGCTTGCAGATATCGCTAACAGAGGAATAAGCACCGTTAATTTCGTCGTAGGCAGCAGCTTTGGACTTTCAGATAGCTTTAAAGCCTCCGCCGATTTCCGTATGTCGATGTCACCTATGACATTTCCGCACAGCCTTGCAAGGGTAATGCTGTTTGAACAGGTATACAGAGCATATTCCCTAATCAATAATTCCAAATACCACAAATGAGCTGAGGGCAGAGAAATTCATCTCTGCCCCTTTTATTTTGTGAAAAAAGCACTTGTTTTTTTCGTGAAAATGTGTTACAATAATTTGTATGAATTTATCTTTTAAGGTGGTGAGATTATGAACGCAGACCCCGGGCAGGCACGAAGTAGACTGTCACAAAATAGCGTGAAAGAGGTTACGGAGGTCGTGTTCATATCTTCCGTGTGCTTCTTTGCGTAAAAGCAAGGAGTGAAATAATTGATAAACTACTACAAGAGCATAGACGGTCGTCTGTGCGATATAGAAAAAGCCGAAACAGGTGCCTGGATATCCGTAACAAACCCAACCGAAACAGAGATATCAGAGCTTGAAGATGACCTCGGTATCGACCGTGACTATATCCGTGCCGCACTGGACGAGGAAGAGCCTTCCCGTATCGAATCCGATGACGGCGTGACACTTATCGTCGTTGACTATCCTGTTGCCGAAACGGACAATACTCCCGACAAAACGCTGTTGTATTCAACCACACCTATGGGTATCATTATTACAGGCAATAATGTCGTAACTGTCAGTGCCAAGGAAAATTCCGTGCTGGACGATATTTCAAAGGGCGTTGTAAAGGGTGTTCTTCCGCATTTCAAAACGCAGTTCGTGTTTACTATACTTCTTCGCATTGCGGCAAGATATCTGCAATACCTGAAACAGATAAACAAGATCGCAAACTATGTGGAGGGTACGCTCTACAAGTCTATGCGAAATAAAGGTCTTATCCAGCTTTACGGACTTGAAAAGTCGTTGGTGTATTTCTCCACCTCGCTCAAATCAAACGAAACTATCCTCAACAAGCTTATGAGGGGTCGTTTCTTAAAGCTGTACGAGGAAGATCAGGATCTCCTTGACGATGTTCTTATCGAGGTAAGACAGGCTATCGAGATGACAAGTATCTATCAGAACATTCTTTCGGGTACTATGGATACCTTTGCAAGTATCATCTCCAATAACCTTAATATCGTAATGAAACGAATGACCACATTTACGATACTTATTGCCGTTCCTACGATCGTGTTCAGCTTTTACGGTATGAATATAAACGAAAATGCGGGCGGTCTGCCCCTCGCAAATGTGTGGTTTCCACTTGCACTTAGCGTTGTTCTAGCAGGACTTGTTGGATTGTTCATACACATTACGCAGAAATTTAAATAAAAACAGGGCGTTCCCGATCGTGAGGAACGCCCCTTTTGTTTTATTTCTTTCCCGATATAGCCGTTATCGAATAGGTGAATGCCTTTTCTGCGTCGGGTCTTAGTATCTCAATTCCACGCTTTTCAGCGAAAACACCTGTGCAGTCATCGAAATCCGCAGAGCCGCACCACGGCTCTATACAGAGGAAGGGTGCGTCCTTTGCCTGCCATACGCCAAGACTTGTGAAGTCGGGGAAATCCACTCTGACGCCGCTGTTGGTCTTATCAAGCAGATAAACAGAGCGTGAACGCAGTTTATCAAAGTAGCAAACGTCCTGATAGAACATCTCGTGGGAGAGTGAAAGCTCTGTTTCCTCGTTCATAAGGGGACGTCTGTTGTTCTCCTCGTGAAGTCCTGTTTCAAGGTTATAGTTTGGAACTGCCGCAATCTCTATTTTGGGGAATTCAAGGCGGTAGTCTGTCATTTCGCCGTCGCAGGCGAATGCAGGGTGAGCACCTATGCAAAACGGCATATCCCTATCCGAATTATTGCGTACACGATATGTAACGGTAATTCCGTCTGCTTTGAGCGTATATCTAACGGTAAAGCGGAAATCAAAGGGGAACATAGCAAGTGTAGTTTCGTTCTGTTCAAGGGAAAACATTACGCTGTTTGTGTTGAAGTCCTCCGCTTTAAGCTCGAAATCTCTTGCAAAGCCGTGCTTTGTTATGCTGTACTCCTTGCCGTCAATGAGCGTCTTACCGTCTTTCAGTGTTCCTATCATAGGGAAAAGCAGGGGAGAGGTCTTTCCCCAGAAAGTGGGGTCTGCTCTCCACATAAGCTCCTTGCCGTTTACACGCAGGGATTTTAACTCCGCACCCTTTGAGATTATCTGTGCCGAGACCTCGCCGTTTTTAAGTGTGATGTCCATATCTGTTCTCCTTATCTCTGTCCGTAGTAAGCATTTGCACCGTGCTTTCTGAGGTAGTGCTTATCCATAAGCTCTTTCTGCATATCAGGGATAGCAGGGTTCATCATCTGGTTGTGCCAGGCCATAAATGCCAGTTCCTCTAAGACTACTGCATTGTGAACGGCATTATTCGGGTCAGTTCCCCAGATAAAAGGTCCGTGGCTGTGAACAAGCACAGCAGGGATATCATCAGCGGGCTTATCCTTGAAGGTTTCTACGATAACATTGCCCGTTTCGTGCTCATATTCTCCGCCTATCTCCACGGGAGTCATCTTGCGTGTACAGGGGATCTCTCCGTAGAAGTAGTCGGCGTGGGTAGTACCAAGCGGGGGAATACCCATTCCCGCCTGAGAATAAACAGTAGCCCAGCGGCTGTGAGTATGCACAACGCCGCCTATATTAGGAAAACTGCGGTACAGCACCAGATGTGTAGGTGTATCGGAGCTGGGATTTAGCTTTCCCTCCACACGCTCACCAGTATTGAGGTCTACGACCACCATATCATCGGGCGTCATAACATCGTACTCAACCCCTGAGGGCTTTATTACAACCAGTCCCTTTTCACGGTCGATGCTCGAAACATTGCCCCAGGTAAAGGTGACAAGTCCGTGCTTAGGTAACAGCATATTTGCTTCGTATACTTTCTTTTTGAGTTCTTCTAACATTGTTTTTCCTCCGTTGCTGTGGCTTAATTATTATCGTGTCAATCAGACTTCCCTTAAAAACAGCTCTTCAAGATCCTCTCTGTTATAGCTGTATGCCAGTGCCCACATAGCTTTCATAACCGCCATTTCGGTGGTCATTTTTTTTGCTTCAATTATTCCATATAGTTTGCAGACATCTCTGCCGACCTTGTACAGCGACATATCACAGCCGCCCTCTAACACCTGCGTATGCATTATCACGATAACACCGTTCATTACAAGTTCTGCTATTTTAAGCTCAAATGCCTTGCTTCCGTAGTCGGGAAATCCTCCCGTGCCAAAGCCCTCTATGATAAGTACTCTGCTTTTTTCAGCGGCAAAGTCAAGTATAGTGGGGTCAAGTGCAGGTATCAGCTTGATGAGGGATACCGCTGTATCCATTCTGTTGAAGAAAACAGGTGCAGTATCTCTGTCAAACTCCTTAAAGAGTGTTACCTCTTCGTTATCTATCTTTCCGATATCCTCCGTACCCATACTGTGGAATGCATCGAAGTTTCTTGTGTTAATCTTTTTTGCAACTCTGCCGTCGATTATTCTGCCGCAGAATACCACAGCTACACCGCAAAGTTCACTGCACGCAGTCAGAAAAGCATCGTAGAGATTTTTCGGAGCGTCAGAGTTTTCTTCTCCCATAGGCAGCTGTGAGCCTGTTATAACGATAGGCTTTCCGCTGTTCTGTATAAGACAGGAGAGTGCCGCCGCACCGTATGCAAGGGTATCCGTCCCGTGAGCTACCACAAATCCGTCGTAGTTCTCGTAATTTCGCTGTATCTCAACTGCAAGTTCCGTCCATTCTTTCGGGGACATATTGGTGCTGTCAAGGTTAAATAGCTGGATAGCGGCAACCTCACATTTTCCCGAAAGGTCTGGGATAGAGTTTAGCAGCTCTTTGCCGTTCATTTCGGGCGTAAGTCCTTTTTCTGTCTTTGCACAGGCGATAGTGCCGCCTGTGGCAATAAAAAGTATCTTCTTCATAGTCTGCACCTTAGTATCGTGGATTATTTGCGGCACGTCGTTTGCCTATCATTCTTATCCACAGGAATATACCTGCTATGATAAGCAGCAGTATGATCAGTTTGAAAACGATAGAAACAATGTCGTATTCTACCTTTGTAAGGGCATACACCCTGCCTATGCCGTCACGGAAGTACATAGTCGCATTGACGGAAACAGCAGACCTGCCGCCCTCATAGTTTTCCATAATGGCGAGTATCTCGTCAGTAGGGACGTTATCTTCTCCCTCGTTTAGTATGCAGTGAAGTTCCCATTTTCCCTCGTTTTGTCCCACGCAGTAGACCCTCTGACCGTTTCCGTAGCATATAAACGGGTCAGAGCCGTTTTTTATCGTTTCAAAACTATGGGATATCTCCATATTTACGCTATCAAGGATATAAAGTCCCGTTTCAGAGGAAACATACAGCTTTCCTGCTCTTTCTACGGGTGCGGAGGGCGATGAGCCAACAGCACACTTTGTCAGCGTGTCCTCTTCCATAGTGCCGTCATCGTTAAGACGGAGCTTACAAGCATTCCCCTCGTTGTCTGTAAAAAATACCGCATACTGTGATGCAAAGGGGGTAGCGGTTATCTCGCTGTAAAGGGGTATCTCCTTGTAGCTGTCCTCTTTATAGTGGTGTGTGACCAGCTTATCTCCCGCACCGAATATCACAAACTCCCCCTGTACAGTGGCTGAGGTGATATCTGCCTGTGCGGAATAGCTCCATATATCGGAGAGGTCGCCTTTAAGGTCAACACAGTAAAAACTCTCGCTGTCACCGTTTCTTACGGAGAAATACGCCATATCGTTTATTACGGCACAGTCGCTGTCTATCTCTCCGTCAAAGCTACGTTGTGCTGATATCTCTCCGCTTGTGAAATCTATCAGCGATATTCCGCTTTTTGTGGGCTGTATAAGGACATCTCCGTACATCACGCCTGAGTTGTCCTTGCTGATGTCCTCATTCAGCTTTATAGCCGCCATTTGTGTGCCGTCTGTTTCAGACAGCCTTAAAATCTCCTGTCCCTTTGGGATAAGGACGCTCTCCCCATATACGACAGGTACGCCCACATTGTCGGAAGGCTCTGTATTCCACTGGATATTCGTGTATTTGTTATCGTAGGCGGCAGCCACAGGATAGGACAGTCCCTTGTCGTTGTGAAATCCGCCGCTTTCCGCATAAGCAGGGGAGAGCATTACTGTTCCCGCCGCTGCCGCTGTAATAATTGCTGTTAGCTTTTTTTTCGTAATATCACCTCTTAGACTAAGTATTCTTTTCCCTCTGAGAAAGAATATATGTATATCTCCTTGACCTTTACGCCTGTCATAAGCGGAAGAATGGTCTTGTAGATAGATAACTGCTTTCTGTAAGCCTCAAACTCCTTTATGAGGTTAGCATTACTGTCGCTCTTGTAGTCAACAAGCACTATACCGTCGTCCTCATAGAAGAACATATCCGCACGGCCCTGCACGATAGTTGTGCTTTCTTCATCAGGCACATAGATATCACTTGCCTTTACCTCTGCGAATATCTTGTATTCACGCTCAATTTTTTGGCTTTTTAGCATACGCTGTCCTAACATACTGTTGAAGAATTCCGCAATACGTTCAGGCTTGATGTGTTTTACTTCCTTATCTTCAAGCTTTAAGTCCTCATTAAGCTTTTTGATTATAACAGCGACATAATCTTTATCAGCTGTCACATTGCCGCTTTTAAGGGCGTCAAGTGGGAAATGTTCCATAGCGTGGTGGTAAGCGTCGCCGACCTCCTTGCCTGTTATCTGACTCTTTGTAAGGAAAGAGGGCTTACTGATGTAGGCAATAGCGGGTCTGGACTTTTTGTCCTTCTCGGCATTTTCCTCCGATTCCTGCTCGTCTATCATATGAGCTATCTCGGTAACCGTGTATTTGCTTCTAGCCGTGGTCTGAGAAGAGTTAGCGTACTCGGTCTGAATAGCCTGTGCTATCCTCTTTGCGGCGTCCTTGTCATACTTTGCGACTGCTACTTCTTCTTTTTCTTCTGCTTGAACATCGGCGTCTGTGCCGTTTTCGGCATTATCCTCGATTTCGATCTTATCGTCAACTTCAATGATATCAATATGCCTATTGTTTGCATACGCATTTCTTGTAAGCGAGGAAATTATCCATTTTATGCTTTCGCCGTTTGAAAGAGCCTCCTCCGCTGAAAAGTTGCTGTTCATAAGCGGAACGCAGTCCTCTTTTTTTATCTGACCTATCATAATGAGCTTTTCCTTTGCTCTTGTCATAGCAACATACAAAAGTCTTAGCTCCTCGCCGCATTGTTTGGTCTTTTCAGCGTTTGCAATGGCTGTATACGCAAACGGGGGATAGGAATAACGATTTTTGATATCAACGTTCTTCAAGGCAAGACCTGTGTTCCTATTGAAAATGATAGTACCGGTGGTATCCATTCTGTTTTCGCCCTTGCCAAGCTGACCGAGGATAACGATAGGCATTTCAAGGCCCTTTGATGCGTGGAAGGTCATAATCTTTACGGAATCCTCCGCAGCCGCACCTGTCTTAGCGTCGTCAAAGCTCTTTTCGTTTTTGCGTACCCTGTCGATATATCTCAGGAAGTCGCTGAGCGTACCGCCGCCGTTCGCTTCAAAATCAGCGGCATATCTTAACATAAGACGTATATTTGCGAGTTTCTGGTCGTTCTGCTCGTATGTTGCGATAACAGCAAGGAAGTCTGTGTCGTCATAGACCTTTCTGATAAGTCTTTCAATGGAACAGTTGCTTTTGAATGCACGGAAGATTTCAAGATGTCTGATTATATCCTTGCACTTCTGATTTACTTTTCGTTCAAGGACAACAGTCTTTGTGACCTCTTCGCCGTTATTAGGATCTTTCAGTGTATATGTGTACTCTTCCTTATCTTTTGAGCATTTTGACAGGCAGTTGTACAGTGTTCTGTATTTGTAGGATCTTCTCAGAGCATCCATTACTTCGTCAAGGTCGTCTTCGTTTATAGACTCAGTATCAAGTCCCAGTAAGCCGAGCTTTGCCTCTGCCACCTCTTCTGCGTCCATCATATAGACAGGTGACATAATAACATTCAGCATCTCCTCGTCACGCATAGGGTCATCAATGATTTTCAGCATATTCAGTATGAGGTTTATCTCCTCGTTGCCGAAATAATCACTTGCACCATTGATATTAGCGGCAATGCCAAGGTCATTCAGAGCCTTTTTATACTTCTGTGCGTGTGTGGAGGCACGGAGGAGTATCGCAAAATCCTTAGGGGTGCAGTCACGTGAGCCGCTTTTGGAATTCTGATCGGATACCTGGAACTTATCCTTGTTTATCATTTTGTTAATAAGCTCAGCGGTGTATTTTGCTTCCTCTTCGTCCTTGTCGAAATCCTTTGCCTCTTTAAAATTCTGATAATCCAGCAGGTGCAGCTGCGACTTATTATCAGAACCGAGGTCCTTATAATAATCAGCACCGTAGTAAAGGCAGGTATCAGAGTTATAGTCCACATCGCCGTGTTTTTCAGTCATAAGACCTGTAAACATATCATTTACTGTGTCGATAACATTCTCACGGCTGCGGAAGTTCTTGTTAAGGGGGAGAGTTTCAAATTTCTGATTATCCTTTATAAGTCCGAGCATAAGACGTGGATTACCGCCTCTGAATGCATAAATAGACTGCTTGATATCGCCTACAACAACAATGTTGTTTTCATCGTTGGATATCATCTTGAATATCTCATATTGCAGGTCGCTGGTATCCTGAAATTCATCGATTATGATACAAGCATAGCGTTGTGAAATACTGCTGCGGAAATCATCATCGCTTGTCAGCTTGTTAAGAAGAAGTCGCTCACAATCGTTGAAATCCACATAACCTGCTTTAAGCTTTGCGTTGCTGTATTCCGTTTTGAATCTCTTTACAAGCTGTACAAATGAACTAACCGTTTTTTCCAGTAAGCTGCGTTCTTCTTTCAGGGTAGGTTCGTCAACGGTATATTCTGTAATATCCTTAAAACAGGGCTTGATTTTTTTATCTCTTATATTGCCTATTTTTTCAAGCTTTTCTACTACATTTGGTTTGGTCTTATCAAAAGCTTTTTTAGAGAATGTGCTGAACGGAGCTTTGCAAGATGCTACACAGGCAGTAAGATTATCTATTGTAAGTGAAGTTTTAAGTGTATTAAGTGCGGATTTTCCGTTGTCAATAAGTTTTTGATCGGCGGCTACAAGATCATCAAGTGATGAGGTATCAGTGAAATCGGTGTCTGTTTTTACGTTGTTCTGGATATAGCTCTTGATCCTGTCTAAGTGCATCTGTGCATTGTTGAGTTTCTTCTCTATGCCGCTTATGTAATCCTTGATAAAAGCGTCTTTCATTTTATCAAGCGTGGAGAAATTGTCTATTGCCATAGACATAAAGCCTTCGGGATCAACAAGTGAGGAGGTCTTATCGTATATGTTTTCTACACTTGCAAACAGCTGATAATCATTCTGGAAAGAAAATGTCTTGAACAACAGATCACTTGCACCCTGACCGCAGTCCTTATCGAAATCGGGAGAGTAGAAGTACTTTCTTGTTGCTTCTATTGCTTCGTTTCTCAGTACAGACGCCTTTGCTTCGTCAACGATAGAGAAGTTTACGGGAAGTTCAAAAGCCTCTGCGTTGTCTTTAAGGATACTAAGGCAAAAAGCGTTGATAGTGCTTATAACAGAGCTGCGGAATTTTATCAGCTGCTCCTTTATATAAGCGTTATCGGGTTCTTCCTTTGCTTTTTTGGCAATACTTGCGGTCATACGGGTACGAAATTCATTTGCGGAGTTAGTGGTAAAGGTAAGTATTGCGAGCTTATCCGCATCTATCTTTTTGTTTTCGTCGCTATTGCTCAGGATACGGATAACACGCTCAACGAGAAGAGTGGTCTTTCCGCTTCCTGCTGCTGCGGATACAACAGCAGAGGCACTGTCTGCTCTTTTATCCTCGGGGAAGTTTATTGCTTTTTCCTGTTCGGGAGTAAAATTCATATCTGTTTACCTCCTTAGTTGTTACCGTCTGCTTTTTTTGAGGACTTGGACTTTTTGGCTGTTTTCTTTTCCTCAGTTTTGGGCGGCTGGTTTTTGTGGGGGTGATAATTTTCGTCAACAAGGGACATATCGATCATTAACTCGTTATTGATATTATAACCGCATATCGATGCGAAAGAACAATATTTGCAGGGACGTTTGATCTCACCGCTGTCCTTATATACGATAGGAGTTGCGTTTATCTTTCCGTTATAAAGCTCTTGTAAAGAGGCAGCGGTATTATCGATACATTCTTTTGCAAAGCTGTCATAATTTTTATTTATAAGGGGATCGGGGTAGAGAGGAGATCTGCCATTATAGCCTTTTGCCTTCATTGCGTCGTGGTATTTTGTTGCTTCCTCCAAGGTTTCGTCAATAGCTTTTGGAGTGGTGTTATCGTCTTTGTCGTTAGAATTGTCAACAGGATAGCTGATAAGGATACCGCTCTGCTTATGACCTTGCAGAAGCAAAGGCAGACTCTCCCTTTTGGAATCATCTACATCGCCTGCCATAGCGGGCATATAGCTTATACCTCCTGGTCTGATATCGGAATTCTGACTTATCAGTGTTATAAGGTAGATAGCCATTTGGTTGGATACTCCGAATAATGCCTTATCAATACTGAAAGAACGATGACCAGTCTTATAGTCTACGACACGCATATACGTCTGACCGTCAGTACCTTTGAAGGTATCTATTCTGTCAACGTTTCCTGTAAGCTTAATAGTGATATTGTTATTGAGATTGATGATATAGGGCTTGGAGCTGAGGGTAAGCGGTGCCTGGGGTGTGCTTTGTGTATTTGCGGTGGTCGTATTGCTGTTTTGTGTGTTTGCGTTATCGTTCGGAGCGGGAGGGGTTATTGTAAGCTCCGTTGCAGACATATCGGCTATATTAAGTGCCTGATCTTTATTTGTAACAACAGAGGTAGCACTTGTGCTGTTATCGCTTATTTCCAGCTCAAAGAACATAGGGCGGTATTTTCGTGCGGCAAATTCAGCTTTGAGAAGGCTGAGTATATCAAGTGCTGCTGACGCAATGATAGTATCGTAAAGATAGATAAAGCGTTCGGATTGGAAATAGGAATTGTCTGTAAGTTCATTTTTCTTATACAGCTCCATAATATCCTTTACTATCTTGCTCATATCAAGGCGAGTCATTCTGATAAAGGTATCAAGGTTATTACAGTATTTTTCAAGGAACTTTTGCAGGACAAAGTGTATAATCAGTCCTACATTTGTAGCGTTAAGATCTTTCTTATAGGGTGAATTTACACGAAGACCTTTTGTGCAGAAGTACTTGAATTTACAGTCGTTGAGCTTCTCAATATTGGTTGCAGAAAAAGTCTTGTCGTTGAACAAAGCCTCTGCTGTTTCGGGTCTTATGGAATGATTATATTCCCTTTTACGCAGCTCTGCTATCTTGTCAAGCTTTGCAGTGAAATCGTCGCATTTTGCTTCTGTAAGGGCTGCTTTCAGCGTTTCTTTCTCCTCAGTGTCGGAGTTATATCGCTTTGCGTATTTCTGCTGTGCAGCACGCTTGCTTGAACAGAAAAACTCGTCGTCATACTCGGAAGTAGATATGATTTTCATTTTATAGTTGTCGCAGAGCTGTGTTATCACTTCTGAGGGTGACATCTCTTTGCAGGACACATCGAGCATAGGATATGTGATATACAGCTTTTCGGAGGGAGAGGTGAGAGCGGTGTAAGCCTGATACTTTTCGTAACAGTAGCGTTCCATACGATTTTTAGCTATTTTAATAATGCTTTCGCCTAAAAGCTCTGTTTCGTAGTCAGAGAATATTCCCTTGTTCTGTTCTTCAACGGGGAAAAGGCCATAACAAGCACCTGCCACAAATACTATCTTTGCACTTTCTGTCTTAGTACGTGTAATATCTCCCACAAGCACGGAATCATTTACCTTAGGCGGCTGAGCGAGAGTGGTTGAAGTACAGATATCTCTGAAAAGGTGATAGTAGTCATCTATTGAGATCATAGGTGCGTCAGACTTCTTGTCCTCATCAGCGTCGCAATTACCGAGGGCTGCGTTAAGTGCCTCAAATATTTCCAGCACCTTGCCCCAGAGCGATTGGTACGAAGCGACAGTTTCTTTGTCGGTTTCAAATACATCGTTTGAAGTTCCTGTTTTTTTGCAACGTGCCATAATTGCACGTTCAATACCGACCTTTTCAAACAGAAATTCGCATATCATTTTAGTGATGTCAGAGCCGTTATGCTTACCGCTAAGCTTTTCTGAAAGCTCTATCAAAGGCTCTATGGCATTTACTCTTACAAGCTCAGCGTTATCACGGCGGAAAAGTTCATCTTTATTACCGTTGGTTGCTACGGGGAATGGTGTTTTAAGGTCGTCCTTGCTGCTGATTCCCCAAATGAGTACATAGCTTTCAAAGTCGCTTATTTCCTTCATAGAAATACCGGTGTTTCTGAATTTTTGCTCGTTGTCCTGATCGTTGGCCTTGTTTTCTTCTTCTAACTCGACCTTTTTTTGCAGAAAGCCTGTCTTTACATAGCTAAGAACATTCTCGATAGTAAAGCTGCGAAGAGCATTCAGCAGGGAGGTCACAAGGTTTACTAGCGGCAGATAAAGAATACTTTCGGGAATATCACAGAAAACGGGTATCTCATATCTTTCAAAGGAGCTTTCGATAGCTGCCTTATAATCGGAGGGGGAGGAGCAAAGGACAGCTATATCCTTGTAATTATACTTGTTTTCGAGAACGCACTGTCTTCTTATTTCTGCGGCGATGTAGTCAGCTTCGTTATGTACGTCCTCAGCTTTGATGATAGTTATATCGGACATATCCGCATTTTCGGAGGGTGTACCGTAAAGGTTATCGGAAAGCTCGTTTATAGAGGGGCTGATATTGTCACGCAGATATTCGGTTATGAAAGTATCAAGACCTTCTACCGTCTTACCCGAAGCCTCGGCACAATCGGATATGCAGTTTATAGTTGAATCTACGGTTGAAAAAATTTCTCTGCTGTGTTTTTTACCTGTAACAAAAGAAAGGGTCACATTGTCTGCGGTTTCGATTATTGTACGGATAAAATCCAGCTGTCTTTCGGAGAAATCGCTGAACTTGTCAAAATAAAAGCTCTTTCCCTTAAAACAACCGTTTTTTACAGCAATATCAGAGCCTTTCTTTAATCTGTCAAGTGCGTCTGCATATTTAAAGCTTGACATCTGCAATTCAAATGCATTGTAGATATTTTTGATATCTTCAAGCTTTGCGAACAGGGTTTTATTATTGTCACGCTGGTCCTCTTTGACAGCGTCTATTTTCTGACAGAAGTCCTTATCGGAAAGTCCCGCATTTTTAAGCATAGCGATAGTGCTGTACATCTTAGCGGCAAAGCCCGATTTCTTTGCGTTTTTTGAAAACGCTTCAAGGGGCTTGTCGAGTTCGTTTATTGCACGATACATCAGTATGGTCTTAGTGGTTTCGTTTGCAGCGGCAGCCCTGTCGTTTTTTGTGCCGTACATTGATATCAGCTCGTCTGCAAGTTTTGAAAATGTAGTGACCTGTACATTTGGGAAATAGTGTGTCTTGTCCCCGAATGCACGATATACCGCCTTTTCGGTCTCGAAGTCAAACTGGTCGGGTACTATAAGAACAGCTTTTTCGCCGTTAAGTACATTCTGAACCATTGTAGTTCTTAGCTTTTGTGATACATTGTACTTTGCTTCGGATAGCATAAATTCAACCTTGTTCATTTTCTTATACCTCCAATTTATAAACATAGCTTCTGCCGATTTTACCTGTTTGTGTTATTACTCCTGCGGCACGAAGGACTTCCAGACGAAGCGAATGTGTAGTTTCCTTAGCGGCTTTGCAGAAATCCTTCTTAGTGAATTCCTCGGGAAGTTCATTCGGGAGATAACGTTCTGCGTAATCCTGTTTATTTGCAAGTACGATCTCCTCTAACAGATCAAGCGGTATCTTTTCTATGACGCATTTTTTCTTCGCTTGTCTGTTTCTGAGGTCGGGAATGACCTTTCCTGAAAAGTATACTCTTTTTTCAACTTTAAGCTTTGCAATAATGATCGTAAGTCTTTCATTTTGGAGAAACTCTCGTATAGAGTACAGCTCCTCGAATATTTTCGCCCTTTGTTCTGCTTTTCTGAACGGGGTTTCCTTTACTATCTCTCCGCTGTCACGGTTTATATATACTGTGCGTGTTTCGTATTCCATAGGGTGAACTACTGTCACTCTTGTGGCGGCTGTGAAATCCGTAAGCTTGTCTTTCAGCCTGTACAGGGACTTTGTCTGTATCTCGAATACACCATTCTCGCTTACAGCGTCAGCGAAGTATCTGCCTATCTTTATCTCCTGTTCGTCAGAATAAGGTGCATAGTAGTTTTTGAGTGTAGCGTGTATAAGCTTTTCGTTCTGTGTACCGACAGAGCCGTGCATTCCTCTTATCCTTGTCATAGCAGAGCTGAGTGCGTGGGAAAATCTGTTGATATCCTGCGAGGGTTCTTCTCTTTGACGTATGAATTCCGCAACAGCGTCCTCATCATTTGAGCCTATCACCACATCAGCCACTTTTTTTAGCCCATCGCAGGCATTTGACACTGCAACGCCTGTGTCAGCCGCACGTATCATTGAGATATCGTTGCAGTTATCACCAAAGCACACCAGCTTATCAGCGTGGGTAAGTTCCAGCACTTGAAGTACAGCACTTGCCTTTGAGGCGTTTTTGCTGAATATCTCAAACCATATATCAGTGGGTATGTAGGTGTCGCTCATCATATTCGTGGCAAATCCGTTTTCACGGCTGAACACCTCTGAAAGCTCAGCAATGTCAGACTTAGGATTCATCAGCGTGATGTAAAAAATCTTCCCGTTAAACAGCTCTTTGTAATCTTTGACTGGTCTTAGACGCTTATCGTTCTTTCTGGTTTCAACATATCCACGCACGTCATCTATGCGGTCTTTCAGAAAGGAAACACGCTCACGTCCGTCTATGTACGAGTATACAAGCGGAGCTATATCGTTTGAAACGATGTATTCCTTCGCAATATCAAGGCTTTTTTCGGCGAAGATATTTTCAGCGATATGCTCTCCCGTTTTTGGGTCAATTACGAACACACCGTTAAAAGTTATTGCAGGGCAGGAGAGGTCAAGCTTTTTAAGTAGCGGAGCGGCACTTGCGTAAGAACGTGCCGTTGCATAGGTGAAAAGCACTCCGTTTTCCGTGAGCCTGTTGATGATAGCGGCACTTTCGTCTGATACAGTCATATCCGAGCGGAGAAATGTACCGTCAAGGTCTGTTGCGTAAAGGGTCATAAAAAGCTCCTAAATCAAGTGAATACCGCACATTCAAAGCTGAATGTGTGGTATTCTCACGTATTAAAATTCGTTACAGTGTTCAACTACAAAGCGGTGGTCAAGCATATATTCACGCAGCTCTTTCATAGTGGGAAGTCCCTCGTTGTCGCTGTTGCTGTGAAGCTGCATAGCACCGACAGCGTTTGCACGTACTACTGCCTCGCCTAAGGGCAGGTCGTCGCATATACCACTGAGAAGTCCCGCTGCAAAGCCGTCGCCCGCACCGAGAGTGCTTACTACCTCATCAGCCTGGAAAGTCGGCACTATGCCGCTTTCCACACGGCTCTTGAAGAATGCTCCGTTCTTTCCGAGGGTGACTACCACCTTTTCTGTGCCGTTATTCAGATAGTATTCCGCTATCTCGTTTGGGTCGGAAAGACCGCACAGTGTTTCAGCCTCTTTAAGGCTGGGTACAAAGATATCAACGCTGTTTGCTATCTCATTCAGAAGTTTCAGGGTGTTTTCATCCTTTGTCCAAAGGATACCACGAAGATTAGGGTCAAATACAACTGTGATATGGTTTTCCTTGGCACGTTGAATGATACGCTTTGTCGCTTTTGCGGTAGTTTCGGATATAGCGGGGAATGTTCCTGTGAAATAGACAGCGTGGATATCCGAAAGGTCGAGCCTGTCCATATCCTCCTCACTGATAAAGGAGGCGGCGGTCTGCTGACGATAATAGTGATACTCATACTTGCCGGGGAGAGCCTTGCTTTTTACCATACAGCCTGTCTGATGTTCGTTGTCTGTAATTACGAGGTCGTCAGCGATAGCATTCTTGCCCATAAAGGTGCTGATACGCTCTGCTCTTGGGTCGTTTCCGAGTCTTGTCATATATCTTGCAGTAAGTCCGAGCCTTGTAATACCCACAGCAACGTTAAGCTCCGCACCTGTTACTGCGGCACTGAAATTCTGAACCTCCGAAAGCTTGCCCTCTTCCTGTGCGAGGAGCAGCTCCATAGGCTCTCCGATAAGTAATACCTTGCTCATAATGAATACCTCTTTCTGTCACGTGATTTTTATGTATAATATCATTCGACATTTTATATTCTATATAGTATTATTATAGCAGATTTTAAAAATAAATCAATATAAAAAAGGGACAATAAACAAAAATCCGACAAAAAATCCCTGCGATAATTCGCAGGGATCGGCTATTTTATGAAAGGTCTGCTTTCATCTTTCTTTTGAACACCAGTATAGAAACTATTGTTATCACCAATGCATAAGCTGTTGTAATGCCTATGTGCATAAGGAAACCGTCAAAGTCCATAGCAACTGACATTCTTGCCGCCTTTACTCCGTGGAAGAAGGGGAGGACATTGCAGATAGTGTTAAGCACTCCGTCTATGCCCTCAACATCAAACCATATACCGCCGAGGAATGCCGCAAGGGAGATGACGATAGAACAAAGACCGGGAGAAGCTTTCTCGCTGAATACTGTTCCGAAAAGAAGTCCTATGGATATCATTGTTACGGAGGTAGGAATAAGAGCCACAACAGCGATAAGACAGCCGAGAACGTTAAGCTCTACGCCTGTGATAACGCTTATGAGTACGGATACCGCAAAGGTTATAACAGACTGGATAATGGAAAGAGCGAATACAGGCAGGATATAACCCAGTATAAAGTCAGACGACCTCATAGGGGAAGCGTAGAGCCTTACAAGGAATGAGCCTGCTCTGTCCTTTGAAACCGAAAGACAGGTAAACAGCATTACAAAAGTAAGTCCGAATACCGCAATTCCTCCACAGAGGTTGTCGATACGGAATATCGTCATATTTGCCTCAGGAGGGATACTCTCGTTTACAAGCGTCATAACCACAAGCATTACCAGAGGGAAGCCAAGACAGAATATGTAGCTGAGCGGGTCACGCAGATGTTCTTTCAAATTGCGTCCTGCAAAAGATAATGTACGGTTCATATTAAAGCTCCCCCTTTGCTGTCATATCTGCAATTTTTACAAACGATGCTTCAAGTCCTGTTTCGCCTGAGATAGCTTCAAGCTCCGCAAGAGTACCCATAGCGGATATCTTGCCGCCAAGCATAATCGCAATGCGGTCGGACAAGCTTTCAGCTTCCTCCATATAGTGGGTGGTGAGGATTATCGTTATCTTGCCTTTAAGTGCGTTGATTGCATTCCACAGCTCACGTCTTGCGAGTACATCAAGACCCAGTGTAGGCTCGTCAAGGAACAACAGTTTAGGCTCTGAGATAAGTGCCATAGCGATTGAGAGCTTTCTTTTCCAGCCGCCTGAGAGTGTTTTTGCACGGTCGTTCTGCACCTCGTCCATACCGAAGATGTCTATCATCTCCTGTACACGCTGAGCGGACTTTTCTTTGGAGAAGCCGTATATTCCCGCCATAAGCTGAAGATTTTCACGGATAGTGAGGTTTTCTGCAATAGCAGTATCCTGAGGGGAAATACCGATAATGCGTTTTACTTCCTCGCTTTCGGTCATAGTATTGTGACCGTACACAACTGCGTCGCCGCTTGTGGGAGTGGACAGGCAGGACAGCATACGTATCGTTGTTGTTTTGCCCGCACCGTTTACACCCAGCAGAGCAAACAACTCGCCCTCCTCAACAGAGAGGTTTATGGAGTTTACAGCGGTCTTGTTTTTATACTTTTTAGTAAGATTTACTGCTTCGACAGCTTTCATATAATTACCTCCGAAAATGTTATGTCGTTTATTTACATACTCTGCGGCTCAGAGCCGAGATTGATTATTGCAATGCCCTTTGCCTCGTCACCGAGTATAAGTAGAGAGTTACCTTGAGTTATGCCGAATACCTCTCTGCACTTTTTTGGGAGAGTTATCTGCCCCTTGTCATTTACCTTTACTACACCGAAGATATGCTTGTTGCCTTCGGCGTCGTCTGCGGTGGTCATTCTTACCAGTGCGTCAACGGTCGTGCCATACAGGTCAGAGAGTGCTATGCACATCTCAACATCGGGGACGGTATCTCCACGCTCCCATTTTGCCACAGCCTGTCTGGAAACACCGAGCTTTTCAGCCACATCTTCCTGTGTAAAACCGCACTGTTTACGGTACACTTTAAGGTTGTTATATTGTATTGCCATTTCCTCACCTCACGATTAGATTATACAATATTCGTTTTGGTTTTTCCACCAACTAAAAATTACATTCGTGTTACTTTTGCTTAACATTTTCGGAATTTGTAACAATTTGATGACAAATTCGCATTATTTGGGGTATTCTCGCTATTTTTGATAACATTTTCGTATTTTTAAATTATAAAAGTAAGGAGATAATGTGTCGTTTTCGTGACATTTTAGGAATTTTCGACTGCCACGACAGGGTAGCCGTTTATATAGGGCTTGACCATATCGGGGTGAGCCTTTGCCGTTTGAAACAGCATCTCGGCAAATCCGTCAGTCTGTACGAATTCTGTCAGAGCTTTCAGCGGCAGAGCTGAAACTTCACCGCAGACAGGGGATACGGTGATAACTTTCATACCGTTAAGGTCATTTACTCTGAAAGGCCATATCCTGCAATCAAAGGGCTTGTTGTCGCCCAGCATACAGCCTTTTTCCGTGAGGGCAGGGCAGTATATGACCTTATCCCCGTCAAACTGCATATCGAAAACATATTCTCCCCCACGGGAAACAAGCTTCATATCGGGGTATTCCTTTTCGATAAACTGTTTTAGCTCGTCAAATACAAGGGGTATCTCCCACTTGTCGCTTTCGTCAAAGCCACAGCATATCCTGCATTTTCCACAGGACTGCGGGTCAAGTATCTTTTTCAGCATTTTCTTCATTCCTTTCAGGGAGTATGCGAGCCGCCTCCCATAAATATATAGAGGCTGTCGTCCCGTAGGGAGAGTACAGCTCCTTGTAGCTTTCCATTGTTTTTATATCCTTTATGTCTATTCCGTGGAGAAGTGAAAGTCCCTTTCTGATACCGTAATCCGACAGACTAAGCACATCGGGTCTTGACAGGCAGAATATCAGCGTCATTTCTGCTGTCCATTTACCTATGCCTTTTACAGAGCAAAGCTGTGTGATTATCTCATTATCGGAGAGGGAGGACAGCCTTTTGCGGTCTATATCACCTGCAAGAATTTTTTCGGCACAAGCGGAGATGCAATCCGCCTTTGCCTTTGACAGACCGCAGGTTTTCAGCTTTTCGGGGTCAAGGCAATTTTGCGGTATCATTTCACCCGCAGCGGAGGTCAGCTTATTCCACAGTGTATTGCAGGCTTTCATAGATAGCTGCTGATTTACTATATTATAACATAGTCCGCTGAACAGATCGGGTTCTGTTTTTCTTTCCACAAAGCCTAGCTTATTTATTACCTCACCGAGCTTAGGGTCGGCTTGTGAAAGAAAGTTTATCTCTTTTTTTCCGTATTTAAATATCATTATTGCCCTCTCGTTGGTAGTTAAAACTCTATTAGCATTATATATTCAGACTGGGCAAAAGTCAAGGAAATGATATTTTGATGTTTTTATAGTTATATTTTTTGTTGTAAATACTATGAAAACGTTATTATCCGCATAGCTGTACGGATTGTTTGGCTGATGTAAAAATTTAGGTTTGTATATTTTCATCATTTTTTCACAATGAATTTATTGACAATCACGAAAAAACGGGTATAATATATAGTATAAAGTAGCCAATAAAATAAAATAGCCTATTTAGGTGTATAAACAATTTGGTCAGCTTGATGATAATAATATGATATAAAAAGGAAAGGAATTTTTATGAAAAACAGCAACAACAACACTTATATGTTCAAGGGTAACGAAACTATTCGCAGCGTAAACGACGCCTCTTTTTTGTTCGGAAGATTTGTAGGCAAAAAGCTTGACGAGATAGGTATGCGCGCTTCCTACCGTCACGTTATGAAACCCCTTATGGAGAATAACGGACTTACTCAGCTTGAACTTGTAAACATCACAAAGCTCAAAGCTCCCACAATAAGCATCACCCTCAGAAATATGGAGCGTGACGGTATCGTCCGCCGTGAAAAGAACGACAACGACCGCCGTGAAACTCACGTTTTCATCACCGATAAGGGCAGAGAGATGCACGCAAAGATATTAGAGGCATTTAATGACGCAGAAAAGATAATGCTTTCCGGCATCAGCGAAAACGAGCTTAAAACTCTTGGCGATATCCTTGCAAAAATGGAAAACAACCTTAACAAGGAGCTCGGAGGCGACTCGATTGATTAAGGTACTGGGTTATCTTAAAAAATACTGGTATATTGCCGTTCTGTCGCCGCTGTTTATGATACTTGAAGTCAGTATGGATCTTTTGCAGCCCTCCCTTATGTCGAGGATAGTTGACGACGGTGTACTGGGACAGAATATGGATATCATATTTGAGGTAGGCGTGCAGATGGTCATCTTCACGCTTATCGGCTGTTTGGGAGGTATATTGTCGGGTGTTTTCGGCAATATGGCGGCACAAAGCTTTTCAAACGATCTGCGTAAGGATACATTTTCAAAGGTAATGCAGATGTCCTTTCAGCAGACGGACAAATTCACAACAGGTTCGCTTGTGACAAGGCTTACAAATGACATCACCGCCTGTCAGGACTTTGTGGGTATGGCTCTCAGAATGATGGTAAGAACTGTTATGCAGTTTGTGGGCGGTATCTTTATGGTGCTGACTATCGACGCACGTTTCGGTCTTATCCTGCTGTTTACAATGCCTGTTCAGCTTTTGATAGTGGCACTTGTGCTTAAAAAGGGTGCTCCTCTTTTCGGTATCGTACAGGATAAACTGGACAGAGTAAATACTGTCGTACAGGAGAACGTTTCAGGTGCAAGGGTTGTAAAGGCGTACACCCGTGAGGAGTATGAGATAGACCGCTTCGGCAAGGCAAATGACGAGCTTTGCAATACAAATCTCCGTGTTCAGAAGCTTATGGCACTGCTTACTCCCGTGCTATCTATCCTGATGAATGCGTCTGTCCTCGCCGTTATCTACATAGGCGGCTTACAAGTACAGGCAAGGGAGCTTGAAGTCGGTCAGATAATGGCTGTCATTACATACATCACACAGATACTTATGTCCGTAATGATGATAGGTATGATGTTCCAGCAGGTGACCCGTGCTTCCGCCTCCGCAAAGCGTATCAGAGAGGTGCTTGACGCCGACCCTGTTATCTCAGGCGGCGATTTCAACAAAGAAACCGCCGAAACAGGTACTGTTGAGTTTAAGAACGTTTCTTTCAGATACCCCGGTGTTCAGGCGAATAATGTGCTGAACGATATCAGCTTCCGTGTGAATAAGGGGGAAACGGTCGCTATCCTCGGTGCTACGGGCTGTGGAAAGACTTCCCTTGTAAATCTCGTGACACGCTTTTATGATACCACAGAGGGGACTGTCCTTGTTGACGGTGTTGATGTAAGGGAATACGACCTTGATACTCTGCGTAAAAAGATAGGCTTTGTTCTTCAAAAGAGCGAACTTTTCTCTGACACGATAGAGAACAATATCCGCTGGGGCAAACCTGACGCAACAGACGAGGAGATACGCAAGGCGGCGGAGATAGCACAGGCTTCCAGTTTTATAGAGGGCTTTACAGACGGCTACAAGGATATGATAACCGAAAAAGGCTCGTCCCTTTCGGGCGGACAAAAGCAGAGGCTATCTATCGCCCGTGCAATAGTAAAAAAGCCCGAGATACTTATATTCGACGACAGTATGTCGGCACTTGACCTTACAACAGACGCAAAGCTGCAAAAGGCTCTGCGTGAAAACCTCGGCGATACAACTGTAATAATGATCGCCCAGCGTGTGGCAAGTGTAATGAGTGCTGACAAGATAGCTGTAATAGAAAACGGCAGACTTGCCGCCTTCGATAACCACGAAAATCTGATGAAGTCCTGTGATGTGTATCAGGATATCTACAATTCACAGATGAGAGAGGGGGACGAGAAGGTTGGCTGATAACAATAACAAGCCTGTCATCAATCTCCGCCCCGGAATGGGTAGAGGCCCCGGTGCAATGGGAATGCCCAAGGAAAAGCCGAAGAATACGAAAGCGTCTGTTTCGAGGATCTTTTCGTATATCGGAAGAAACAAAAATCTTCTTTTCGGAATGCTCGGGGTAATGCTTGTGGCTACTCTGCTTAATATATTCGCACCGTCCCTTCAAGCAAGTGCGATAGATTCTATTACCATTACAGAGGCACACCCTGTTATCGACCTTAACGAGCTTGTTAAATGGCTTGTGATTATGGGTGCTGCGTATCTTCTGTCGGCGGTGCTTACATATTTTCAGAATATCTTTGCGGCAAAGCTTTCGCAGTACACTGTACGGATAATGCGTAAGGATTTGTTTGCACGTATTTCAAGACTTCCTATAAAGTATATCGACACCCACAAGCACGGCGATATTATGAGCCGTATGACGAACGACGTTGAAAATGTGTCCAACTCTGTTTCTCAGTCGCTGGGCTCACTTGTTTCGGGTATTATAATGCTCATCGGCTGCTTTGTGATGATGCTTATCTATTCCTGGCAGCTTACTCTTGTAAGTATGTTCACTATCGTACTTACTTTGATAGTGTCTAAAAATCTTTCAAAGCTTATGAGAAAGTATTTTCCCTTGCAGCAGGCAAAGCTGGGTCAGCTTAACGGTCAGATAGAGGAAACAGTCAGCGGCTACAAGACCGTAAAGGCATTTACCCGTGAAAAGACCGTCTGCGAGGAATTCAACAAGACCTCAGACCAGCTTAAAAAGATCGGTATAAAGGCACAGATACTTGGCGGCTCAATGGGCCCTTGTATGAACTGTATCGGAAATATCGGATTTCTGCTTATTGCGGCGGTTGGCGGCTGGTTTGCCATTGAGGGTATAATCTCCATAGGCATTATACAGGCGTTTATAACATATTCAAAGCAGTTTACAAGACCTATCAACGAGATAGCAAACCAATATGCACAGCTGCAATCTGCACTTGCAGGTGCTGAGCGTGTGTTTGAAATTATGGACAGCGAGGCTGAGGACGAGGGCGGCAACGAGCCTTTTGAGATAGACGATGTAAAGGGCGACCTTGATTTCAAGGACGTTAAGTTCTCCTATGTTGAGGGAGAGCCGGTTCTTACAGACTTTGATCTGTGGGTAAAGAGCGGTCAGAAGATCGCTATCGTAGGTGCAACGGGCAGCGGCAAGACTACTGTTGTAAATCTGCTGACACGTTTCTATGATATCGACGGGGGAGTGATAACTCTCGACGGGAAGGATATCAGAAATGTTCCCAAACAAAAGCTGCGTGGAAGTATCGGAATGGTATTGCAGGACACTGTTATTTTTACGGGAACTATCGCAGATAATATCCGTTACGGCAGGATAGACGCCACTGACGAGGAGGTCGTAGCTGCGGCAAAACTTGCAAGGGTAGATGATTTCGCATCAAAACTTGCAGACGGTTATGATACAGTCCTCACAGAGGGCGGAAGTAACCTTTCACAGGGACAGCGACAGCTTATTGCGATAGCGAGAGCGGTACTTGCAGACCCTAAAATACTTATTCTTGACGAGGCTACTTCAAGCATCGACACAAGAACTGAAATGCATATTCAGGCGGCTATGATAGCACTGATGAAAGGCAGAACAAGTCTTATCATCGCACACCGACTGTCAACTATCCGTAATGCGGATAAGATAATCGTACTGGGCGGCGGCAAGGTGGTAGAGGCAGGCGACCACGAAGAGCTTTTAAAGCAAGGCGGAGCATACTATAACCTCTATCAGAGTCAGTTCGCAGGAATTGCTACATAATATTAAAGACCGAGAACGTAAATTCTCGGTCTTGTTTTTTATCAGAAACGGAAATCTCTTCTTCCGTCCTTTTCTATCTGAACAAGATAGTCAGCGGCTATCTGTCTTACCTTTTCTTTCGGGATATTGTAAAGCTCCTTTTCGATAAGAGCCTCGCCTATTTTCCTTGTTTCGGGGGAGGCGTAGTCTACAAGATACTCCTTTAAGGTCATAAGTGCGTTAGGGTGACAGCAGTTCTGTATCTGACCGTTCTTGCAAAGGCTCATAAAACGGTCGCCCGTTCTGCCTTCACGGTAGCAGGCAGTACAGAAGCTGGGGATATATCCGAATTCCATAAGCCAACGGACGACCTCGTCAAGGGTTCTCTTGTCGGAAACATCAAACTGCTCACTGCATTCGTCCTCTGGCTCAGGCTCACAGTAACCGCCCACGCTTGTACGGGAAGCACCGCTTATCTGGGATACACCTAAGCGTATTACCTTTTCACGGACTTCCTTGCTTTCACGGGTGGAGATTATCATACCTGTATAGGGAACAGAGATCCTTATACAAGCACATATCTTTGCGAAGATCTCATCGCTGATACCGTTATCAAACTTTGTAGGGTCAATGTCGTCGGCACGTTTAAGTCTGGGAACGCTGATAGTGTGAGGACCTACTCCGTGGACAGCCTCCAAATGCTCTGCGTGCATAAGCAGACCTGCAAATTCGTACTTGTACAGCTCCAAACCGAAAAGAACACCAAGACCTACATCGTCGATACCGCCCTCCATAGCACGGTCCATAGCCTCGGTGTGGTAAGCGTAGTCGTGCTTTGGTCCTGTCGGGTGAAGCTGTTCATAGCTTTCTTTATGATATGTTTCCTGGAACAGGATATATGTACCTATGCCCGCATCGTGGAGTTTTGTGTAATTTTCAACCGTAGTTGCGGCGATGTTGACATTTACACGGCGGATAGCACCGTTTTTATGCTTTATGCTGTATATAGTATCTATACATTCAAGGATATATTCGATAGGGTTGTTTACAGGGTCTTCTCCTGCCTCTATTGCAAGACGCTTGTGTCCCATATCCTGTAAAGCAATTACCTCACGCTTAATCTCTTCCTGTGTGAGCTTTTTACGTGCTATGTGCTTGTTCTGATGATGATACGGGCAGTAGACACAGCCGTTCACACAGTAGTTGGAAAGATACAGCGGTGCGAACATTACAATTCTGTTGCCGTAGAAATCCTTTTTGATCTGCTCGGCAAGATCGAATATCTCTTTGATCTTTTCTTCGTTTTCGCAGGCAAGAAGTACTGACGCCTCACGGTGTGAAAGTCCCTTTCTCAGCTTTGCTTTTTCGATTATACTGTCGATAAGTGCGAGATCGTCCTTGTTTTTTTCTGCATAGTCAAGTGTTTCTCTTATCTCAGCGTCAGAGATGAATTCTTCCGCTTTGAGAGATTTTGGGTCGTAGATAGCCATTTTTTGTCCTTTCAGATTATGTGTTTTTTGATATGTGGTCGCCTCTGTCGGTTACAAGTTCACAGCCTGTCGAGAGTATCCGTTTTTTAAGGTCTGCGATGTTTTCAGCGGCCTCGTCGCCGCTGTGCAGCTTGTTATCGTAGATAGCGTATTTGTTTCTGACACAGGAAGGGGAGAGGTTAGGCATAACAACGTTAGCACCTGCCATTATTCCACGCTCTCTGCCGTCCTCGGATATGGAACCAAGTGCGGTCGTGGCAGGGAGAAGGACTTCGGGCAGCATAAGTCTTATTATCGACAGCAGGAAAACGGTAAGTTCCATAGTCCCTGCCTTTTTGTCACAAAAAGGTGTATCCCTATGCGGAATAAACGGGCCTATGCCCACCATTTGCGGCTGAAACCTTTTTATGAATATAAGGTCTTTCACTATGCTGTCGGTAGTCTGATACGGTGAGCCTACCATAAATCCACAGCCTGTCTGATATCCGATATCTTTCAGGTCGGAAAGACAGCGAATACGATCTTCGAGTGAAGGCTTGTCGGGGTGCAGCTTACCGTAATGCTCCGTATCTGCGGTTTCGTGACGCAGAAGATATCTGTCAGTTCCCGCATCATAAAGCCTTTGATAGCTTTCACGTGAACGTTCGCCTACTGAAAGTGTAATAGCACATTCGGGATAACACTTTTTTATCTCCGAAACGATACTGCACAGCCGTTCATCAGTGAAATAAGCGTCCTCGCCGCCTTGCAGTACAAATGTACGGAATCCAAGCTTGTATCCCTCATCTGTACAGGAGAGTATCTCATCTTCTGTAAGGCGGTAACGCTCTGCCTTTGTGTTGCTTTTTCTCAGACCGCAGTAAAGACAATCGTTACGGCAGAATGAAGAAAACTCTATAAGTCCACGCATAAAAACCTTTTTCCCGTAGACCTTGTCACGCAGTGCTGCGGCCTCTTTTGCAAGTAATTCTGCGTCCGCTGACGAGTGGTGATCTATAAGTTCTTTAAGCTCTACATAGGACAGGTCGTGCAATGTTATCAGCTTTTCCGTAAGCTCTTTCTGCATAGTTCTCCTTTCTGTTTGGGCAATAAAAAAACGCCCTTGTGAAAGGGCGTGTAATAACAACAAACAGAACCGTCCTATGGGGCGGTTTAGCGTATCGACCTTTCACATCAAACATATTTCTGTGTCAGAACAAATGATATACTTCGGTGAAAGCAAGCTTGCACCTCAGATATTTATATTATATATCTTTATACAGGATTTGTCAAGTATACCGCCGATACAGGTATAAATCCCTTGTTTTGTGGAATATTACCGCTATATGAAAAAAAGAGGGTGAAACTATGCACGAGGAGAGAGTACACACAAATCTTCCCTTTGACACACCGATAGATATCTCCTTAGACAGGAATATAAGCAATTTGCAGATATACACAAGCAGTTCTGCTGATGTAATGGTAAAGCGTGGAAGAGTTTGCGAAAACAATATAGCTGTGATAGCCTGCGAGGGTCTTGTCGGTACGAATACTATCGCAGAGCTTATATATGAAAAGCTGAACGACCTTGACGGCAGAGGACAGTTGCCACCTGCTGAGCTTGTTGATAATTTCTTCAACACTTATCTTATTGCGGCAAGTCAGCTTGAAGTGAAAAATCTTGGTGACCTGTGCCTTAAACTTCAATCGGGCTTTGCGGTGATACTTACCGAGGGCTGTACAAGATGTATAGCTATCGGTGTACAGGGCTTTCAGTCAAGGGGTATAGGCGACCCTTCCACAGAAAACAATCTGCGTGGTTCAAGGGAAGGCTTTGTTGAAGTGATCCGCACAAATATGGGAATGATACGCCGCCGAATCAAATCACCGACGCTTGTGTTCGAGTTTTCGCAGATAGGGGAACGCAGTAATACAGATGTCTGCCTTTGTTATATAAGCGATAAAGTATCACCAAAGTTGCTTGACAATGTGAGAAAACGTCTGCAATCAATAAAGCTGAATACGATCCTTGAAAGCGGCTATATCCAGCCGTATATGGAGGGAAAAGGGGGCTGGTTCTTCTCAGAGTGCGGTACCTGTGAACGTCCCGACAGCTTTGCCGCAAAGCTATATGAGGGCAGGGTGGGTATACTGGTTGACGGTACGCCCTTTGCACTTGTCGTGCCGTATCTTTTTATAGAAAGCTTTCAGACCCTTGACGACTATACTCAAAAGCCCTTCTATGCTTTTTTTATAAGACTTGTGCGTCTTGCGGCGTATTTTATAACGTTGTTTCTTCCCGGGACTTATGTTGCGATAGCCTCATTCAGTCCTGAAATGTTGCCCTCAGCCTTGATACTGAACCTTGCCGCCGCAGAGCAGACAGCACCTTTTTCGCTTATGGTGGAGTGTCTGTTCATTCACTTTATGTATGAGATACTGCGTGAGGCTGGTATAAGGTTACCCAAACCTATCGGTCACGCAATAGGCGTCGTGGGAGGTCTTGTAATAGGAGATATCACTGTCAATGCAGGTCTTGTGGGAGCACCTATGGTGCTTGTGGTAGCATTATCGGGACTTTGCAGCTTTGTCGTTCCCTCGATGTATGAAAAAACTGTCATACTGAGGTTCTTATATATAATAGCAGGCGGTGTTTTCGGACTTTTCGGTCTATTTGTCACGGCGGGTGCTGTGATAGTGAAGATGTGCTCCCTCAACACCTACGGAACGCCCTATATGGCCCCTGTTTCGCCTTTTTCACCGAAAGCGGGGAGAGATATGTTCGTCCGTGCAGGGTGGAAACAGATGTCTGAATCAGATGTAACGATACAGGGACTCAACGGAGCCGAAAACTAGCTTAAACAAAAGAAAACGGAGAATATATGATAAGTCGTTCACAGCTTTTTTGCATACTATTGTTATCACGATTGTCAGCGGAGATAGTTTTTCCGTACAGCAGGGATTTCAGCGGAGTAGGACTTGCCGCACTTGTGGCAGCAGAGGTAATACGTTTTGTACTTGCCTTGCCGCTGCTGATATATTCTCTTTCGGGTAGAGATATGTACGGGGCGGTCAGCCGAAAGAACAAGCCTTTCGGGGTAGTGTTCGGTCTTGTGTCTGCGGTGATACTTGCGGCATTTTTCGTAAGAACAGCTTTGTACACCGCAGAGTTTGCACAGCGTACACTTCTCGGAGGAATGTCGGGAGCGGTGCTGCTGGTGATCGTACTTGCCTTTGCGGTATATTCCGCCGTAAAGGGTGCAGAGGCTATCTCCCGTGCGGGAGTGCTTATGCTGGTTGCTGCTGTTATTGTCACCGTCACCGTGATAATTGCGGATATTCCGCATATCCGCATAAGGACAGCTATGCCTACTGACCTTGACGAGGGTCTTGTTCGCTGCATAATCGAAAGACTGCTTAGCGGCGGAGAGTACCTTGTATTTGCGGCAATGCTGCCCTATGTAAAGCCAAAGGACGAGCGTTCTGGGGGCAGCGGAGGTACGGGCTTTTGGTTCGCTGCTGCCTCATTGGTATCTGTGCTGCTGATAGCTGTTTTCTGTATGGGCGTTCTTGGGGAGTTCTTTATGGTTGCGGAATATCCTTTTATTGCGTCGTCGCAGCTTTCGGATATAGTGTTATTCAAACGGCTTGACGGTTTTGCGGGAGCGGTGTGGTCGCTTGGAGCGGCTTTTCGCAGCGGTCTGCTGCTGTTTGGCGTCTATGCGGTGCTTAGAGCCTGTATCCCGTCAAGAAAGAAAAAGGAGAATGCAATATGAGAAAAATAGCGGCTGTACTTGTTATGCTGTTTATGTTGGCAGGTTGCTCTGATACAACGGAGCTTGGGGACAGAGCGATAATCCAACTTGCGGCTGTGGATTTTGACGGTGAGGAATATAAGTTAAACGCTCTCCTTTTCAGTGCAGGAGGTACAGGCGGCGACCTTGATGTAACAAAGGAGAATGTGATAAAGGTAACAGGCAGCGGAAAGACACTGGGAGAGGCGGTAAAGCAGCTATCTCTTATTGACGGCAAGGATATCTATATGAGCGAAAGTAAACTGCTTGTGCTTGGAAAAGGCTTTGAGCAGGCGGATATCATTTCTGTACTGACTATGCTGTACAAGGATATGCGGTGCAGTCTGAATATGCCTGTATGCTGTGCAGAGAAAGCCGAAATGCTCACCGATATGCATTTTGTGGAGGGCATAACCGCAGCGGAAAAGCCTTACAGTATGATAGATAACGCATATTATATGGGGACATCTCCCAAAACGACTCTGCTTGATATCCTGTCAGCAAATGAGGGTGGACGTACAGTTATAATCCCTCATTTCGCCGAAAGTGAAAACGGCGGCGGTATGACTACGAATGAGGACGGAAAGACAGCAGTGATAAATGGCTCACGGCTGATAGAAGTGGGTAAACTGGGAGTATTCGCCGACGAAGAGGAAACAGCAGGCTATATGATACTGTCCGAGGGCGTAGACGGTGTGCCGATGAACTTTATGCTTGACGAGGGTGAGCTTACCTGTGAGGCATACAATATAGAGATAGAGTTTAACGGCGGCGGTACGCCAGAAATAAGAGCCTCATTCCGCACAAGGACAGGAAAAAAGCTCACACAGGAGCAGCAGAAACAGGCTCAGCAGGAGCTTGAAGATATGGCTATGGCAGGGCTTAGATTGTGGGCGGTTTCGAGGTAATGACCGCCGCCCGCAAGGTTTGCGAGCTTGATATCCTTGCTGTCTTTCAGAGCCGCTTCCAGTTCAGCGTAGGTAAGAGCCTTATCGCCAAAGATCGCTTTGAGAAAATCCATAGTTGCTACCTCCATTTTAAATGTGTTGTGTCACTCACGCTTTTAAGCCTGTCGCCACAGGATAAGCAGTTTAAACGCCGTACTTCAGGGCAATAAAAAAGCACCCGTTTCCGAGTGCTTAAATTATTAAATTGTGCATAGAAAAACCGCCTTTTTAGGGGCGGTTAGTCATTAAAAATCCAATTCCAATGAGCTTTTATTGTTCATCGCAGTGGTTAACGCTTTTATGAACGTCGGTACATATATTTCGTGATTACGCACCACATTTATGATTGAACTTATAATACTGCAATCAATAGTTTCTGATTCATACTCGTCAATCATTAAGTCGTGTGTATCATTGATCTCATCAATCAAATTCTGAGAATTCAAATAATAATACTCACTATAAGGCAAAACAATCACTTCAGCTGCATCAGGATTAACCGCTGTGATATCTTCACGGTATCTATCTGCACTTGCTTTGTCCTTAAATACAGTCATTAACAACTTATGTTCATTAGTCATCGCTTTACCTCCTTATCAGCATTATTGAAATGGGTTACTCGCTGAAATTCATCCCTGCTTCTTCCGATTGTTTTACCATCAATCGTTTTGTTCAAGGCTGATTTGCCGTCGGCATCTAAGTATGCTCCTCTGCCATATACCGCAGTGTCCATAATTCTGAAATAGTTACCATTAACATCGTAAATGATCTTGATCGTTGACTTATCGCTGCTGTATGTTATCTTTCCTTTCGAATCAACAGCAGAAATAATATCGAGTCCATAATGATTTACTTTTTCAGACAGGCTTACTGTCTGCCAATTATGAGAATACATCGCAGCTCTTGTTGCTCCATTTCTCTTTGATACCATTGTACCACCATTCACCGCATTTGTCAAGGAATTTATCGGCACATTTGCCGCATTTCCGCCCGAAACGACAGGCCTCGGACTTCCGCTTGGCAGCTCCACCGAAACAGCGTCATTGCTTTCAATACGCTTCTGCTCTCTGCCCTCAACATACTGCTGATACCATTCCTCATACGAAAGCTGTTCCTGTTTGTTTTCAAGCTCAGCTATATCATCATCGGGGTCATAGCCTATCGTGGTGCATCGACAGTTCGGGTGTACAGGTGGGAAGTTTACCCCCTCCTGCTTTTCCGAAAGCTTGAAGCGTTTGCCGTCAAGCCCACCGAATACCTTACAGAATGAAAAAAGAGCCGCACAGTAATGCGGCTCTGCGTTATTTTGGCGGAGACGGCGAGATTCGAACTCGCGGGGGATCGCTCCCTAACTGATTTCGAGTCAGCCCCGTTATGACCACTTCGATACGTCTCCAAAACAATAATATTATACAGTATTTCACCTTGCTTGTCAAGTAGATAAAAGCTTGATTTACATAAATATCGGGAAAAAGCATAGCAAATCTTGACTTTATTAAAAAAATAATGTATAATAAAATCTATGTATTGACTTTTTTAGGAGTGTGAAATAATGTCAGAAGAAAAGAAGGCGGTTGCCCCCAAGGGAGGCTTTTCGTCTAAGATAGGATTTGTCCTTGCGGCGGCGGGTTCCGCTGTGGGACTGGGCAATATATGGAGGTTTCCGTATCTTGCGGCACAGTACGGCGGTGGTATTTTCCTGCTGGTGTACCTTATATTGACGGTAACATTCGGCTTTGCACTTATGGTGACAGAGATCGCAATAGGACGTAAAACAGGCAAGAGCGTTATCGGTGCTTACTCTGACCTTTCAAGCAAGTTCAAGCCCTTGGGGTGGATAGCTGCTTCGGTTCCTGTGCTTATTTTCCCGTACTACTGTGTAATAGGCGGCTGGGTGCTTAAATATCTAACTGCTTTTACAATAGGACAGGGCTCACAGGCTGCCGCTGAAACGGTTGAGATAGCCGCTGACGGTACGGAGAAGGTCGTTTCGTTCTTTGACAGCTTTGTAAGTACAAGTCCCTTAGAGCCGGGTGTATTCCTTGCGATATATATGATACTTACAGCGGTCGTTGTAATGCTCGGTGTTGAAAAGGGCGTAGAGAAATTCAGCAAGTTCCTTATGCCTGTACTTATTGTAATAACCATAGTAATTGCCGTTTACTCCTGTACTCTGGAGGGAGCGTTGGACGGTCTGCTCTACTACATTACCCCTAACTTTGAGAATTTCTCTCTCAAAACGGTTGTAGCGGCTATGGGACAGCTTTTCTATTCAATGTCACTTGCAATGGGTATTATGGTTACATACGGCTCATATATGCGTAAGGAGGACAGCATTGAAGGTTCCGTCCGTCACATTGAGATATTCGATACAGGCGTGGCTTTCCTTGCAGGTATGATGATAATCCCCGCTGTATTTGCATTCTCAGGCGGAGATAAGGACGCACTCAATTCCGGTCCTTCTCTGATGTTTGAAACTTTGCCTAAGGTGTTTGACTCTATGCCCGGCGGAAATATTATGGGTATTGTATTCTTCCTGCTTGTTGCACTTGCGGCACTTACATCTTCCATATCTCTTATGGAAACTATCGTTTCTATCGTGTGCGAAAAGACTAAGCTCAAAAGAATTCCCGTATGCCTTATCGTTGTGGGAGCGTCCTTTGTGATCGGTATGCTTTCCGTTCTCGGTTACAGCAGTTGGAGTGATGTTACTATCCTCGGCAGACAGTTCCTTGATTTCTTTGACTTTATCAGTAACAGTATCATTATGCCGATAGTTGCTCTGCTTACCTGTATCCTTATCGGTTATGTGGTCAAGACAAAGGTCGTTGAGGCTGAGGTGGAACAGAACGGTAAGTTTAAGTCCAAGCTTCTCTACCGTATTATGACAAAGTATGTTTGCCCTGTATTTATGATAGTGATATTTATTTCTTCTATTATTGGATACGTTTAATTTGGTGATTTGCAAAGCCGCTGTGCAAAAGCACGGCGGTTTTTGTTTGCCTTGAAAAATATCTCACTTGACATTTTGAAAAAAATATCAAACAAAATGTAAAATATACTTGACAAGATGTAAAATATGTGTTATACTCTCTTTGAGGTGAGGGAATGGCTAAAAATCTACGAATGAAAGCGGCCCGTGCTGCGGCAGATATCTCGCAGGACGAACTTGCAAAGAAAGTCGGCGTTACACGACAGACGATAAGTGCGGTCGAAAACGGTGACTACAACCCAACGATAAATCTGTGTATTTCTATCTGTAAGGCTCTCAGCAAGACCCTTGACGAGCTTTTCTGGACAGAGGAAAAATGATAATGGAGGTATGAGATATGAGTTTAAAGAGCTTTGATAAATTCTGTGAGCGTATGATACTAAGCGAACCCCAGAGCCAAAAGGACGTTTTTGACGAGCGACAGAACCAGATACGCTCAAAGCTGCTAATAGAGTCGCTTATAGTCTTTGCGTGTTTTTCCTCACTTATGGTGTTGGTTATGGAAGCAGGGTATCAGTGGTGCGAGAGCTATGTTGCGGTACTTACCTTAACTGCGGCATTGTGTTATATGTGGTGGGTGCTTAGAAATCTGTATTACGGCAGCCTTTTCGGAGTGAAGTATACACAGACTCACTATGCTGCCTGTGTGATGGCGGTAGAGTGCTTTATTTTTGCATTCCTTTGGTTTGATGATTATATCTTAGGCAGAAACGGAGAGCAGAAAGAAGGAGCAAAGGATTTTTTTATAAATGACGGCAGACTGTCGGAGGACATTGTCATTTGTGGTGCGTTGATTGTTATGTTAATATCCTCTGTAATAATACTTATCGCAGTACACCGTAAAAAGAAAGAAGAAGCCGCTGAGGAAAAAAGCTCTGAATAAAATATATAATAAATCCCACTTCTTGCCAAAAAGCAGGAGTGGGATATTTTTTTGTTTAAAATCTACAAAAAGGATTGACTAAATCGCCGAATTGTGGTAAGATATATAATGTATATCAATATAAAATGGACAGGTATGTAGTATGAACAAAGGAAAGATAATAGTACTTGAAGGATTGGACGGCTGCGGAAAATCAACACAGCTTGAACTCCTTGCTGAAAAGCTGGGAGAATGCGGCGTGAAATCAAGGCTTATCAGCTTCCCGAATTATGACAGTGACAGCGGCAGGATAGTTACAGGATATCTTAACGGCTTTATTCCCTGTGAGGGAGAAGTCGGAGCTTATGCCGCAAGCAGCTTTTATGCAGTTGACCGTTATATCAGCTTTTCCACCGACTGGAAGGCAGACTATGACTCAGGTTCTGTGATAGTTTCGGGCAGATACACCACCTCAAACGCTATATATCAGATGACAAAGCTTTCAGACTCTCAGCGTGACGGTTACCTCAAATGGCTGTGGGAATACGAGTACACAAAGCTTGGACTTCCAAAACCCGATATGGTGCTGTTCCTTGATATGCCTATCGAGGTATCTCAGAAGCTGCTCTCTTCACGATACAACGGCGATGAGGGTAAAAAAGATATCCACGAGCGAAATGTGGCATTTATGCGGCAGTGCCGTGAAAGTGCAATGTACACCGCCGAGAAAAACGGCTGGAAGATCATTGAATGCTCAGACGGAAATGCTCCTTTGTCCATAGACGAGATCCACAATAGGATTATGGAACAGATAAAGGAGATAGTTGATGTCTGAACTCATTTTCAGAGATATAGAGATAACGGACAAGCACTGGATAAAAGAGGCACTTTCACGCTCCGATTTTCGTGGGTGTGAATATACATTTGGCAATAACTTTGTATGGCGTAGAGCCTATGGCGTTAAGATAGCCGAGTTTAACGGCTTATATTTCGTAAGGTGGGAGCTGTCAAAAGGAAAGTACAAGTTTTCTTTTCCCACAGGAGGTTGCGACGTTAAAACCGGCGTTGAACTTCTTTCCGATTATTGTCGGGAAAATGGTATTCAGCTTATGATATATGCCAACAAGGATATCACAGAGCAGATAATGGCTCTCTACCCTGTGGCTCACACGGAATACAACCGTGACGGCAGTGATTATGTCTACCTTGCAGAGGATCTTGCAGAGCTTAAAGGCAAAAAGTACCACGGTAAACGAAATCATCTCAATCGTTTCTACGAGAATGATTGGAGCTTTGAGCCGATAACCGCCGAAAACATTGCCGAGTGCATTGCTATGAACGAGCAGTGGTGCGAGGAGAATATATGTGACTGTGAATTTGCAGATGATGACGCAAAAAGTAAGCAGGAAGAGAGCTGTATAGTTCGTTGCAGCTTTAAATACTATGATAAGCTTGACTATACAGGCGGTCTTATCCGTGTAAACGGAGAGGTACAGGCATTCACCTTTGGTGAGCCGTCAGCGAGTGATACCTTTGTAGTACACGTGGAAAAGGCTCTGCGAAGATATCAGGGAGCATATACCGCTATAAACAGGGAGTTTGTAAAGTCGCTGGACGGAAGATACAAGTATATAAACAGGGAAGAGGACACGGGTGCGGAAAATCTCCGCAAGGCAAAGCTGTCCTATAATCCAGTTTTCTTAGAGGACAAATTTGATATAACATTCGGAGGAAATTAAGATGATATATGTTTTTCTTGCAGACGGTTTTGAAGAGATAGAGGCACTTGCTCCTGTGGATATACTCCGCAGGGCAGAAAAGGACGTTGTGACCGTTGGTATCGGCAGTGATACTGTCAGAGGCTCACACGGTGTTACAATGCTTTGTGATATCGCAGATATTCAGATGGAACTTGACGAGCGTCTTGAAATGATAATCCTCCCGGGAGGTATGCCCGGTACGCTTAACCTCGAAAAGTCAGCTTCGGTGCAGACGGCAATAGATTACTGCACAGCAAACAGAGTGAATATTGCGGCTATTTGTGCCGCTCCCTCCGTGCTTGGCAAAAAGGGGCTGCTTTCGGGAAAGAAAGCTATCTGTTTCCCAGGCTTTGAGAAGTTTTTGGAGGGTGCTGAGCTTTCCTCGGAATCTGTTGTTACAGACGGACTTATCACAACAGCGGTAGGTCCCGGTGCGTCCATTGAATTCGGTCTGCGTCTTACTGAGCTACTCTGCGGAAAAACAGAGGCAAACAGAATAGCGGCAGGTATGCAATGCAGGAAGTAAAAAAAGCTCTCCGAAAGGAGCTTATCGCAAAGCGTAGAGTAATGGCCACCGAAGAAAAGGGAAAAGCAGACGGTCGTATATTTCAGAAGCTTTTACCACTGCTGAAAAAAGCAAGTTCAGTGCTTACCTATGTTTCCACCGAGATAGAGGTAGGTACTGTCAGCATTCTTGAATATTGTTTTGAGAATGGGATTCCCGTTGCAGTGCCTGTTTCAGGTGACAGTGAGCTTTCCTTTTTTGAGATAAGGTCTTTTTCAGAGCTTTCAGAGGGCAGATTTGGTATCTTAGAGCCGACAGCCCGTGAAAGGGAGTTTATCCCCGATGAAAAAACCCTCTGCATAGTACCTGCATTGTGTGCGGACGGAGAGGGACTCAGACTTGGCTACGGCAGAGGCTATTACGACCGCTATCTTGACGGCTTTGCGGGTATAAGCGTTATACTTTGTTATAACAGCTTTAAAATGGAAGTCCCGTCAGAGGCTCACGACAGGAGAGCAGACATTACGATATTTGACGACTAAACGGCACAGCTGCATTGCGGCGAGCCTCATACGGAGGTCACTTAATGGATAATAACGATTTTTTTGATGAAAATATCCCGCAGACGGGAGAAGATATGGGCAATACACAGGAGCTTGACAGTATCTCGTCCGTTACAGACAGCGGTGAGCAGTACGGGGACATTATGCCCCGTGACAGGTTTACAGACCTTAACAGCACCGATGATACCGAAAAGACACGTCTTATGGACAGTGTTCAGCCTGAGGAAACTCAGCCTGAAAGAACGGAATACCGTCCGCAGAATCCTGTGAAAAAACGCCGCAAAAAGAAGAAAAAGAAAAAGCCGCAGACAAATCACGTTCGTACCTACGGACAGATATTCTTAGGCGTTCTGCTGTCTGTTGTTGCAATAGGCGTCGGTGCATTCCTTGCGGCAAAGCTTATTGTTGCTATGCAGGATTTCACAGGTATGGCAAAGGCAACGAAGGAATATGAGATAAAGGTCACAGAGGATATGAGCGTTGACCAGATAGCTGAAACGCTCCACGAAAACGGCATAATCGAAATGCCCTCGCTGTTTAAGATGTACCTTAAAATAGCGAAAGAGGAGGAGGGCTTCCTCAATGGTGATTTCACTGTAAAATCCAATATGTCCTATGATATTCTCGTGACCACCCTTAAAACGGTAAAGAAATATACCGAAACCGTTATGGTTATGATACCCGAAGGCTCAACCGCACAGGAGATAGGTCAGCTGCTTGAAGATAACTATGTCTGCCGTGCAGAGGACTTTGAGCGTTTCTATAAAACAAAACAGGAGAAGTTCGACTTTGAGGAGGGCATAGAGGAGGACCCCAACCGCTTCTATGCATTAGAGGGTTATCTGTTCCCCGATACCTATGAATTCTATGTAATAGACGACCTTAAAGACAATCCCGATTTTGATACACTGCAATATGCCGAGCAGGCTGCAAACAAGATGTACAACAACTTTGAGTCCAAGATAACAAAAACTATGAAAAAACGTATGGAAGAGCTTGGACTTACACTTGATGAAACTATCACACTTGCATCGCTTATCCAGTGGGAGGGAACGAATGAGGATAACTTCGGAATGATATCCTCTGTATTCCATAACAGATTAAATAATATGGGAGAATTCCCAAGTCTGCAATCAGACACGACCTACACTTATATCGACGAGTGCATAAAGCCTAATATCTCCGATGATGCAGGTGACCTCTACGATGATATGATAGCCGCTTATGACTCGTATCAGTGCGAGGGTATCCCTGTCGGTCCTATATGCAGTCCGGGACTTGTAGCGATAAATGCTGCACTCTATCCGACAGAATCCGCATACTATTACTTCCTTGCAAGTAGCGACGGTGCATTCTACTATGCTCAGACAGTTGAAGAGCACGAGCAGAATATCATTGCCGCAGAGCTTCGCTCAGAGGAATAACTAAGGAGAACTAACTTGAACAGCAATATAGAACTACTTGCCCCCGCAGGCGACGAGGAATGCCTGCTTTCCGCACTGGATTACGGCTGTGATGCCGTATATCTTGCGGGAAAGTCCTATGGAATGAGGGCAGGTGCAAAGAATTTTGATGCAGAGGGTCTTGCAAAGGCTGTACAACTTGCCCACGAGAGAGGGAAAAAGGTGTACCTTACTTGCAATACCATTCCCGTAAATGAGGAGCTTGAAGAATTTCCGAGCTTTATTGCACAGGCACAGGAGTGCGGCGTAGATGCGGCGATAGCCTGTGATCTGGGTGTTATCTCTTTGATAAAGGAAAATGCTCCGAAGCTTGACCTTCATATTTCAACACAGACAGGTGTGGTTAATTACAAAACCGCACAGGAACTTTATAAAATGGGTGCAAGGAGAGTAGTCCTTGCCCGTGAGGTAGGTCTTGAAAATATCCGCACTATCCGAAAGAATATCCCCGATGATATGGAGATAGAGGTCTTTGTACACGGTGCGATGTGCGTCAGCTTTTCAGGGAGATGCCTTATATCCGAGTACCTTGTGGGCAGAAATGCAAACAGGGGAGAGTGTGCTCAGCCTTGCCGTTGGGGATACTACCTTATGGAGGAGAAAAGACCTAACCAGTTTTTCAAGGTCTTTGAGGACGAGCGTGGCACTTATATACTGAATGCCCGTGATATGTGTATGATAGAGCATCTTGATGACCTTATAGACGCAGGCGTCACAAGCTTGAAGATAGAGGGCAGAGCAAAATCCGCATACTATGTGGCACTTACCGTAAATGCGTACAGGACGGCTCTTGACTCCGTGCTGAGGGGAGAAAAGCCTCCTCAGTGGGTACTTGACGAGGTAAACAAGATAAGCCACCGACCCTATTGCACAGGATTTTTCTATGGTCACCCTATGGAGGGCTCGGAAACGCAAGACCCCTCCGTTACAACAAACGGCGGTCAGTATTTTGACAGCAGCGGCTATATGAGAGAATACGATTTTGTCGGTACTGTTGACAAATGTGAAAACGGAACTATGTATCTTACGCAGAGGAATTATTTTACTCTCAATGACGAGCTTGAAATCCTTGCTCCACAGAGAGAGCCGATAAAATTTACCCCTGCCGAGATGTACGGAGCAGACGGCGAGAGGATAGAAATAGCCCGTCACGCCACTGAAAAACTCACCATTCCGTCGGATATAGTGGTCGAGCCACATTCTATTTTAAGAAAACGAGTAAAGTAACGAAAGGAAGTGTATCTGTGTCGGAAGAATTTGATATAATGAAGCCGATAAGTCCTCATCTTGATATAGGACTTACTATGTTCGACAAACCTCCGACACAGGTGGAAGCTTCACAGAAAGCAGAGGAAGTATCGGAAAGTCCTATTTTTGCAGAGCCTGTAAGTCCGGTTCTTGATATAGGCACTACGATGTTTGATAGACCTCCAACACAGGAGGTAACATCGCATAAAGCAGAGGAAGTATCGGAAAGTCCTATCTTTGCAGAGCCTGTAAGTCCCCGTCTTGATATAGGCACTACAATGTTTGACAAACCTATCGAGCCTGTAAAGGAAAAGACTGTATCTGATACAAGCGTTATAGTGGAAGAACCTCCACCAAAGGAGTACAGACCGCCCGTAAGGAGTGGCGTGAATGACGTTACATACGGGTATATGACGGCGGAAGAGGCAAGTTTTATGGGCTCTGTTGACGAGGAGTTGACAGAGGCTTCACCGCCACCATCAGACGGGCCTGTCGCAGCTCCCGAAATGGGCAACGCACTTGACAGAGCCTTGTCAGAATTACAGGATCTTCGTCAGGAAGAAACGGTAAAAAAAATACCGATACAGCAAACTGCTGTTCCCGAAGAAGAGAAAGAGAAAAATGAAGAATGGTTCCCTAATATGACTGTGCGTGTCGGAGGAAGACCGGTACACGGTATGACCAAAAATATCGTATCGATCATTATGGGAATAATATTTGTTATTATGTTCGTAAGCATAGTTGTAGCTTTTGGTTTAGACTAAGTAGGTATTATACGATAAGGAGGATTACAATGGCAGAGTTTAAATTTCTTGACACATCGCTTTCCTTTGATGAACGTGTAAATGCACTTCTTGATGAGCTTACCCTTGAGGAAAAGCTGCTGCTTATTCACACAAGAATGGCAGCGATTCCACGACTTGGACTGAAAGAATTCGGTATCGGTGCGGAGGTCGCACGAGGTCTTGTCTGCCGTGGACAGGGCTGGGAGCTTCCGACTACTGTATTCCCCGAGCCTTTCGGACTTGCAGCGACTTTTGATACAGACATAATGCGTTCTATGGGCGAAGTAACAGGCACTGAAACACGCATATATAATCAGCAGGGCAAGACTTCCCTGTGTGTATGGGGTCCTACGGTAGACCTTGAACGTGACCCACGCTGGGGCAGAAACGAAGAAGCCTACGGCGAGGATCCTTTCCTTGCAGGTACTATGGCGGCTGCTTTTACAAAGGGAATGTATGGTGTCAATGAGAAGTATGCCCGTGTAATTCCTACCTTAAAGCATTTCTATGCAAATAACAACGAAGAAAACAGGGGAACAGACAATGCAATTATCCCCACAAGATTAAAATATGATTATTATCTCAAAGCCTTTGAAAAGCCCGTGAGAGAGGGCAATGCATACAGCCTTATGACCTCTTATAACGAGATAAACGGTATCGAGGCTATCTGTAATCCTGAGGTGCAGAACGTCTGCAAGGATAAATGGGGTCTGCTGTTTGCGGTAACGGACGGCGGAGATTTCATTCAGAATGTTCAGTCACACCGAAAGGACAAGACACACGTTGACGCTATTGCAAAGGTATACAAACATCACGGTGCCGATATTATGACCGATAACGAAGAGCTGGTCACAAATGCGGCAAGAGAAGCGATAGAGCGTGGTCTTATCACCGAAAAGGATATAGATAAAGCTCTTTTCGGAGCACTTAAAGCGAGATTTATGCTTGGTGAATTTGACAGTGATTGCCCTTATAATGATACAAATAAGGAGCTTTTGTGCTGTGACGAGCATTCAAAGGTATCTGAAAAAGCGGCAGAGGAATCTGTTATCCTGCTTAAAAATAGTAAGGCAGTACTTCCTATAAAGAAAAGCGAGAAACTTGCGGTTATAGGATACTATGCGGATATGACTTTCCGTGATTGGTACACGGGTCTTTCTCCCAAAACGCCGACGATACTTGACGGAATAATTGCGGCTGTCGGCAGAGAAAATGTATTTTACGAGTCAGGCAACGACACGATAGCACTCAGAAATTCGCAGACAGGATTTTACTTCTCCGTCAGCGAGGAGGGTGAGCTTATCTGCGACAGTGCAACTATAAACGAGCAGTGCCTTTTTGATATGTTTGAGTGGGGCGACGGTGCTATCTCTCTGCGTTCAAAATTCAACGGCAAGTATCTTGCAGATAACGGAGTGCTTAAATGCAGCTCAGATGAGGTCTACGGCTGGTTTGTAAAGGAAAAGTTCACCCTTGAAAGAAACGGCAGGGATTGTATTATCCGCAACTGGCAGAACAGATATCTGAAAATAACCGATGACCGCAGGATAAAGGTAACCGAATCTATTCGTGCAAATAAGGATTGTATCTTCAATATTGAGGTCTTTTCAAGCGGTATTGACAGGGTACGCCGAACTGTTACAGAGGCTCATAACGTAATTATCGTCTGCGGCAACAATCCTATGATAAACGCAAGAGAGTGCTATGACAGAAAGCACCTCAGACTTCCCGAAAAACAGCAGAAGATGCTTAACGCTATTGTCGGAATAAATCCCAATGCGATATTGTGTCTTGTATCGGGATATCCCTTTGCTTTTAACGATGAAAAGATCTCATCAATACTTCATATATCACACGCAGGCCCGTATATAGGTACTGCCCTTGCAAAGACATTATTCGGAGATGTTTCTCCTGCGGGACGTTGTCCTGTAACGTGGTACCGCTCTGAAAAGGATCTTTGCGATATTAAGGATTACAACATAATCCGCACGGGATCGACATATCTCTATTTTGAGGGAGATCCACTCTATCCGTTCGGATATGGTTTAAGCTATACTTCGTTCCATTATGGGGCTTTAAAGTTCGATAAGCGTACCTACGAGCGTAACGATGTTGTAAATGTATCGTTTGAGCTTGAAAACGTAGGCAGCTGCACAAGTGACGAAGTCGTTCAGCTTTATGTATCGTATCCGAAGCTGCCGATGACAATGCCGTTAAAACAGCTGAAAGCATTCAAGAGAGTAAATGTCCGCCGTGGAGACAGCACAAATGTAACCTTGCAGTTCAAGGTATCTGACCTTGCTGTATGGAACGGAAACAGCCGTCAGCAGGACGTTTTAACAGGCGATTACACAATAATGATAGGCGGATCTTCTACTGATGTACGAAGATCAGCTGAAATACACATAATCGGTACGGCTTATGACGGCTTGGAGCTTAATCATACAACTTATGCGGTGGACAGCACAGAGTATCTTGGTGTTGAGTACCTTGCTGATGATAAGTTACAGGAGTATGCACTTATCAAGGACTGGCAGAGCGTGCTTACGTTTGAAGGCTGTATCCTCAGATCCTACCACGCTGTTGAGGTAGTAGCCTCCAACCCTGGAGCTGCCGCTAAGCTTACGATAACCCTTGAAGAAACAGGTGCAGTTGTAGCGGAGATCGAAATTCCGCCTACGGGCAGCCTTACGGAGTTCAAGGCATTCTCCGCAAGTACGGAGCAGATAACAGCAACAGGAAAGCTGCGTTTTACAACAAGCGGTATGCTGTCGCTGAGATCGTTCAGATTTGTATAAAAGAAGGTTAAATAATGGATAATAGTTCAATATTCCCGCATATCGACCATACATTGCTGAGAGCGACATCAACGGCAGCGGAGATAGATAAGCTCTGCGGCGAGGCTCTTGAATACGGCACAGCGTCAGTGTGCATTCCTGCAAGTTATGTAGGCTATGCACACGAGAAATTCCCCGACCTTAACATTTGCACTGTTATAGGATTTCCACTCGGATATTCCACGACGGCGGTAAAATGCTTTGAGGCAGAGGACGCAATAAAAAATGGTGCTGATGAGATAGATATGGTGGTAAATCTCTGCGATGTAAAAAACGGCGATTTTTCCGCTGTTGAAAGAGAGATAGCAGCGGTAAAATTCTCCTGCGGAGAAAAGATATTAAAGGTCATAATCGAAACCTGTTATCTTACAGACGAGGAAAAGACTGAGCTTTGCGGTTGCGTAACAAGAGCGGGTGCGGATTATATCAAGACCTCCACAGGCTTTGGCACTGACGGAGCAAGGATAGAGGATATCCGCCTTTTCAAGCAGCATATCGGTGAGAATGTGAAGATGAAAGCGGCAGGCGGCGTAAAGACCAAAGCAGACCTTGAAATGTTCCTTAACGAGGGCTGTGAGCGTATCGGCACAAGCTCCGCTGTAAAGCTTCTGCTTAGCGGCGAGAGCAACGGAGGTTATTGATATGGCTAAGAGAGTTTTTCTCATTGTTCTTGACAGCTTTGGAATAGGTGAGATGCCCGATGCGGCAGAATTCGGCGATGTTGGTGCAAACACATTACGCTCCTGTTATAATACAGGAAAGCTTGATATCCCGAATATGCAGAGGATTGGACTTTTCAATATTGACGGAGTTGATGTTGGTGAGAAGTGCAACGCTCCCACAGGTGCTTTTGTTCGTTTAGCTGAACGTTCAAAAGGGAAGGATACTACGACAGGACACTGGGAGATAGCAGGTATCGTATCGGAGAAGCCTTTTCCCACATTCCCCGACGGATTTCCTCCTGAGGTAATAGAAAAATTTGAGCAGGCAACAGGCAGAAAGGTACTTTGCAATAAACCATATTCGGGTACAAAGGTAATCGCCGACTACGGACGTGAGCAGGTCGAAACAGGCTCGCTTATCGTGTATACATCTGCTGATAGCGTGTTTCAGATAGCGGCACACGAGAGCGTAGTGCCTGTTGAGGAGCTTTACCGCTATTGCGAGATTGCCCGTGAGATACTTGTGGGCGATTATGCGGTGGGAAGAGTAATTGCTCGACCGTTTGAGGGCGAGTATCCCTACACCCGTACATCACGCAGACACGATTTTTCGCTTGTTCCCCCTGTTGATACCGCACTCGATATCCTTGAAAAGAACGGCAAGGACGTTATCGGTATCGGCAAGATATATGATATCTTTGCAGGCAAGGGTGTTAAGACCGCTTATCGTGTCATAGGCAATCCGCCCGATATGGAGGAGACCACAAGACAGCAGAAAGCGGATTTCAACGGACTTTGCTTTACAAACCTCGTTGATTTTGATATGAGCTACGGTCACCGCCGTGATGCGGAGGGCTACGCAAATGCTCTTAATGAGTTTGATAAATGGCTTGGCGGCTTTATGGAGGAAATGCTCCCCGAAGACGTTTTGATAATAACAGCAGACCACGGCTGTGATCCTTGTCATACAGGCACAGACCACACAAGGGAATATATCCCCGTGCTGATATACGGAAACGAGATCAAAGCAGGTACTGATCTTGGAACAAGATCGGGCTTTGGCAGTATCGGTGCGACTGTTCTGGAACTTCTCGGAGTCAGTGGAAAGGTCGACGGAGAAAGCTTTGCGGATAGCCTGTAAGTCGCATTAGAGAAGAAACTCAGACAAAAAAGGAGATCATAAAATGAACGGTGAAGTAGGACTTGCTTGTCGCTTAACGGCGGCGGCGAGAAACGCAATAAAAACAGGGGAGTTTAAGTTTGTAAAGAACCCCTATGAGAACAGTATTTCCTTTGTTTTCTGTGCAAGGAAAACCGCAATGGGCGAAATTCCCGAGTATATTGCAAAGACCCCCGAGGAATGGTATAAAAAGCTTAAAGACGACGGTGTAACTGATGTCTTTATGATGATGCCTTATGTGGTAAAGGACAGAAACCGCCTTGGTTTTGTGAATACAAGCGGCTGCACTATATTTGTAAAGCTTAAAAACGGACACGTTTCACGCTTTCTTCCACAGTGGATAGCAGATAACGCAAACCGCTGCTGGAATATAGTTATCCACGAGGATCTGATGAATGAAGTCCCTGCTGAGCTGCCCACATTCAAGGATAACAGTGAGCAGTTCAAGGCGGTGCTTGAAAACATAACAAAGTTTGCGGTGCATATAGGAAGCAGAGATTTTGCCCAGTATTTTAAAATGGGTGCAGACGTACTCAGCGGCGGTGATATGCCTGAGGCAATGGATAAGGAGGCAGCACCTAAGCTGTCCGAGCATAATATGAGAATGTATCTTGCCGCTGATATCTCCGATGTTTTCGGTGCAATGGGCAGCTGGAATGACGACCCCGCAGGAAAAGCGGCAGAAATGGGTCTTTCCGAGGACTACGAAAAGCTGTCAGCTGCTTTACTCGCACAAAACAGACTTGCATTGATGTATGCCGTAAACGAGGACTAAAAAACGTATACCGTCACCATTATCAATGATGATAGTAATATAACCCCGCCCGCACGGGCAAAGAAAGGAAATGAAAAAATGAGCGAATGTTCACACGATTGCAGCAGTTGCAGTTCAAACTGCTCCGAGCGTAAGCCCGAAAGCCTTATTGCGAAGCCCCACGAGCTTAGCAGTATCAAGAAAGTAATAGGTATCGTCAGCGGTAAGGGCGGCGTAGGTAAGTCTATGGTTACCTCTATGTCCGCAGTTCTTATGAACCGCAGAGGATTCAACACAGCGGTACTTGACGCTGATATCACAGGCCCGTCTATTCCTCAGGCTTTTGGTCTGCACGAGAGAGCACAGGGCAATGCAGAGGCTATCTATCCCGTTATCACCAAAAAGGGTATCAAGGTTATGTCCGTAAACCTTTTGCTGGAACACGAAACTGACCCTGTAATTTGGAGAGGCCCTGTCATTGCAGGAACCGCAAAACAGTTCTGGACAGATGTAGTGTGGGATGATGTTGACTATATGTTCGTTGATATGCCTCCGGGAACAGGCGATGTTCCGCTTACAGTATTCCAGTCTATCCCTCTTGACGGAATAATCGTAGTTACATCTCCTCAGGAGCTTGTGTCTATGATAGTAGGCAAGGCTGTGAAAATGGCAGAGATGATGAATGTCCCTATTATCGGTCTTGTAGAAAATATGAGCTATGCCGTGTGTCCCGACTGCGGAAAGAAGATAAACATCTATGGCGAGAGTCATATTGAGGAAACCGCAAACAAGTTCGGTTTGAAGGTACTTGCAAAGCTGCCTATCGACAGTGAACTTGCAAAGCAGGTAGACGCAGGTCTTATCGAGCTGTTTGAGAGCGAAGCGGCAGACCCCATTGCCGACGCTGTTGAGGAATTCTGCAAATGAGCGTAAAAGGCGACAGAGCTTATGACTTGTTCAAGCAGGGCTATAATTGTTCTCAGGCGGTGTTCGGTGCGTTTGCAGAGGAACTTGGCGTAGATTTTGAAACAGCCGTAAAAATGGCGTCGGGTCTTGGTGGAGGTATCGGCAGAATGAGAGAGGTCTGTGGTACGTTTACAGGACTAACTCTGGCGGCAAGTCTTATCTACGGTTACAGCGACCCTACCGACACAGAAACCAAAAAAGAGCTTTACGAAAAGATACGTGTTTTGGGCGATAGATTTCGTGAGGAAAACGGCAGTATAATCTGCCGAGAGCTTCTGGGTCTGCAAGAAGCAGAGAAGTCAGCTGCACCCGAGGCAAGGACAGCGGAGTATTACAAAAAGCGTCCCTGTGCGGAGCTGTGCAGATACGCAGCAGACCTGCTTGATGAGTTTATACAGAATGATCCATAAAAAATAGTGGGCGGAATTATTATCCGCCCATTTTTTATATCATCTTTTGTAGTTCCTCTTTTAAAGTATTGTATCGAATATCTTTGTGCAAAAGCTCAAACGGTTTTTCCTCTATCCTTTTGAGAATATGCTGGAATAAGTTTTCTGGTTCGTCTTTTGAAGCGTTTTCTTTTATGTCCTCTATACGCCATAGCCAAAAGGCATTGTATTTTGATCTTTCAGGGCGGTTTTCAAATCTTTCAGCGTGGAAAAGTGCTTTATTAAGCGATTCAAACGCTTGGTCTGAATTGTTCAGTCTGCAATAGTATCTTGCTTTCCACAGTAAGCACTTTACTATCCTTTCGTCATAGAATTTGTGGTCGCCTCCCGTTATCATTTCTGCAAGGTTTATTGCCTTATCAAGCAATTCGATACTCTGTTCGTCGGTCTTCATATCACGGGATAGCCTATGTAGATGCAGTATCATCATATCCATAAGGCTAAGGAGATTATGCTGCCGCTGCTCTGAGCTTTCTTCACTATTCATTGTATACAGGATAAGATATTCCCTTGATATCCACCACGTGGGCATACTCTCGGCTATTTCACGGGCTTTTTCGCTTTTTCCAAGACGAATATTGCAAAAACACAGCATTTGCTTACAAGCGTGGGTTATCCAGCTTTTGCCTCTGTCGAGTTTTTTAGCACGCTCGCAAAGTGAGATGACCTCGTTTGTAAGCTTTGTTATCTCTTTTTTGTCGAAAAGCGTATTCAGCTTTTTATTCAAAGAAAATGCAAGTTGATACGTGATATCGGCACTATCGGGAAACTCACGCAGTTTGGCTCTGATATAGCTTATGCTATCTTCAAATCTGCCCTTACGGTGAAAATCCTTGATATGTTCAAGTGCTGCGTCGATATCAGACATTTTCTTTGAAGTGTCTACGCCAAGCAATGTATCTACGCTGATGTTAAAGCAACTTGCAATTACAGGCAGCAGCGTGATGTCAGGGTAGCTTGTACCGTTTTCCCATCGGCTAACTGCCTGACCGGAAACGCCTATATATTCGGCGAGTTGTTCCTGTGTAAGCATATTATCTGTACGGTATTTTTTAATGTTTTCACTTATCATCAATGTCATATACTATACCTCCCTTATGTATCGGAGCTCCTGTTATTAGTATATCTGATTTCGTATAGGTTTTCAATATATCATTTGTTGATATAAACTATCATTTTGCGAGAATAGTTCATTCTTTGTTTCGTCCTTTATAATAAAAAAAGATTATATTTGGCAGTATTTCTGTCTAAAAAAACGTTGAAAAAAGGGCGAAATAATGATATAATTTACACTTGATTTGATCATTAAAATTCGAGGTAAATATATGTCCGCTTATGTAAAAAGTATGACCGACGGCAGTGAGCTTGGTCATATACTTAGGTTTTCGCTGCCGCTTTTGGTAGGCAATCTGTTTCAGCAGCTATATAATGTGGTGGATTCAGCGATCGTAGGAAAATATCTTGGCAGTGACGCTCTTGCTGCGGTGGGTTCAACAGGTTCAATAACATACCTGTTCTATACCTTGTGTATCGGACTTGCCACAGGTGCAGGTATACTTATAGCACAGCGTTTCGGTGCAAACGATCTTAACAGTGTAAAGCGTCTGATAGTTAATTCTGCTTATGCAATGGGACTTCTTGGACTTATCATCAGTGCTGTATCAGCTTTGTGTGCAGAGCCGCTTTTAAGACTTCTGGACACACCTGACAGCGTTATACAGCAGGCTGTCGGATATATGCGTATAGCCTGTCTTGGTACTGTTGCTGTTGCGGCGTATAACTGGATAAATTCAGTGCTGCGTTCCCTGGGCGACGCTAAAACTCCGTTGATATTCCTTGTTGTTGCAAGTATATTGAATGTCGGATTTGACCTGCTTTTTGTTGTGGTATTTCAAATGGGCGTAGACGGTGCGGCACTTGCAACGGTTATCGCACAGGGCATATCCGCACTGGGAAGTATCATATTTGCCTTTATAAAAAATCCCTGTTTTAAGTTACAGCGTGAACAGTTTAAGCTTGAAGGATACATATTCGTCAAGTGCCTTGTGACAGGCATACCTATCGCATTGCAGAATGCACTTGTTTCAGTATCAATGGTAATGCTGCAAAGAACAGCAAACGGCTTTGGCGAGGACGTAATGGCAGCCTACACCGCAACTATGCGAGTTGAACAGCTTGTTCAACAGCCTTTTGCATCTCTTAATGTGGCGATGTCCACCTTCTCAGGTCAGAATATAGGAGCAGGGAAGCCTGAAAGAGCAGTAAAGGGCTTTCATAAATGCATACTGACAGGATTTGTTTTTTCGATCATAATGCTTATACTTTTTATGCTGCTTAGTTATCATATAGTCGGCGTGTTTGTTGATAAGCCTGAGGTACTTGCGATAGGCGAGATAGCATTAAAGCTGTCCTCATTATTTTATTTTCCGCTTGGACTTATCCATATAACAAGGGGAATGTTAAACGGTGCGGGAGATGTTGGATACGCACTTATTAACGGTATTGCAGAGGTAGTCGGAAGAATAGGCTTTGCGGCAATACTTGTTAATATCCCGGGAGTTGGTTACTGGGCTGTCTGGGGTACTACCTGTCTTACCTGGGTGCTTACTGCGGTAATGAGCCTTATCCGTTACAAGGGCGGCAAATGGAGAAACAAATTTGCGAAAACATAATGGTAAAAGCTCCGATTTTAAGTCGGAGCTTTCGTATTATTCATTCACTTTTATATCCTGAATACAGTTTTCTATTGTGATAGTACCTGATCTTGTGCTGACGCCTAAACCTTCCTTTGCAAGGAAAGTGAAGATGAGGCTTGTTTCACGAATGGATATATTACTGTCGCCGTCAATATCGCCGATACCTGATATCTGACCACCTTCGCAGTAAAGCGAGATGTTGCAGGAACTGATATCGCAGTCGATAGAGCCGTTGTGACTTCCTATGCAACTTGCTGATTTTCCGTGCATTACTCCGTGTACAGTACCGCTGAACAGTGTTATCTTTCCACAGCCGTTCTCCAATGAACCTATACCGCAAAGGGTGATACCTGACAGCTCTGTTTTTACGATAAAGTTTGACAGATAGATATCAGTTCTTCCTGACATAGAGCCTATGCCCAGTGCATTTGAGGCGGATATCTCAACATTGCAGCTGCAATCCGTTATCTCGATAATACTGTTGCCGTCAAAGTTACCTATACCAACGCAGTTACCACCTGAGCAGTTGACGATGATATCGCCGCTGAGTATCTTTATCACGCTTTCGCCAAGGTTTTTACCGCCTCCGATAGCAACAGCATTTTCACCCTGTGAGCTGACCATTAACTTGCCCGAGCATTCAATAAAGATATTACCGTGACTGTGGTCCCTATCAGTACCTATACCGTAGGAATTTCCTTTTTCGCAATGTACACTCAGAGAGCCGCAACCTAAAAGTCTGAAAGAAGATGAATGAGGTACCCATATCCCCCTCATATAACAGTGGTTCACACCGTCTATATGAAGGTCTATGTGGCAATCTGTACCAAGAGTGATACACGCATCGTCCTTATCTGTGGTTATAGATGCATTTCTGAGTGTAAGCTTTGCCGTTAAGCCGTCTTTTATCACGATAGGAGTATTATATCTGACGTTTAACTGACCCTCGATAGTTACGTTGTCATTCTCAATATAGATAGAGCTGTAATGCTCTGCGTTAAGTGTATAAAGATTTACCACTTCTCCCTTAGCAGGGTGATAAACTTTAAGTATCTCATCTGAGTACATTCTGTTAATTTCAGATATTTCCTCTTTGAGATTATCTGTTATCTCGTGCAGAACAAAGGGTTTTGGTTTTGATATGTAGTATCCCTGTATAAGGTCGGCACCCAGCCTTATCATAGTTTTAAGCTCATCTGCTGTTTCAACGCCCTCAGCAAGTGCAGAAAAACCATTGTCGTGTGTGAACTGGATAAGACCTTGTACAAGCTTTTGTATAGCGGGTTTGGATTCTATACCTTCAATAAGTGAGCGGTCTATCTTTACATAGTCGGGTCTGTATCTCAGCAGATTAGATGTGTTTGAGTATCCTGTGCCGTAGTCGTCGATAGCAAGTTCGATATTATTTCGTTTCAGTCTGTCGTGGATAACGGCAAGTCTGTCATTGTCAAGCTGAGTCTGCTCTGTCATTTCTACTACCAGCTTTTCCATAAGCTCACCATAGTCCTGCACTAATGCTTCCCAGTCCTGAGAGGATAGTATGTGTGCAGGTATAGAGTTCACAAACAGCTTTCTGTCCTTGAAGATATCCTGTTCGCTGCTGATAAATTGCAGAGCGTTACGCATAGTAGCTTTTTCGATATCGTACAAACGACCGAGCTTTGTAGCTGCTCCAAGTATTTCAAGAGGGAACATATTTATGCTCTTGTCTGTACGCATAAGTGCTTCGTAAGCAACGATATCTCCGTTTCTTGCACTGACGATAGGCTGAAAATGATATACAAACAGATTTTTCTCCACAAGACGTGTGAAACGTTTCATATTATCGTATTCAGTTTTTTGCTGCTCATATCTGTCGTCAGAATAGAGGGATATAGAGCCTATACCGCTTTCAGCGGCGTCAAACAGCGAGAATTCGGCTGAGCGTAGCCTTTGTGTGGGGACAGCAATATCAGCACCGCAGCCAACTGTAAGTGTTATATTATGTCCTGAACGAGATGTAAGCTGACACTTTTTTACGTCGTTTTGAAGTCTATTAAGATATTCGGTCTTATTCTCGGTGAAATTAGGTACAAACAACCACACACGATTTCGTGACGCAGCTGCAATAAGAGCTCCTGTTGCCTTTTCTATGATAAGGGCAACTACCTGTGATATATCGGACGACCAAAGATTTGGATTGCCGTATTCATCTATCTGAATAAGTGCGAGGAGAGAGGGTTTTGTACATTCCGAAAGTGCAGCGATAAGCTGAGCCTGTGTACAAAGAGGAAGTGCTGAGTCCATTTCGGTCTCAGGTCCATTTCTGATATACAGATAACCCGCTGTTATATCCTCGTCGCTGTGAGCGATTATGGTGCGGAGCATAGTCGGTGCACCTGCATCCTGCTCGATCAGATCATTTATAATAGTAGATAGCTCATCATAACTGAGCTCCTTTCGGTAGTTGAGCAGTTTCTTGCCGTTGCTGTCTAAAATAAAGGTTTTTGTGTTATGTTGAAGTATAAATGCACCTACCTCAGGCAGATTATCTGTAAGTTTGTCCCAGGCTGTGCCAAAAAGCGTATTCCATATTTCAGGATTTCTGTTATCCATTTTTATCAACCCATTTCTTTTATTGGGCAAATATATACCCAAAATAATTATATAATATTTCACAAACAATGTCAATAACAGTTGTATATTTTTATGCTTTTTGCACTATATATACTTTCCTACTTGTACAAATAAGACAAGATTGATTTATCGGGTATTTACAAAAGTCTTTTTTTGCTGTATTATTATTGTATAGTATTATTTTTGAAAGGATATGACTATGAATAAACTAAAAAGGATATTCGCCGCCCTGGTTGCAGCGGCTATGGTTATGACTTCCTCAGGCTGCGGAGGTACACAGACCAGCCTTTCTCCCGATGAAAGCTCATCTCTATCGGAAAGTGTGACATCTTCCGTGGATACACAGCCGTCAGCTACAACGGTCAGCACTGAAAATGCACCGCAGGCTACTGTTCCTCCACAGGAGGAGAGTAAGCCTGTAAGTACGGAAAGCAAGTCTGAGTCATCACTTCCTGTCCCCGATATTCCGACTACTCCCTCGGAAGACACATCTTCCGCACCCACAGAGGAAGTGCCGTCTACGGGTGGAATAACCGTATCCTGTAATTCTTCAAACTCCTGGGAGGAGAGCGGAAAGCAGTGTACACAGTTTGATATTATCGTGAAGAACGGGTCTGGCAGTAATATAAGCGGCTGGACTGTAAAAATCGACGTGGGACAGGCGGTAGAAGTTATGCAGTGCTGGAATGCAAATGCACAAGGCTCAGGAAATACTCTCACAGCGACAAATGTTGAGTATAACGGAGAGATAGCAAACGGCTCTGAAACGAGCTTTGGCTGTATAATCAAAACAAATAACAAAGCACAGCCTGTATCTGTTACGGTAAACGGCAGCAGTGCCTCTGTCAGTGTGGACACGGGCAGCAATGGAAATACAGGTAATAACACCGATAGCAACAATAATACAGTAAACAATAACGGCAGCGTTACTTCAAGCGGTGATAATAATGCATCTTCTCAACCATCTGCACCGCCTACATCAGGTGATATCGAGGTCACAGGAAGATACGGACTTGTATCAGATTGCGGTCAGCTTTCCGTAAAGGGTGCAGACCTTGTTGACAAAAACGGAACTCCCGTGCAGCTCAGAGGTATCTCTACCCACGGAATACAGTGGTTTCCTGCATTTGCGAATAAATCCGCATTCAAGCATCTTCGTGACGAGTGGAATATAAATGTTATCCGTCTTGCTATGTACACGGGAGCAGGCGAGGGCTACAACGACGGCACAAAGGCGGGTATTGAGCAGACCGTACAGAATGCCGTTGACGCCGCCATTGAGCTTGATATGTACGTTATCATTGACTGGCACGTTTTACAGGACCAGTCACCACAGGTAAGAAAGGCGGATTCTCTCCGTTTCTTTGATTATATGTCAAAGAAGTATGCAAAATATCCCAATGTTATTTACGAGATATGTAATGAGCCTAACGGCTATGCAAGTTGGAGCGGAGATGTAAAGCCATACGCCGAGGAGGTCATTCCCGTTATCCGTAAGAACGACCCCGACAGCGTTATCATAGTGGGAACACCCACCTGGTCACAGGATATAGACAAGGCTATGGCTGACCCGTTGAAGTACGATAATATTATGTATGCACTGCATTATTATGCTGCTACCCATACAGATTGGCTGCGTGACAGGTTAAAGAACTGCTATAACAAGGGTCTGCCGATAATGGTAACAGAGTTCGGCAACTGTGACGCTTCGGGTAATGGCTACAACGATTGGGGACAGGCTAAGAAGTGGCTTGAACTTATGGATAGCCTTAATATCAGCTATATGAACTGGTCGCTGTGCGATAAAGCGGAGGCGGCTTCACTCTTAAAACCCGGAGCAAGTTCCACAGGAGGCTGGACAGATAACGAGCTTTCCGAAAACGGCAAATTTATGAAGGATTGGTTTAAAAATCATTCTTAAATAATTATCCCCCGAATGTTAATTCGGGGGATTCAGCCTGTCGAAAAACTAAGTTTTTGCCCGCAAAGCGGGCTTTTTTGATAACTTTTTTGGTGTGGCTTTGC
>JAZUSC010000043.1:0-3943 GCA_045606505.1 Oscillospiraceae bacterium
AGGGTATCATTGAAAAGCTTCCCTATATCAAATCGCTGGGTGTTACCGTAATATATCTGAACCCCATTTTTGAGGCTCACGAAAATCACCGCTACAACACCGCAAGTTATGAGAAGATAGACCCTCTCCTCGGTACGGAGGAGGACTTTGTGGAGCTTTGCACAAAGGCAAAGGAAATGGGTATCGACATTATCCTTGACGGCGTGTTCTCGCATACGGGTGCGGACTCCGTGTATTTTAACAAGTTCGGAAGATACGGCGAGAATGTGGGTGCATATCGGGACAGAAACTCCCCCTATTTCCCCTGGTACAGCTTTACGGGTTATCCCGACAAGTATGAGAGCTGGTGGGGAATCACAACGCTCCCCAACGTAAACGAGAACAACGAGCAGTATACAAACTATATCTGCGGCGACGGCGGTATCCTGCAAAAGTGGATAAAGCTTGGTGCGAGGGGCTGGCGACTTGACGTTGCAGACGAGCTTCCCGATGAATTCCTTGACAATCTCAACAAGGCTGTAAAGGCTATGGGCAACGACAAGATAATCTACGGCGAGGTATGGGAGGACGCTTCCAACAAGGAGAGCTACGGCGTACGCAGACGCTATCTGACAGGCGGTCAGCTTGACAGCGTTATGAACTATCCCTTTAAGGAGGCTATCCTTAATTACTGCAAGTACGCAGACCCGAACAGCTTCCGTGACAGCATAATGACTATCCTTGACCACTACCCGAAGCCCGCTATCGATATGCTGATGAACTTCCTGTCTACCCACGACACGGAGAGAGCATTAACACGTCTTGGCGGCGAGGAGATAGGTTGGCACGACAAGGACTGGCAGTGTGAACGTTACCTTGACGGTCAGCAGTATATGTACGGCATTTCCCTTATGAAGTGTGCAATGGTACTGCAATTCTTCCTCCCGGGAATCCCCTCTGTCTACTACGGTGACGAGGCAGGTATGGAGGGCTACCGTGACCCGTTCAACCGCCGCTGTTATCCGTGGGGACGTGAAAACCTCGACCTTATCGAGTTCACACGTCAGCTTTCCGAGGTAAGAAAGGGTACTCGTGCATTTGAGCAGGGACATTTCCAGTTTATCGAGGTAACGGACAAGTATGTGGTATTCGCAAGATACGACAAGATAACCCGTGACGCGGCTATCGTGTACCTCAACAAAAGCACACAGGGTCACACCTTTGAGATAAAGAACGAGCATACCGATATGTTCTTTGATTTCAAGGCGGCATTCGACCGTTTCGGCAGAGGAATAGAGGACGGAAAGATAACCGTTTCCCCCTTTGATTATGCGGTGGTTTACTGCAAGGTTTGATAAGTATTCAATAAGCGGCTTGCCAAAAAAAGAACGGGCGTCAATTATGACGCCCGCTTTTATATTTGTTTAATTAAGCCTTTGTTGCGGATTTTGCAGCCCTTCCGCCGCAGTATATCCTTATAAATACAACCGAAACGGCGAATACCGCAAGATACATTACCGTGTAGCTGAATATCTGTTCCTCTACGTAAAAAAGTATTTGCTCGGGATATGTAAACATAGCGGTGTAAAAATCAATGTACAGTGTTATAAGCTCAAAAGCAACACATATCACTGCGGATATAAGCGTAAGCAGCCATTTTTTCTTTAAGCAAACCAAATCGGTAAGCAGCTTTAGTACGCCTATCTCTGCAATGCTTGCCGCCGCAAACGAAAACAGGAAAAAAACAAACTGCGGACGGAATTCCTTGTTGTTCAGCGCAAGCAGTATCGTGCAGGCTGAGCCTATCACAACCGCAAGCAGTAAAATAATTGCCTGTGCGGTCTTGCTGTGAAGTATTTTGTTCATCATTTTACCACCTTTACTTCTCCTAATCTGTTAACATCAAGATAAAGTGTGTATGTTTTTTGAGTACCATATTGATTTTGGCTAGTCAAGCTATATTCAACATAAGCGTATTTGTTGCCAAATAATCCATTAAGAACAGTCGCCCCTTGGTTACTGCCGTATTTTAACTCGGTATCAATGATTTTAACAGGTGAATCGGATGACATATTATTTTCATACCAACCTTTTGGATCTTTCACAGTGGCAGTATCATTATCTGAATTCCAAGAGAAAGTTCCGCTTACCCATAAGATAAACATTGTTATGCCATCCGGATTACTTACCTCTTTTGCGGTTTTATAATATTCTGTTCCTGATACAGAAGCCGAGCGGGCATTTGTATTATTGCTTGTATAGATTCTATCAACGATACGAAATCCATTTTCATCAATGTACTCATCCTCAGAAACTAATACATATTGGGAACTAATATCGCCCGTATTGAAATCCGAAGAGGTAATTGCGGTATCTTTGGAAGAATATGCATATGATGATACCGATACAATTAAACACGTTGAAATAGCGAGAATGCAGGAAATAATTTTTCTAATGTTCATAATAAGACACTCCTTTAGTATAAATATTTTTGACGATTTTTATCATCGTTAATATTATAACAAAACATACAGATAATGTCAACAAAGAAAACATATTTTTGTATCAACAACTAATTTCGTGTGCCTTGAAATGGTAATAATATACAAGGCGAATGTCGACAGTTATGCAGAAAACGTGTTTTTAATGTCAGATGCTATTTTACTTAATTGTCCCAATTTCACCCTTGAATAAATCCGAAATATATGCTACAATAAAAGGTACTTAAATAATCTCATCTGACGAAAGGAACACCGATATGACCGCATTTACATCAGCCGATATACTTCTTCCAAAGCTCTCCGACAGCGAGATGACCAAGTGGGCAGTGGTTGCCTGCGACCAGTACACAAGCGAGCCGCAGTACTGGGAAAAGACCGCCGAGATAGCAGGGGACTCTCCCTCTGCGTTGAAGCTGATACTCCCCGAGGTGTATCTTGAAGCCCCCGACGCTGAAAGCCGTATCGCAGAGATAAATCAGACGATGACAAAGTACCTCTCCGAGGGACTTTTTAACGAGTATAAGGACTGTCTTGTCCTCACCGTCCGCACACAGGCTGACGGCAAGGTGCGTGCAGGTCTTGTGGGAGCTGTTGACCTTGAAAAGTACGATTACAGCAAGGGCAGTACCTCCGAGGTAAGAGCCACCGAGGCAACCGTTGCGAGCCGTATCCCCCCGAGAGTGAAGATACGCCGTGACGCGGCACTTGAACTCCCACATATAATGATACTTATTGACGATGTGAAAAAGACTGTAATAGAGCCGCTTACAGCTAAAAAGGACAGCCTTAAAAAGCTGTACGATTTCACGCTTATGCAGAACGGCGGAAGTCTTGCGGGCTACCTTGTTGACGGCAAGGAGGCACAGGCTGTTTTTGCCGCACTTGACGCACTTGCTGATAAGGAGGACTTCAACCGCCGCTACGGTCTTACAGGCGAGGAGGTACTTCTCTACGCTATGGGCGACGGCAACCATTCTCTTGCAACCGCCAAGGAGCATTATGAAAAGCTAAAGCGCGAAAACCCCGATAGGGATATGTCAAATCACCCTGCGCGCTATGCGCTCTGCGAAATTGTGAATTTGCACAGCGAAGCCCCTGAATTTGAAGCGATTCACCGAATTGTGACCGCGGTTGATTCTGTGGCACTTCTTTCGGATATGAAAAACGCCCTCGGTCTGTCGGAAGAAACCTCCGAGCAGGGACTTTGGGTGCACAATAATGGCAAAAAGACGAGAATGTATATCCACAAGCCCACATCAAAGCTGACTGTCGGAAGCTTGCAGATGTATCTGGATAAATATATCAAGGCTCACGGCGCAAAGATTGATTATATCCACGGTGAGGATGTGCTGAGCGAGCTGGCAAAGGGCGAAAATTCCATCGGTTTTGAGCTTGAAGCGATGAAGAAAAGCGAGCTTTTCGAAGCGGTTGTCGCCGACGGCGCCCTGCCGAGAAAGACATTC
>JAZUSC010000044.1:0-22848 GCA_045606505.1 Oscillospiraceae bacterium
AGCATTTAGTCGGTCTGGCGTTGAACAATATGTATCATATTGGAATCCTATTGGATAAAAATTTTCATAATGTGGTATATGATTACATTACTGATAAATAACATTCAGAAGAGGTGATTGCTTTTGCTTAAATGGGTAAAACGCCACATTATATTATTGTGCTGCATTATTATACCTTTATCGCTTTGCATATGGGATATTGCCGACCCGCCGCTTTGGTGGCATTTTGAAGCACAGAAAAACAAAAAAGTGATACTTGATTATGCCGCCAAGCATTTCCCTGATGCGAAAATAGTTGAACAGCAATATGGTTCTACTATGCCATTTTCTACATCAAATCAATTAGATTCTATCATTTTTGAGCAAGACGATGTTAGGTTTGCCATATGGGCTAATGATGGTGAATTTTGGGGTGAAAATTATTTATATGCCAAATCAAGTCAATTTATTGAACGTGAAATAATATTGCCGTTTTTAGATTTAAAAGGGCTGAAAGCCAAATACAATATATATATGCCATACGGAATACCGACAGAGGATATTACCAAATACGAAGAGGAAATACTTATCAATTTGTATCCGGCATATGAACCGGGAAAGAATTCCCCCGAAGAGGTCCGTTGGCTCTATGAGTTTTATGTTTATTGGCATAATAATTCCAATTTAAAAAACTATTTAGTTGATATAGAATATAGAATCAATAACGATACAAATAAAACACATTTAATTCGTTTCAAAGAAGATACGTTGTTTGAAAATGCAGAGGAGTTTTATGCGGCATTTCGGTATATAGAAAATAATCTATAACACAACAGCCCCTAAAATGTATAAAATGTGCTTCTGCCGACGGACTGGTGTGCAATAACCCTTGACAATGTGCTTGACCCCGACAACGGTGCAGACTCTGACGATGATACCCTGACCGACTGGAAAGAAGTCAATAACAAGGGACTTCGATGTAAAAACGACAGCAATATATCCTTTCACAATATAAAAAGTAAGACTGACGCCATTAACGGTGTCAGTCTGCTTTTTGTAAAAAAATATTTTTTAATAGCCATACATAATAGTCGCACAAAAAGTACTACCTTATGCAGTATAATTATTATAATACAGCATAAATTGTCGTTATATGTCGATTTTTATACCTGTTATTAGTTTTGGCTTGATTCATCTCCCTGAATATGACATACTTTATTAAATAATATTGTAATTCAGCATAATTTAAAGATATTTTTTTTAAAAAAGGAGAAGTCAAATGTTTGAAGGTAATAATATATCTTTGGCGGAAGCAACTCAAAACGGTGCAAATTGTTTATCGGAAAAAATAGGCGAAAAAGGGTTAGATATAATAATAAACAAAATAAAAAGCAAATACGGTCAAGCCTGTGTAGATACAGGAAAGGCTTTTGAGTTATATCTTGAAAATTCTGAAAAAAGATATAATAAGGTCAAAACACTTGCCGATCTCTCTGAACCAAGAAAATTAGAGGGGCGAAACGGAATTTACGTAAATGAATTTATAGAGTATAAAGACGATATTATTTCGGCAGATACTGTAGAAAATCTTATGAAGATAAGCCAAAATATAGTGATTATTGGCAGCGGTGGAACAGGCAAATCAATGCTTATCAGGCATTTGTTCTTAAACGTTCATCGTAGAGGTTTATATGTGCCGGTATTAGTTGAATTGCGTAAAATCGTAAATGTTGAGTCCGATAACGCTCTGCTTGATCTGATACATAGCTGCATAGAAAGTTTCGACGTTAAGCTTGATCAGGATCAATTCGAATACAGCTTGCGTACTGCCAGATATATTTTTTTCTTCGACGGTCTTGATGAAGTGAAAGAAGAATTACGCAAAAGAGCACAATATCTCATTCAAGAAATAAGCAAAAAATACCCTCAAAATGGATATATTGTTTCTTCGAGAAAGGAAGGAATGCATTTTAATGAATTACAGACCTTTACTGTCGTTAAAGCTTGTCCATTTAACAAAAAACAAGCGGTAGAACTGATTAATAAAATAGGGGGAAAGAACGAAAAAACAAAAGAATTCGCCAGATTGCTAGAAAAAGAATTATATGATAAACATAAGGATTTTACATCTAACCCCCTGCTGCTTACTATGATGTATATTACATTTATGGACAATAATAAGATTCCTGAACACCTGACGGATTTTTATGAAAATGCATATGCAGCTTTATACAAAAGACACGATGCAAATAAAGAAGGCTTATTCAAACGTTATTTCAAAAGCGACAAGCTTGGAGAAAAAGAATTCAAAGACTTGTTTGCGTATTTTTGTTTTCAATCCTATTTTAGGCAGGAATATGAATTTGATAAAGAAGATATTTGCGAACATATCAAAAACGGTATTAATCGATTAAACCTAATTGAAGCCCTTGACAATCCTGATTATTTTTTTGAGGACATTAAAGATATAGTATGCTTAATAGTAGAGGAAGGCAACAAATACAGATTTGCACATCGTTCTTTCCAGACATATTTTGCGGCTTATTACACAGCAATGTATGTTGCTGATAAAGATCAAAAAAACTTTTTAAAGAAAAGAATCAGAGAAAACTATTTTCCGTATAGAGAATATTTTAAAATGTTATATATAATGGAGGGTGATAGAATTAATAAGAATATATTAGAGTCAGGAATCGAACATATTATAAACAAAGTAAAAAACACAGATATCCCCGATTTTTCAATTTTAAACCTAATGTACGAAACATTATATATAGAATATGATAACCGCATTGGTTTATCCTATAATTTAAACTTTAATTATGAAAGAAACATAATATGCATTTTCATAGATCTATTTTATAAACGGTCCTTTGAATCTGGTTCAAGGGAAAAATTAATTGATCTATTAAAAAATAAGCTTAAAGTCGTGGTGGACGATATAAATTGTATTAGGCTTGATGATTTTATGGATATAACACCTATCAGTCTGAGAAATGATTTTTTAGACACATTGTGTAAATCATTTGGGATGTATAAAATATTTGAAAAAATGAATACTTGGCTTGAACACCAAAAGCGAAAAAACCAAGAGATATTATCCGACAGCGATAGGGATGAGCTATTAGCAACGTTATAAACTACGATATTGTAGAACAACGAAGCAAAACAATTCCACTATCGTGACGCAACCCTCAGGTGCTAGTGATCGCAAGGTCGTATGGGTTCAAGTCCCTTCACCTGCACCAGATTTAAAAAGAGCGTTCCGAATGGAACGCTCTTTTTAAATGGCAAAAGCTCAACTTCGGTTTTCCCTTATGGAAAACCGATTTTGCTTTGCAAAACCGTTTCGCTTTCGCGGGTTGCTGTCCTATTATAATGTGAATTCTTTTTCGCTCAACATAAACAGATTGAAAAAGCGTCCCGAATGGAATGCTCTTTATTAAATATCAAAGGCTCGGAGCGTAATAATGACGATCCGAGCCTTTACTTTGTAAAATAACATCGGGAATAGCTTTATATTCCGTTTGCCTTTGTGAGTGTGATCCCGTTTTTGCCAAGAGGAATAGCGTGGTCAAGTCCTACGAACTTACCGTTTTCCTGCCAGAGGACTTCCTTGACGAATGCATATTTTTCCTCGTCCCAGGTCTGGAAATCATCAAGAACAAGACCTCCCGTATCACCTGAGTTGGCATTAAAGCACCAGAATGTATGATTAAGCTTGTTATCCTTGATGAGCTGACGCATATAGGTCATCCAGGTAAGGTTAGGCTCTCTCATAAATCCGCCCCATTCACCGATGAGTAGCGGAGCGGTATTGTCCTTATGGATATAGAACCAGTTGTCGTACCAGCAGTCCCTCATCAGGCTGTCAAAGTTGTAGCTGCCCTCAAACCAAGGCTGCTTGTAAACCGTAGGGCCGTAGTCGTGGGGAGAATATACCAGCTTGTTCTGGTATTTGCCAAGATCGACAGGATAGTCCTTTACACCTCTCAGATTGCCGCCCCACCAGTTGAAATAATAATCCTTTTCATTGGTGGAGTGGAAATCGGAATTGTTATTGAGGTCTATCGGGTATATCTCGATACCCTCCACAAGAATCAGCACATTGGGATTTTTAGCAAGTATCCTTGCAGCAGCGGTCTCTGCGACATACTTCCAGTTGTTTGCGTCTTTGGAATCGTTCCAGATAGCTGCACCGTCGCCCTCATAAGGTTTGCCGTGGGGTTCGTTTTTGAGGTCGTAGGCAATTATCGTATCGTTGTCCTTGTAACGCTCTGCCATCCATTCAAGTGCGGAGTAGAACTCCTCAACAGATATCTTCGAGGTGTACCACAGATTGACATTATGTCCCGAAGCATTCGTTTCTGCACTGTGGATATCGGGCATTACCTTTATACCATTTTCCTCGGCGAGTTTCAAGAAGTATTCGAATATATCAAGGCTGTTCATTCCGTTGAGTGCGGTGTTGTAGGCGTTGTTGTAGTTTGCCTTGGGATATTCGCCTGCTGCCCATTGATTTATCAGCTCTGCGGATATCGGCACACGGATAAGATTAAATCCGTGATCTGCAATAGCCTTGACGGAGGGTTCAAGCTGACTGTTCCACAGACCGTCAAAGGTGTTGGTACCCGTGTTATATCCGAACCAGTTTACGCCTGTCAGCCATACTCTCTTGCCGTTTTTATCCACGATCCTGTTTCCGTCCGTGAACAGCCAGTCATCGCCTTGAACAGCGGCCTCAGGACGTTTTAACAGTTCGCTTACATCAGCGGTGACATTCTGGTTGCCGTTGTTATTGTTGTTATTATTGTTATTGCTCTGGTCGTTCTGGTTGACATAACTCTCTTTTACTGTACAGGGTATGCCGTTGAGCGATGCACTTTTCACTTTGAATGATTTTGTGCTGCCGAGATTACAGCCTACTACGACCGTACTGCCATTGCTAAGCTCTCCGTTGTATTCTGCATTGGAGATAGTCAAAGTGTTTCCACTTGCGATATATGTACCATTCCAGCCATCGCAGGAGCTTAGTCCCTCTATCTGCATTGAAAGTTCCCAACCGCTTATCTGCTTTCCTGAGTTATTGGTAATACCGAATTGGATACCATACATCAGTTCGTTGCTGCTTTCCCACGAATTGTCTATGGAATACTGTAATGTTATCCCGATTGCATCAGGCCGGGGAGTTACTGCTGTAACGGGTGCAGTAGTAACCGCCACGGGCTTAGTGGTCGTTTCGGTGGGTTGAGTCGTGGTCTGCTGCGGCTGAGCTTCTGTAAACTGAGATGTTGATTCAGTCGGCTGACCGGTGCTTTGCTCAAAAGCAGGGATGGATTGTTCCTCCTGAGGTGTATCTACACCTGACGTTGATACTGAAATGATGCTTTCAGGCTCTTCGATATCGTCATTTGTAGAGATAGAAGCAGTGGTTGTTGAGCTTTCACTCACAGACGAGCTTTCCCCTGAAACCTGCGAAGAGTTAGAAGTAATGCTGATTATCAAAGCTATCGTAAGGCCGATTATCACAACTCCCATAATCGTGAAAGCTGCAATTATCCCTTTGCTGAGTTTTTTCTCATTGTCCATTTTGTCAACTCCGTTCATATTGGGTCTTATATCCAAAGTATAGCACAATATTGTATGATTTGCAAGGGATAAAGTGAAGCGTAGAACCACCGCAGACCAATAAAAAAGGACGCTTTTCAGCGTCACGTATGATCTTACGGCACAGGTCGACGGCTTCGGAGCGGTCTCGCAAAGCGAGATCGTTGACCCTCTGTCAACGAAGCGTAGAATCGCCGCAGACCAATAAAAAAGGACGCTTTTCAGCGTCACGTATGATCTTACAGCACAGGTCGACGGCTTCGGAGCGGTCTCGCAAAGCGAGATCGTTGACCCTCTGTCAACGAAGCGTAGAACTGCCGCAGACCAATAAAAAAGGACGCCGAAAAGCGTCCTTTTTTATTGGTCGAGATGACAGGATTTGAACCTGCGACCTCTGCGTCCCGAACGCAGCGCTCTACCAAACTGAGCCACATCTCGATAATACTAGAATATTATACCGCAACTGCGTGAAAAAGTCAAGTGCTTTTTAAAAAACTCTCATATATAAAGCAAGACCGCCGTTATGCACACGGCGGTCTAAATATCAAAATACTATGTCGGATTACGCACAAAGGCTGCGGAGCCACTCGCAGAGAGCAGTGAAGTCACAGCAGAATGTAAAGAAATTGCACATTATGTTGAACCTCCTTTTTTATTTCCCGAGGCTAACCGGTGTCCCTTGGGATAATATAATTATACCACACCCTCCCCCGCTAATCAATGCAAAAATACCGGTAATACAGTGTATTCTTCCCGATAAAGGGGGAATCTGTCAGGACATTATACTTACATCTCTGCCGCTGAAAAGTCTGTATAGCTGCTGATGATACTTTTCGTCGGCATATATCACCTGTAAGGTATCGCAGCCTGTAAGTGCTTCAAAGTCCTCAACAAGGCTTTTACGCAGGTCTATATTCCTGATGACCGCCTCTGATATCTCCTCGGGGAGGTCGCTTACGGCTGAATTGTAAACTGAAAAATTATCCAGTGCAGGCAGCTGCGAAACGCCGCTGATATCTGTGAAATTCTCACAGTCGGCTATACATAGATAGCAGAGCCTGTCAAGTCCCGTAAAATACGACATATCCGTTATTGCTGAGCAGCCGCATATCTCCACGCCTTCAAGAGCGGTAAGATGCAGTATCTGCCGCAGAGTGTATTCATCAAGCTGAGAGAACAAAAACTCTTTCAATGTGGTCAGCTGAGATAAGCCCTCTATGTGCTTTACCTCTGTGTAGTTGATATGCAGTAATTCCAGCGGCAGAGCCGTCAAACAGTCAACATCTTCAAGAGAAACGCAGCAGGAAAGGATAAGCACTTTCAGATTTTTAAGCTCCGCAAGGGGCGATATATCCGTAAGGTCATAATTGCTGCTGAGCTTTAAATGGGTAAGCTCTGTCTGCTCAGCCAAAGCTGAGATATCAGTAAGCTTGTTATCCATAATGCTGAGCTTTTCAAGGCTCAGCCCCGAAAGGCAGGACAGGTCTGTAAGCCCCTGTTTGTCAAGGGAAAGGTATTTCAGCCCTTTCATCATTTCAAGGTCGTCAAGCTGCAAAGGCTCTGCCATAGACGGCAACGCAGCATAGCTGTCTAAACACTGGGTATGGTAATATTCCAGCTCCTCCCAATCGGAAAAGGTCAGATCACCTACCATTATCAGCGTTTCCGCCTTTTCAATTTCGTCAAGATACAGCGGCTCGTCCTCCGTCTTACCAAGCTGCTTTCTCAAAGCATTTTCTATGCGTGTTTCGGTAAACTCCGCCTCCACACGCACCTCGCTTACCGCAGAGCTGCTGTTTTCGGTAGGATATCCCCGTCCGAAAAGACACACCGCAGCAGCTGTAACACCTATCAAAGCCACCGCACACAAAGACAATATCACCGCCTTTTTCGGAGAGCGTACCGCTAATGCTCTGCCCATTTCCGCAGCAGAGGAATACCTGTCCTTCGGGTCGAAGGACGTGCTTTTTTCTATTATCTTTTTAAGTCCGTTCGGGACTTTTGTGTATCGGTCAAAAGTGCCTGTGGAGATATATAGCAGCAGCATTCCCAGTACATAGATATCTGTACGCTCATTCGTCTGGGTAAATCCGAACTGCTCGGGGGCTGCCATTTCCTTAGTACCTATGCAGCGTGTATCGGAAGATGCCGTCTTGTCATAATACCTCGCAGAGTCCATATCCACAAGCTTTATCTCACCGTTATCGCACAGCAGCACATTGTCGGGATTTATGTCCCTGAATATTACAGGCGGCTCCTGTCGGTGGAGAGTATCTATACATCTGCACAGTTCTGCTGTTATACGTCTGCACTCCTTTTCGGGGAAAGCTCCGTTTTGACGCACAAGCTCCGCAAGAGAACAACCCTCTGCATACTCTCGGATATAGTAGTGGGTATGCTCCTCAAAAAAATAATCTATGCTTTTAAGCAGCATATCACATCTACCGCTGAGGGTATTTGCTATGCTGTATTCCTGAAACAGCAGGTCGCCGTTTTCGCCGCTGCCGCATTTAAGCACAGCCCTTTCGCCGCTCTCCCTGTTTTGTATAAGATACACCTGTCGTACCGAACTTTCTTTAAGACAGGACAATACATCATATTTATCGGTAATCACCTTTGGCAAACTATATCTGCACATCGCCACGAACATCACCTCTTCCCCACTTCGTATTTTATCACCAAAGCGTCGTTTAGTCAAGGATACTCCGAATGTCCAGAAACAAAAATCCTCCGCATATCTATACGGAGGAAAGAAATTATTTTTCGGTTCAATATTCGCCGCCCCATACAAACTCGACAGCCTTTTCGTAGGTGTAGCTGTGTTCAAGGGCGTACATCACCTTTGCGTCCTCGATATTGCGGGCATACAAGACCTCTCTGCCGCATATCTTCAACAACTGTTGAAGCTGCTCTGTCGTTATCCCTATTAACAGGGCTATCTCAATAATCTGCTTTTTAGTGGGAACTCTTGTGCCGTTCAATATCTGATAACCATAGGTACGGTCATAGTTAAGCTCACGGATAATGTCGCTGCGTTTAAGACCCTTTTCTTCAAGAAGTGCGTCTATAACATCGCTGTATTTCGGTGCAGGGTTCGAGGTGATAAGCTCTGAATCAAAAAATTCAGCCCGTTTAAGTTCAATCTCTATATCTGATGTTTTCATACTCTGATCCTTTCTGTAAAATTCTCACTCCAAAGATGTAAGTATATCAGCAAAGCCCTTTTCATTTATGCCACAGGCTCTCAGTACCGAAATAAGCTGCTCTCCGCTCTGATAACGCTGCTCAGAAACCACCGATACCGCCTTTATAAGTATCTCCCTTAGCGGCAGGGGGACGCACTGTATCTCCGATACAAAACGGCTGTCGTCCTGCAATCTTGACATAGGGTCGTCGGGCGTCTTAACGGTAAGCCCGTAGAAAAGCGACGCTCCCAGTGAGTAGATATCCGTCCACGCACCCTGTCTGCTGTCCTGCTGATACTGTTCAAGCGGAGTAAATCCCTGCTTTACGATAACGGAAAGTCCGCCGCTGCAATCTATAAACTGCCTTGCCGCACCGAAATCAATGAGCTTTACCTCACCGTTCGTGCAAAGCATAATATTATCGGGAGAAACATCACGATGCACCACTCCGTCGGAGTGTATCACCGAAAGAGCCTCGGATATCCTGACCGCTATATATACCGCCTGTTCGGGCGTGATAGTCCCATATCGGGAAACGTATTCTTTAAGCGTTATGCCGCTGAAATACTCCATTGCATAGTATGAGGTGCCGTTCTCTCTGAAAGCGGAGTAAAAACCCATTATCTCGGAGGAAGATCTGAACCTTGCTATGTAACTTGCCTCACTGCAAAATTTCTCCACGCCCTCCTCGAATGCACCTTTGTTTGCGTTGCCCAGCGGCTCGATAGTAGTTCCGTCCGACGAACGTACCGCAATGCCGTAGGGGTAGAATTCCTTTACCGCAATAGTCTTTTTCTCGGCGGTGTCGTATGCAAGATAGGTAATGGCAAAGCCGCCCTTGCCTATCACCCTGTCTATAATATATCTGTCGTTTAAAAGCGTTCCCTTTTTCAGTGCGTGGTGCTTAACTCCTCCACGATCCGAATTATCGTACGAGCAAAACGCCTCTGTTATGCTGTCGATACAAGTGCCGTCTTTTCTTTCCACGATCTCTCACTCATTATCCCATTATATTGTTGAAAAAATGCATATAAATATATTATATACTTATTCGACAATATTTTGGTATGCAAAACTGCACACTTTACCACAGTGAAGTATGCGTTATACCCTTAAACTTTGCGGCTGTAAGCTGTTTTTATCGGGAATTCTTTATGTTTTTATATTACCATAGAACGACAACTGTTGTCAACAAAAGAAATACCGCCGTGTTTTTTCACAGCGGTATTATACTCACTTAATTACACAGCCGCCCCATTCGGTGACTGTAAATCCTGCTCTTGCGGGAGCCTTTTCAAGGCTCTGCGGTGGGATATCCACATATTCATCGGAGGGGGTGAAGCTCATAAACACTCTTATCACCGTATCGGGTGCGGGAGTTATCGTGAGCCTTGCGTTATCGGTGTAATCCTCGCTGTGGAAGCGGATAACGTTGTAGCTGTTACCTTCCATAAAAGGGAGCCAGAATTCTGTAAACTCCGCCTTTTCGCTGTCGGAAAGTCCAAGATAGCTAAGCTTTTCATCAAGGAATGCGGCGATGTCCTCTCCGCTTACACAAAAGCCCTCAGAAGTATCAAGCGTGTAATCCTGCTCGCCCTCCCAGAAGAGATAAGGATATTCCTCTCCGTCAGAGGTAAACAAACGTCCGTCGGGATAGGCTGTAACATTCCAGCCCTGTCCGTATTCGGGGGCGGTAACAAGCAGAGTACCGTTATAGTCAAGCTTTACGGAGATGTCGGTCTTTTCCTCGGGATAGAGGTAGATAACAGGCTTATACGCAACGCCCTCCTGCAACTCAAAATCGCTGGGGGATATCTTTACGGGGATAACACGATAGACGAATTCTTCAAGCTTGTACATAGGTGCGTATTCCACATCGATATTATCGCCGACGCAGTAATCGGTATAAAGGGAAGTATCGCACTCCACCGTGTAAACAGCAGGATAGGGCCACGGTAATGAGCATACAAAACCGTCAGGCTTTATCTCGTCTATATGGAGCGTAAGGACTCCGCTTTCGCTGTCGATAGTCGTGCCGTTATCGTCCACAGCTTTCATCTCGAAGGTAAGCTCTATAACATCTCCCAGAATAGGCTTACGGATAAGATAAGTGCCTGCTGTGAGCGGCTCTGCATAGAAATCATCACGGAGAGTTACAACAGTTGAGTTAGTCGGATAGTCCTTGCTTACGCAGTAGCCCAGTTCAATAAAAGCGGCATTTTCAGAAAACTTTACGTCCTCCCAGTCGCCAAGATCATCAGACCATTTCAAAAGAGAATACTCTATACCAAAGCATACCTCGCCCTCGTTTTCGCCGATGTAGGTGTATTTCAGAGAAATGCTCTCGGTGTCGGTAGTGATGTCCTTGCCGCCATTGTCTATCTCCACTATAACATCATCTGATGTAGTAACTTGCGGCTCTTCACGGTCAGGGTCGGTATATTCGGTCGTGGTCTGTACAGGCTCTCTCGCATCAGGGTCGTACAGCTCAAACTCTGTGAAAAGCTCGATGTCCTCGCCGTAGATAGTCTTTACCACACGGTATTCGCCCGCACTTAGCGGCTCTGCGTAGAAATCATCACGGAGAGATATATACACGTTGTTTTTAGGAAATCTATCGTTTATGATATGCCCGAGAGCGTCAAATGCGGCGTTCTCCGCAAAGGGTACGTCCACCCACTCTCCGCTGTCGGAAAGTCTTGTCAGCCTGTAATCACTGCCGAAGCTGTACTCGTACTCCTCCTCGTTTCCGATGTACATAACAACTAAGTTAATGCCCTCCGTGCCTAAGGGATAGCATTTGCCGCCGTCCTCCGTTACCATATTAAACATTCTGTCAGAGGGGACGGGTTCTTCTGTCCTCTGCTTTGTTGTGGTCGGCACAGTGGTGGTGACTTCCACGGGGCTTTTCGCAGACGAGGTCTGCACCACAGTGGAATTATTATCGCTGTCAGCCGCACCGTGACCAGAGCCGCTTGTTGCCTGTTGTGAGGCACAGCCCGTCATAAGCAGTCCTGCGGAAAGAAATGCCGAAAGAAATATCCTTGATAGTCTTTTCATAATGATACGCCCTTTCATAAAAGTTTACAATCATATATAAAACTGATTAAAGTGCTAAAAAGTTGCAGACTTTTTTTACGAAATAATGCGGTCTTTTATATCATAGCACTATTTTCTCACTAAGGCAAGGGAGTTTTGTTATTTTTCTGTAAAATTCGGTCTTTCGGCAAAAAACCTCTTGCAAATATTGGCTGAAAGTGATAGAATTATATTGATACCTTATTCAGGGAACTAATTTATTTTTATACATCATTTTTTCAGGAGGACAAAACAATGGCAGTTAATCTTACAAAGGGTCAGAAAGTAGACCTCACAAAGGGCAACCCCGGTCTTACAAAGCTTATCGTAGGCCTTGGCTGGGACACCAACAAGTATGACGGCGGTGCGGCTTTCGACCTCGACACCTGTGCATTTATGCTTGGAGAGAACAACAAGGTTACCACTGAAAATGACTTTATCTTCTACGGCAACCTCCAACACGCATCAGGTTCTGTAAAGCACCTCGGCGATAACCTCACAGGCGAGGGCGACGGTGATGACGAGCAGATCATTATCGACCTTGCGTCTGTTCCCGCAAACATCACAAAGATCGACTTTACAGCTACTATCTACGACGCTGATACACGTAATCAGAACTTCGGTCAGGTAAGTAATGCATATATCCGTGTTCTTGACGAGTCCACAGGTACAGAGCTTATCCGCTACGACCTCGGCGAGGATTTCTCTATCGAAACAGCTCTTGTTGTCGGCGAGATCTACCGTCACAACGGCGAGTGGAAGTTCAACGCTATCGGTGCGGGCTTCTCGGGCGGTCTTTCCGCACTCTGCCAGAACTACGGCATAAACGCATAATAACACAACGGTAATACAGGCGGGGAATTTCGCCAAAGGAATTTCCCGCTTTATTTTTTTGAGGTACAAATAATGTCATCTATCTCGGAAACCTTAGCGTACAAGATAGGCGGTCTGCTGTATGCCCCCGCCATAAACACAGGAATTGCGGACAAGCTTGTAGCAAGGGCATATCCCTGCCTTACGTCTATCGCATTTTGCTTGGAGGACTCCATACTCGACTGTGCTTTGCCGCAGGCGGAGGAGAGCCTTGTGGCTACCCTTTCGGCTATCTCCGAAACAGTGCCGCAGGACAAACTGCCGCTCATCTTCGTGAGAGTACGCACTCCAAGTCACCTTATGCATATAAGCAAGATGCTGTGCGGTCTTGAAGAGATCATAACAGGCTACATACTGCCAAAATTCGATTCCTCAAACGGAGGCGACTATGCGGAGAATATAACTATGCTCAACCGCAACAGGGAGAAACCGCTGTACTTTATGCCGATAATAGAGAGCCGTCTTGCGGCGTCAAGCCTTAACCGCACAGACGAGCTTCACCGTATACGAAATCTTCTGTCCACCGTACAGCCGTATATCTTAAACGTCCGTGTCGGCGGCAATGATTTCAGCAATATATTCGGAGTACGCCGCCCCATTGACCGCACTATATACGACCTCGGCGTTATACGTGATATCCTTGTGGATATCAGCAGTGTTTTCTCGGCGGACTACGTTGTGTCAGGCCCTGTGTGGGAATACTTCGACAGCGAGGGTACAGAGGGCAAGTGGTCGGAGGGCCTTAAAGCGGAATTGGAACTTGACAGGCTCAACGGCTTTACCGGAAAGACAGCGATACACCCGTCACAGTTACCCGTGATATATGACAGCCTTAAAGTGTCCGAGGAGGACTACAACGACGCCCTTAATATACTCGGCTGGGACAGTAAGCTAAGCGGAGTTGCGAAAAGCTCCGACGGTAACCGAATGAACGAGGTAAAATGTCACACACGCTGGGCAAGAAAGATAAAGATACTCGGCGATATTTACGGTATAAAGGAGATGTCAAGGGTATGAGGATATGGTTCAACCACTGGTTCAGCACTGCGTATCATCTCATCAATATGATGAGGGAGGGTCTTGGCGGAGATTGTTATGTCATAGGCTCAGGCACGAATGATGTTTCGGTGTTCCGTACCGCCTGCGACGAATGGCACAGCGAACCTAAGGATCTAAGCGGAGAGGATTACGCAAAATGGTGTGTGGATTTCTGCAAGGAGAACAGCGTTGATGTTTTCGTGCCACGCAGAGGTCTTGTGGAGATAATCTCCCTTTCGGAGGAGTTTGAAAGGGCGGGCGTAAAGCTGTTTGCAGACTGCCGCCCTGATATAGCTGTACAGCTTGACGACAAGATACAGACCTATGAGATGCTCAAAAATATCTGCCCCGAATTTATCCCCCCTGTTTATGAAACAAAGAGCCTTGAAGAGTTCAAGGCGGCCTATGAGAAATTAAAGCCAGACTGGGACAGGGTGTGCTACAAGCTGACCATTGACGAGGGTGCAAGGAGCTTCCGTATAATCGACCCGAAGATAGACGGCATAAACGGACTTTATAACAAGCCCGGCTTTAAGGTGACATACAATACCGCCGTTGCAGTGCTTTCAGAGTATGATTTCAGTATTCCTATGCTGGTAATGCCGTATCTCAGCGGCAAGGAGTACAGCTGTGACTGTCTTGCGACAAAGCAGGGCAATCTTATTATCCCTCGCTACAAGACGGGAAAACGTTACTCGATAGTTCAGTTTGAACCTGAAATTATGTCTGCCTGCGAGAAGATAATGGACAGGCTTCAACTTAAAATGCCGATGAATATACAGTTCAAATGCGAGGGCGACCGCCCCTATCTGCTGGAAATAAACCCCCGTATGTCGGGAGGCTTACAGCTTTCCTGCAAGGCAACGGGGATAAATCTCCCCGCAATAGCCTTAAAACAGCTACTGGGCGAGGAAACAGCGTGGGAATACCCCGACATAACAGAGCAGAAGGTGGCTCATATAGAAAGTCCTATATGCCTTTGATACGGAGAAGATATGTACACAAAAGATGATATTTTAAGACTCGCAAAGCGTCACAACAATCCGAAAAGAGCCTATCTGCTGGTAGACCCCTTACAGGCAAAGCACATTGCGGTAAGTCCCGCAAAGGCTCTCGGAATGATGCACGAGCTTGGCAGACTTCTTTGCGGAAAATATCCCGACGCAAAGCTGGTGATAGGCTTTGCGGAGACCGCTACCGCTATCGCCGCCGCAGCTGCGGAGGAATTAAAGGACTGTAAATATATCCACACCACAAGAGAGGATATAAAGGCAGATAGTTGGCTGTATTTCTCGGAGGAGCACAGCCACGCCGCAGAGCAGAAGATATGTGCGGATAAGCTGTCGGAGTATGCGGAAAGCACAGACACCATTATTCTTATTGATGATGAGATATCCACGGGCAAAACGCTGATAAACATAGTCGAGAGGCTCCGCACTGTAAAAGGCTTTGAGGGAAAACGGATAGTCGCCGCCTCGATAATAAGCCGTGTATCTGAGGAAAACCTCGCAAGGCTGAATGCGGCAGGGATAATCTCGGAGTGCCTGTTAAAGCTCCCTGAGGAGGACTACACCGCCGCCGTTTCAAAATACGATGTTCACGGTGCAGAGCCTGTTTCAGCGGAGGAATACTCTCCCTGTCACGTTTTCAGCGTACAGCTTAAAGACCCCCGTATCGGCGTGGATATGGAGGAATACAGAGAGGACTGCCTTAGCAAGGCTAAGACCCTTTCACACGAAATAAAGAGCATTCTTCCTGAGGGCGGAAAGATACTTGTACTCGGTACGGAAGAATGTATGTATCCTGCAATAGTCCTCGGCAAGGTTTTGGAGGACAGCGGAAGATATAAAGAGGTATACTCCCACTCCACCACAAGAAGTCCTATCGGTATCTGCTCGGACAAGGATTACCCCATAACAGATGGATACAGGATACGCAGTTTTTACGAAGAGGGCAGAGAAACCTTTATCTACAATATAGCCGAATACGACGGAGCGATAGTGCTTACAGACGGCGATAACACATCAGCAATATCGGATATTGCTGATATACTGAAAAAGCACGGCTGTGAAAATATAATACTTATCGAGAGGTGAGATGATGAGAAGCTCATTTAAGCCCGAGGACGCTGAGATACTGCTCAAAGACATAACAGGGCTTGTCACTCCCCTCGGCACTAAGGAACGTGAGGAGCGTATACAAAGCGGTACGCACTACTGCGAAATGCTCCCCCTGGAATACGAGCCGAGCGAAAAGTACCTGAATGCTTTCTTTGACGCACTGGAAAGATACGCAAAGATAACCGCAGACGCTGTCGGTGCTGTGTCCGAAAGGATATATGCCGAAAAGGGCGAGAAAACGGCTCTTGTTTCCCTTGCAAGGGCAGGTACTCCCGTAGGCATACTGATAAAGCACTACATAGACCGCAAATACGGTACGGATATAAAGCACTACACCATTTCCATTATCCGTGGACGTGGGATAGATAAAAACGCAATGAGATATATCCTCGACCGACACGCTCCAGCTGATATCCAGTTTGTTGACGGCTGGACGGGAAAGGGTGCGATACAGCGTCAGCTTGACGAGGCTATGCGTGATTTTGAGGGCGTAGACCCCTCCCTTGCGGTGCTGTCCGACCCTGCGAATATCGCAGGAAAATGCGGTACGTACAAGGATTTTCTTATTGCAAGTTCTTGCCTTAACTCCACAGTTTCGGGGCTTATGAGCAGGACTTTCCTCCGCTCCGATATAATCGGGGAGAACGACTTCCACGGTGCTATGTACTACGGTGAACTTGCCGATAAAGACCTTACATACAGGTTTATCGAAACAGTGGAGCGTGAGTTTGACTTTAACTCCGACTATCCCGATGAGATATCCCCCGACCGCACAGGTCTTGACGAGGTAAGGGAGATAGCACAGCACTTCGGCATAGAGGACATCAACCTTGTAAAGCCAAGCATAGGAGAGGCTACCCGTGTACTGCTAAGACGTGTACCGTGGAAACTGCTTGTACACAGCCTTGACGACAATGAGCATCTGGGACATATCTATCAACTTGCAAAGGAGAAAGGCGTGGAGGTAATACAGTATCCGCTGAAAAACTACAAGGCGTGCGGACTTATAAAGCACCTCGCCGACAACTGAGATGAAAAAGATACTTTTTATGTGCGACATAGATAACACGCTGTTATACTCCTACAAGCACAAAAAAGAGGGCGACGTGTGCGTCGAGATATTAAAGGATAAGGAGCAGGGATTTACCTCTCCCCGTACTTTGGAGCTGTTAAAACAGGTCACCGCACTTGACAATGTGGAGATGATCCCCCTCACCACACGCTCTGTGGAGCAGTACAGCCGTATCGACTTCGGCGAGGGCAGACCGAAAGCCGCCCTTGTCACAAACGGCACACTGCTTTTGGAGGGCGACAAGCTTAACGAAGAATGGTGGATGCAGTCTTTGGAAAGCACGATGCCGCACAAGGCGGAGATAGAGCGTATGTTCAAAATGCTTGAACCGTCGGATAGCTTTATCCGTGTGCGTATCGTTGATGAGATGTATCTTTTCGTGTACTGTGCGGAGGGTATCTCCCCCCTTGCAATGACAGAGCAGTTGAAAGTGCTTACAAGCCTTAATGTACAGTGTGCGGGAAAGAAGATATACCTCTTCCCCCCTGCCGCTGATAAAGGAGTTGCCACAAAGCGTATGGCTGAAAGGGTCAATGCCGATTACATAGTTGCGGCAGGCGACAGTCCGATAGACCTGCCTATGCTGACCCTTGCGGATATTGCGATAATTCCGAATGACGAGAAGATGACCTCTCAAAGCTACAAGGATCGCTGTATCTGTCCCGAAAACAAGCCTTTTTCGGAGTTCGTGCTTGAAACGGTGCTGGATATAGCAAGGAAATAAACTGATAATATTCAATAAAATGCGGTATTGCAAAAATGCAATACCGCTGAGACCGTCGAAAAAGTCCCGTTGGGACTTTTCCGCCGAAACATCCCCACTGCCCGCACTCGCCGGCGGCGATGCCGCCAACTCGCACAGTTGTGCGGATAGAAGTGTTTTTTGGTGCGGCAAAGCCACACCAAAAAAGTTATCAAAAAAGCACGCTTTGCGGGCAAAAACTTAGTTTTTCGACAGGCTGAGAGGAGAGCAAAAACTCTCCTCTTTTTATTATTTTTTGGTCAGTGCTTTAAGCTTTGCCCTGTTTTGCTTGAAATTTATAAAAGGCTTAGTAAACATACGGACTATCCACATAACAGGCAGAAGTACAGGTGCTTTTCTAAGCACAGGGTAATGCTGCTGCATAGTTATAAGCGGCGGAAACAGCTTTGAAATAACATATCCCGCCTTGCTCTTTTTTTGCAGCTGATACTCAACGCTGTTTTCAAATGTACCGTAGGTGCCGCCCTTTATGATATACCTCGACATATCGGCAAGGCTCTCCTTTTTCTCGCCTGAGCCAAACCACATATCCGCAAGGGCTATGAAATCCTCATACATATTCCGCTGTCCGACAGAATCAAAAAGCTCCGCCGTCCTTTCAAGGTCAAGGCGGTCTTTGTATTTTTCAAGATAGATGTGTATATCCATAAAGGTGCGAATACCCGTGCCGCCCTGCTGAAAATGCTTTATTCCGTGGGCGATAAGGTAGGCAAGAAAAAACTCGCCGCAAAACTCGTATCTTGTTTCGGAGTGCTTTTCGCAGTATCTCCACGGATCGGAGAATATCGGTGCAAACTCATGTCCCTCATCGCCGAAAAGCTCACGGTGTATCTCAATGCTTGTGACAGGCTTTTTGTGGTAGACGTCATGTACGCCCGTTTCAAGGCTGTCAGCCTTATACCCGAGGGAGATCATTACCTCCCCTGCCTTTTTAGCATTTTCGGGGTCTATCACTATGTCTATATCCGACATAGTGCGATAGTCAGACTGCGGATAAAGTGACTTGATGATGATACCTTTAAGGGGGATAAAGCGTATTCCCGCCTCTTCGTATGCTCCGCACAGCATCTCGTATTCCGTCTGCTGCAAGATGTCTTTCATTATGTCCTTATCACGGACTTCACGCCACTGTGCCGCTATGCTTTCGGGGAGAGCCTTTTCTTGCCTCTCCAAAGCGTAGTATGCGACATTAGCAACGCTATGAGATCTCGCAAGTGAAAGCAGAGCCGCTGCGTCTATATTATCGGGCAAAGGCTCGGGAGCTGCGTCGTGCAGCACAGCAGAAATGAGATGTATCAGATATTCTTCCGTTGTGTCAAAGCTTTTCATAGGATATCTCCCCGTTTTCAGTATGTGGTGCAGGATAAGTATACCACACTTTTGGGCGATAGTCAATAAACTCCGCTCAAATCGGCTATATATAATAAAGTGTGCAATCCTGCATACCAAATCCAAGAAATTTTGTGATAAAATTATGGAGATGTAGTATGCCTTTATTTAGGTTTAACTTACATAATCTGAAAACAAGGAGGAAATATTATGAACTTCAAACGAATTACATCGCTGATCGTTGCGGCAGCGGTGGCATTCACATCTGTTGCGTTCACTTCGTTTGCGGCGAATACTGACGACGGCTGGACAAACACCGACGACACGTGGACATACACCGCTGACTCCGATAAGGATTGGTTTAGTCTTGACCTTATGGAGATAGCCACAAGCAAGAACGTTAACTGGGCGAATGTAAAGTACATCTCCGCAACAGTTTCCACAGAGGGAACAGCATGCATCGGTATTGATGTAAACTACACAGGAGAAGAAACCGATGATGCTTGGATAGGCTGCGACTCAAAGTACATCGACAACGGCGAGGCTACCGTTTACTTCAATATGAACGGCGATGACCCAACCTGGATAAACCTGTCATTCAGAGATGACGACGGGGACGGTGTTGCTCTTGCAGGAAGTCAGGCTGTTACAGTAACAGACATCACTTTCTCCACAGAGGAGAGAGATTACACAGGTGTTACAGGCGAGTGGTACGAAAAGGACGGTGCTTGGCACTATACCCACGGTGAGGATACAAGTGCTTATCCGCCAAGTCTGAATCTTGCCCCGTTAAAACCCGAAGATACAAATTGGTCTGATGTTAAGTATGTATCCGCTGATGTAACAGTTGACAAGACCGCTAACGTTGTTATCGGCGGTAATCTGACAGGCATTGAAGACGACTGGGCAAACGGTACTTCAAAAATCATATCAGACGGTAATACTGAAACCCTTTACCTCGAAACAAACGGTGCAGAAACACCAGAATACATAGATCTGAGCTTCTGGGCTGTTGACTACGAGAATAATTACATTATAGACGAAGGCACTGTCGTTACCGTAAGCAACATCACTTTCTCCAAAGAGGAGAGAGATTACACAGGTGTTACAGGCGAGTGGTATCAGCAGAACGGTGCTTGGCACTACACCCACGGTGAGGATACCGAAAATACCCCCGCACCCCTTAATCTTATGAACTTAAAGCCCAACAATCTCGATTGGGGCGATGTGAAGTATGTTTCCGTAACCTTAACAGCTGACAATGATACTATCCCCGTTATCTGCGGCAATCTGACAGGCGAGGGCGACGACTACACAGACGGCACAGAAAAGTATCTTACAGGCGGCGAAACAATTACAGTATACCGTGAAACAAACGGTGCGGAAGTCTACGGTCTTGACCTTTCTTTCTGGCACGTTGACTGGGATAACAGCTTTGGCGTTAAGGCAGGTACAAAAGTGACCGTGACCGATGTCACATTCTCCAAAGAAGCAAGAGATTACTCTAATGTATATGACGAGTGGTATCCCGTTGAGGGCGGCTGGGAATACAAGGACAGCGGCAAAGGCGGCGATCTGCCCGAGTTCAGCCTAAGCAGCAACACCGAAGTTGACTGGGCTAATTTAAAGTATGCAAGTGCAAAAGTAGAGGTAGACGGCACAGTATTCGCTTCCCTCCGCTTAAATGGCGATGATACATCAAAGGGCGGTGCAGGAATGCCCGTAACCGACGGCGAGGAGCTTTTACTGGTATTCGACTATGTAGGCGGTTGGAGTTCACTTTGTGTGAGCGGTTGTGATATGACGCCCAACACCAAGATAACCGTAACCGATATCAACTATTCTACTACTGATTTTGCAAACCCCAAGAGCGTTGTAGGTCAGTGGGTACAGACAGGCGAGGACAGCTACTACTTTTACAGCGGCGGTCTTTCCAAGTCGTACAGCGAGCTGCCCGTAAGACCTGATAACTTTGATATGGGTGCTGTTAATACAGTATCTATGAAGATAAAGTATGTTGCTGGTGCAAATGCTACAAACCAGACGGCTACTATCAGCGTATGCGGCGAGAGAATAAACGATGAAGGCGAAGAGGAATGGACAGCGGGTTATAATTTCGTACCCTCCACCATCGAACGTGTTATCGAAAGAACATACCGCGGCTGTATAGAGAAAAACCCCAGACTTACAGCAAACCTTTACGGCCCCGATATGGAGATATTCGTATCCGAGCTTACCCTTGATACTACTCCTGTGTCTATGCCCGTAATGGGTCCCAACGACCTTTTAATAGACGAGGACTGGTCTTTTATCGAATCCGAAGGCTCACAGCACAACGTTATGTGGACAGATCTGAGTAAGATAGAAGTTCCCGGTACTATCAGATTTGAGGTAAAGCTCCTTGACGGATACGACGCTCACGAGGTAAATGCTATATGGAACGAGTGGACCTGGCTTGAAACAGGCGGCAGCGAGGAGGATGGCTGGAATCCTATATTCTCCGCACCCAAGAAATTCACAGAGGACGGTATCTGCGAAGTAAAGGTAACAAAGAGCGACATTGAAATGATACAAGACTGGGCTAACCACAGATGCGAGCTTGTTATCAACGGTATGGGCGTAGAGGTCGGAAACTTCATCTTCTCCCCCACACCCAATACTCCCAAGCCCAAGGCTGAGGAGGTAAAGCCCGAAACTCTTCCCGAGGAAGAAAAGGAAAAGCTTGAAGAGGAACTGGAAGAGTCCAAGGATAACACAGTTACCGAGGAAGAAGCACCCGGCAAGGTTACAAACGGCAAAACACAGGGTCACAAGGAAAACAAGAAAAACACCAAGAACGAGGACGTATACTCTCTGAGAATCGTTCAGATGGTAGAGAAAGAAGAACTGAAACACGCTGAAAGCGTTTCTATAACAGTATACAGCAAAAAGGCTGACCAGTACATTACCCTTACAGCTGATACAGTGTTCTCCTTCCTTAACATCAACGGCGAAAAGGTAAAGGCAGGCGGCAATCACGCATTCCTTACCGTTATCATAGATAACGTTCCCGCTGATGATGAGATCACTTTCTCTAATTACACTATCAACTACAAGAAATAAGGAGGAAAAGTATGAAAGAAAAATATACATCTCCCGTAGTTGAGATAACAAAATTCACCGTGGAAGATATAATCACAGTAAGCGGTACTTCCAACGAAGATGATACTCTTATCCCCACTCCCGTACAGGCTGACGAATTATTCGACTACAACTGATAGAATTATAGCAGCATAAAGCATCTCCCCAAAGGCCACGGTCTTTGGGGAGAATTGTTTGTTTCGGAGAAAGCCTGTCATAATTGTCCGTAACGCCGAATATACTCCTACAAAAAAGTATATTACGGAGGGATCACAATGCGAATGTATACACTAACTAAAAAACAGATCAAGCGTGTGGCTGTGCTGTCCTCAATGGCAGTAGCGGCAGTTGCGGTGGGAGCTGTGGCGGTATTCACCTCGGTAGGGACGCAGGCGGCGGGAAAGCTGCTGCCTATATACAGCGTTGACAGGGGCGACAACAAGATAGCTCTCACCTTTGATGTGGCGTGGGAAAACTCAAACACTAACGAGCTTATCGAGATACTTGACGAGTACGACGCCGAGGCAACATTCTTCGTTACAGGTGACTGGTGCGATCGCTACCCCGACGACGTGGAGAAGTTCTTTGACGCAGGTCACGAGATACAGAACCACTCCGACCAGCACCCCCACGTTGAGGGTATAAACGTCAACGACCTCATCGCCGACACAAAGGAATGCTCAC
>JAZUSC010000045.1:0-17908 GCA_045606505.1 Oscillospiraceae bacterium
GATATCCGCTTTTCAGCAGCCTGTCTATTATATCATACTCTTTTCGGTTTGTCAAGTACTTTTTTCAAATTCTTTTCAAACTTTTTTCGAGCCGATTTCCGATCCGCTTTCGCTCTTTCGTCAGACAGCTTTTGTATTATAACACTTCCGTAATCATTTGTCAACCCTTTTTTCAGCATTTTCTGCAACTCTGTGCAGTTTGTCTTAATCGTACTTTGTTTTTACCCTTTGTTTATAAGCACGTTGCACAACATCTGTCTAAAAAACACATATGCCCTTTCGTTTTATTGACACTTAATGCAAATTGTGATAAACTATATCTTCGGAAAACAAATATATAAGGACGTGTAGAATTGAACGAGAACACCATCAAAACTGAAAACAAGCTTGGAACTATGCCTGTTAGAAAGCTTGTAATATCTATGGCCCTGCCTCTCATCATATCAAATCTTGTGCAAGCACTATATAATATAGTGGACAGCGTATTCGTTGCTCAAATAAACGAAAATGCAACAAAAGCAATATCATTAGCATTTCCTATCCAAATGCTTATTATTGCGGTAGCTGTCGGCACAGGTGTAGGCACAAGCAGTCTTATGTCGAGAAAACTCGGCGAAAAGAATTTCACCGATGCCGGTATTGCTGCAAACCAAGGATTCTTCCTGTCCGGTTGTAGCTTTCTCCTTTTCTTCATATTCGGATTGATTTTTTCGGGGCCATTCTTCACCGCCACGACCGATAATAAAGAAATATGCGATATGGGTATATCCTATCTCCAAATATGCTGCTGTGCGTCATTTGGAGTGTTTTTGCAGATAAACTGCGAAAGAATACTTCAAGGCACAGGAAATGCAACTTGGAGTATGATATTACAGATAATCGGTGCTGTTACCAACATAATACTCGACCCTATCCTTATATTCGGATATCTTGGGCTTCCGGCAATGGGTGTAGCAGGTGCAGCAATCGCAACCGTCTGCGGTCAAACCCTCGCAGGAATTATGGGAATATTCGTCGTTATCAAGAAAACAAAAGAATTTAAAATATCCTTCCGCCAGATGAAACCAAACGGAAGAATGATACTTACTATTTATCAAGTGGGATTTCCCTCTATTATAATGCAGGCTTTAAACTCTGTTATACTCACTGTCATCAACGGTCTGCTTATGCCCGTATCCGAGCTTTCTGTATGGATAGTCGGAGTATATTTCAAGATACAAAGCTTTGTGTTTATGCCTATATTCGGTCTTAACAACGGTATCATTCCTATTATAGCATATAATTACGGAGCACGACACCGCAAACGAATCATCGATACGCTGCGAATTTCGCTGATATTCGCAATGTCTGTAATGTTATTAGGCACACTGTTGTTTTGGCTGATCCCCGACATATTGCTCGGTATGTTCAACCCCTCTCCCGAAACACTGGAAGCTGGTTGTTCTGCGTTCCGTATTATTTCCCTAAGCTTTATTTTCAGTGCAGTAGCCATTGTTTGCAGCGGTACTTTTCAGGCTCTCGGAAAAGGTTTTTCCAGCCTTATAATATCATCTATCAGACAAGCGATTGTAATGTTGCCTGTGTTTATCGCACTTCTATATATCTCAGGTCCTGCCGCTGTCTACTATGCTTATCCTGCTGCCGAAATAGTTGCTTGTATACTTTCTATTATAATAATGGTTCGCACATATAAAAAACAGCTTTCTCATCTGCCCGAATAATTTCATAATTACACAATATAACTATAACTGGTAAAAACGTACAAATAATTTGTACGTTTTTATTTATTTATTACGATTTTACTCCTTGCCTACTGGTGTTTTGCAAACATTCGTGTTATATTATATATGTAGAAATATGTAAACTCATATAAGAGGTATAAATAATGAAAAAACGACTTATAAAGATCCTGCTCACAGCAGCAGTTACCCTATCCCTTTCAAGCTGTTATTTTTTTCCCGCCGAAGAAGAACTCCTTGAACCTCCGACTGTACCGATAGAGGAAGTGGCCTACTCTACCTATACAGCAAAATTAAAGGACATTGCGGACAAGACCTCTGCAACAGGACATATTGTAAGCAAAAGGGAATACGATGCAAGTTTCACCGAAAGCGGCGGAATTCTCAAAAAAATCTATGTAGTCCCCGGCCAGTTTGTAGAGGAAGGCGAATTACTTGCAGAGCTAGATACGGGTAATCTCGAATATCTATATGAGCAGCAAAAACTTATTGTAGAAAAAGCCCGCCTCACATACATAGCAACAGGCAGCTCCACAGACAAGCTTGACTATGAAATGGAGCAGAATACACTTACAGAATACGAAAGACTGATGAACGTATCTCACCTGTATGCAGGAATGTCAGGTCAGGTATGTTATATTCAGGATATGAAGCCCGGCGAAAGGATCACAGCATATAAAACTATTGTAAAGATAATCGATCCCTCTACCGTATTCGTAAAATACACTTCCAGTACCCTCAGAGCCTTTCCGATAAATCAGGACGTAACCATCACCGTTGACGGAAAAGAATTTCAGGGATATGTAACTAAGACCCCGTCCGATGTGGTAGAGGGCATTTACGAAGGATATGATTGGCTCTTCTCTGATACAGAATCTATTTTCTGTGAATTTAAAGGCGAAATACCAAGCTATCTCACCGTAGGAAAGGTTGCAGATATATCCGCCATATACGATATCCATAAAAATGCCGTGGTAATATCAAAGACCCTCATAAAAACAGACGGCGACCGTACCTATGTTGTTATTTTAGATGAAAACGACAACAAGAAGGAAGTTGACGTTACAGTCGGCATAACAAACGCCACCGAAGCCGAAATAACCTCAGGGCTGAACGCAGGCGACAGGGTAGTAGTACGCTGACAGATAAGGACAATTAACGATTCGGAGGTATGGTTTGTTAACTCTTCTTTTCAGAAAAATGCGTAATACCAAATGGATGGTATTGTGCTTATTTATAGGATTTCTGTTGGCAGCAGGTATGATGAGTACAGTGCCGATATATATGGACGCCTCCTTGCAGCGTATTCTTATAAAAGATATGCAGCAATATCAGGAGGATACCGGTCTGTATCCCGGCGAGTATTCCGTTTCAACGTCTATGCAAATGAAATCCACCTACGACGAACGCATTTCCACAATAGAAACGCTGACCAGTCTTGCCGAGCAGCGTACAGCCGCTTTGGGTATGCAGAAAACAGACAGTAAAACTATCGTACAGGATACGTTCGTGTATATCCTCGACCCCAGCAATCTGCGTGTAAAGGTTATGGGTATGAGCAATATCGCCGACCACATAAATATCATTGAAGGCAGAATGTACGAAACCCAGAAAGCAGCAGACGGCAGCTATGAAGTCATCTGTAATGCCGAATGTATGAAGACCCTAGATATAGTCTGCGGCGGTACATACAGAATACAGAACAATTTTTACAGCAAAACAGAACCTATGACCGTAACGGTAGTCGGTGTATATGAGCAACTCAGCGAAACAGACAGCTACTGGTCTGAAACTATGGACGACTATCTCAATGCACTGATAATGGATTACGATCTATTTATAAATGATTATCTCGCAACAGGCGTTACTATATTAAGTGACATTACCGCCCGTTATTCGCTTGATTATCAGAGAATGGATCTGAACGAACTGTCCTCTGTAACAAGATCCCTTGAAGAGGACTTTCAGATATATCCCTCTTACGGCTATAAATTCTCAATGGGCATCTATGATATCCTGACAGAATACGCAGTCCGTGCGGAAAATCTGAAATCTATGCTATGGGTGTTACAGATACCCACGATAGTAATGTTGGCGTTCTATCTGTTTATGGTATCTCAGTTAAACGTTGAGCAGGAAAAGAACGAGATAGCTGTGTTCAAGAGCCGTGGAGCCTCTTCAAAGCAGATATTCGGTATCTATGCTATGGAAGCCGGAGTCCTTGGACTTGCCACGCTGATATTTGCTCCGCTTATCGGTCTTTGTCTGTGCAGTTTTCTGGGAGTTTCCAACGGCTTCCTTGAATTTGTAAACAGAACAGGTCTTGCAGCCAAGCTTAGCCTTGACGCATTCATCTACGCATTTATTGCTATTGCAGTATTCTTTGTAACAACTATGCTGCCTATCATTCCCGCTTCAAAGCTCTCTATCGTAAAGTACAAGCAGAGCAAAGCAAAAGTCGTTAAAATGGCTATGTGGGAAAAGATATGCGTAGATATTCTGCTCCTCGGTGGCTCTCTTGTATGGTATATGCTTACCGTAAAGAAACTGGAAGAACAGTTCACAGACGGAACATTCATTTCAGACGGCAGTATCAACCCTCTTTATTTTGTATTTTCAACAATGTTTATAATGGGCGGCGGACTTCTTTTCATAAGACTTTATCCGTATCTTTTAAAGCTCATTTACTTTATCGGAAAGCGTTTTTGGAGTGTTGCACAGTACGTTGCAATAACCTCCGTTGCTCGTTCACAGGGCGGAAGGGAACGTTTCCTTATGCTGTTCCTTTGTATAACATTCGGTCTGGGAATATTCTCGGCAAACACCGCAAGAGCTATAAACAACAGCAAATCCGACAGGATATACTATTCCACAGGTACAGATGTTGTTTTAGATGTATTTTGGAGACTGCAATCCGTAGAGGACGAATCCAGTTACGTCGAGCCTGATTTTGAAATATATGAAAAGCTTAGCGGCGTGAAAACGGCAACAAAGGTACTTAAAACCGATGTTTCCACAGCGATAGGCAGTGTACGAAACAATGCCGATTCTACGCTTATGTGTATTGAGCCCGGCAAATTCTCAAAGGCAGCTTGGTTCAGAGATGATCTGCTCCCGGTTCACTGGTGGAACTATTGCAACGCATTAGTCGATTGCAAAAACGGCGTACTCGCTTCCCGCAGTTGGGAAGAAAAGGGTGTACAGCTAGGCGACACTATATCTGTCAAGTGGGGCGGAAACGACTCCGTAGCCCTGACCGTTGTTGCTTTTGTAGACTACTGGCCTAGCATAGATCCCTCAGAGCGTATCGAAATAGACAGTCGCTCAGGCGAAACCGCAGCAAAGGATTTCCTTGTATGTAATTACAACTATATCCGAAAGCTTGTGGAATTCGAGCCGTATCAGGTATGGCTGAAACTGGCAGAGGGTGCAACAAGCGAACAGCTTTACGCAGATATAGAAGAGCAGAACATCAAGATACAGAGAATAACCGATAGCTCTCAGCTGCTTATTGAGGAAAAGACCGACCCCGAATTACAGGGTATGAACGGTGCTTTAACCCTCGGATTTGTAGTAATTATGCTGATGACTGTAATCGGCTTCCTTATCTACTGGATAATCTCCATTCGTTCAAGGACGCTGCAATTCGGTGTGCTTCGTGCTATGGGCGTTACCTTTAAGGAGATAATCGCAACCCTCGGCTATGAACAGCTTCTTGTCAGCGTTGCCTCTATCGCAGCAGGATTTGTCCTCGGCGGTATCGCAAGTGATCTGTTCGTGCCGCTGTTCCGCACGATGTACGACGCTGCAAATCAAGTTCCTCCCTTTACTGTACAAGGCGAGGGCGGTGACTATATCAAGATGTATATAATCATTGCAATAATGCTGATAGGCGGCTTTGCGATACTCGGCGGAATTATCCGTAAGATCAATATCAACAAGGCTCTGAAACTCGGAGAGGACTAATAAACATAAAAGCCACTCTTGTTAAACAGGTGTGGCTTTTACATTTATCGGAATGATAAAAGGAGATAATTATGTTTGGTTTCGGAAAAAAGAAAAAGCAAAAAGACAGTATGCCGCTTGAATCTATCCTTGCACTGAACTATAAAAGGATACAATACGCCTCAATGCGTGACCCCGACACCTATAAAGAAATCCGCCTTGGCACAGACGGTGCATTAAATATAATTGATGACAAAATGCATATCGTCTGCTCGGGCGAGAGCGTATTTGCCTGCTCACTTGATGAGCTTAGTGCAGGCGAGCTTATGTCCCACGACGGCATTGTTCTGAAAGGCTTCGACCATATTTCAGGAGTAATTCGCACCGTCACCGCATTCTATCTGAAAAAAGACTAAAACAATATCCCCCGAACCTAAAAAAAGATTCAGGGGATAACACTTAGCTATTTTGAATATAGTAAAATCCACAGAGTGTAAAACATCTCTGTGGATTTTGTTTTTATATGATTACTCTATTTTCAAGCTAGAAACGAAACTTATCAGAAGAATGTTCTTTCTTCGATATAAGCCTTGACCTCAGAGATCGGAATTCTAACCTGCTCCATAGTATCACGCTCACGAACTGTTACACAGTTATCCTTTTCAACTGTATCAAAGTCGATAGTGATACAGAAAGGAGTACCTATCTCGTCCTGTCTGCGGTAACGTTTGCCGATAGCACCTGCGTCATCAAATTCAACAGGGAAATACTTGGAAAGCTCTTCATAAAGCTCGGTAGCCTTGTCGGAAAGCTTTTTGGACAGGGGAAGCACAGCAGCCTTAACAGGTGCAAGTGCAGGGTGCAGGTGCATTACTGTTCTGGTTGTGCCGTCTTCAAGTGCCTCTTCATCGTATGCGTCGCATACAACAGCAAGGAACAGACGCTCAACACCGAGAGAAGGCTCTACAACGTAGGGAACATACTTCTCGTTTGTTTCAGGGTCGAAGTATTCAAGACTCTTGCCGCTTGTCTTCATATGCTGAGTGAGGTCGTAGTCTGTTCGGTCAGCAACGCCCCAAAGCTCACCCCAGCCAAAGGGGAACAGGAACTCAAAGTCTGTTGTTGCCTTGGAGTAGAAGCAAAGTTCCTCGGGAGAGTGGTCACGAAGTCTGATATTCTCCTCTTTCAGACCGAGGTCAAGCAGGAAGTTCTTGCAGTATGTTCTCCAATATTCAAACCATTCAAGGTCAGTGCCGGGCTTACAGAAGAATTCAAGCTCCATCTGCTCAAACTCACGCACACGGAAAATAAACTGTCCGGGTGTGATCTCATTACGGAAAGACTTACCAACCTGTGCAACGCCGAAAGGCACCTTTTTACGGCTGGTTCTCTGGATATTTGCAAAGTTTACAAAGATACCCTGTGCAGTTTCGGGACGAAGATATATCTCACTCTTGCTGTCCTCTGTAACACCCTGGAATGTCTTGAACATCAGGTTGAACTGACGAATATCAGTAAAGTTCTTGCTTCCGCAGTTGGGACAGCAGATCTCCTTCTCCTTGATATATGTCATCATCTGGTTGTTATCCCAGCCGTTTGCATCAGTTTCGCCGAAGTCTTCGATAAGCTTGTCAGCACGGTGACGTGTCTTACAATCCTTACAGTCCATAAGAGGATCAGAGAAGCCGCCAACGTGTCCCGAAGCCACCCAGGTCTGGGGATTCATCAGGATAGCGGAATCAAGACCTACATTGTACTTGTTCTCCTGAATGAACTTCTTCTTCCAGGCATTCTTCAAATTGTCTTTCAGAACTGCACCGAGAGGACCGTAGTCCCAGGTATTCGCAAGACCGCCATAGATCTCACTGCCGGGGTACACGAAACCTCTGCCCTTGCAGAGTGCAACAATTTTGTCAAGTGTCTTTTCTGTGTTTAACATATTTTATATTTCCTTTCACGCCCTGCGTGGCTTGCAGGGACAATATTAACTATTACTGACCTGCTGTCGCAGCTTCGAGAGCGGTGCTGACAGCCTCGTCCAATGCATAGTAATCAGCGTTGTTTTCATTGAAATGAGCATCGAATACTTCGCCGCATTTCTGAATCTCATCCTGTACATCAGCAGGCATATCTTCAAGCTTAGTTTCAGGATATTGTCTGTATAATCCTACTATGGTCAACAGTGCCTGCAAAGCATCACGTTCTGTGAATATTGCTGTTTTAATTTCTTCGTGACGGGATTTGAGCTGTTCGGGTACAGTCATATTTTCCATATCGAACAATACTGTCAGGCTATTATCAAGGTGAATAGCAATATCCCCTTCGCCGCCGTTAAAGTAGATTTCATAGAATTTACCGAATTCTTCAGCGTACACATCCCATAAGTATTCCAGTTCTGTGGCATATGCTCTGTATTCGCCGTCCTGCAAATATGAAAAAGCGGCATTCTGAGCAGCTATCCAGTTGTTATAGAATGCATATCCGCCTTCGTTGATCCTATCTGAAATTTCATCCCTTCTGGAGGAGATCTTATCGAATTCCACACGTTCTTCGGGAGTAAGATCGGGGTACTCGGATAGGTAATCGGCTAGATCCATTCTACATTCAGCAAACTCTTTATGGATATCAACAGTTTGAAGGAACTGACCGTGAACTTCTTCGAGAGTGGGAGGACAAATTACACCTTCAAGACCTGTGAGAGCGTCAAGCGCACTTTCAATATACTTTTTGGCATCAGCTTCGTTCATCATTGAAAAAGCCGATTGTGCAGCATAGATACCTTGCAAATAACGCTCGGCAAAGTAGTCAAGGTCTTCAATGTACATTTCATATTCCCACGCTTCGGGTGTCGGGACAAGTTCTGTGGTTGTCTGAGAAGGCTGATTACCATTACAGCCCGAAAAAAGCAAAACGGCCGAGAGAAGAAATGCTGATATTTTCTTAAACATTTAGTTATCCCGCAATAAGCATATTACTTTTTAAGAGGTACGATCCAGCCCATATCATCAGCGATCTTGCCATACTGCATACCTGTCATTGTATCATACAGCTTCTGAGAGATCTCGCCGATCTTGTTGCCGTTGATCTCCATAACCTTGTCGCCCCATTTGAGGTGACCTACGGGAGAGATAACTGCCGCTGTACCTGTACCGAATACCTCCTGCAACTTACCTGCATCGTAAGCGTCAGAGATCTCCTGAATAGTAATTCTTCTCTCGGAAACCTTCATACCCCACTTGCGGCAGAGTTCAAGAACAGACTTTCTTGTGATACCGGGAAGGATAGAGCCTTGAAGCTCGGGAGTTACTACCTCGCCGTCAATGACGAACATAATGTTCATAGCACCTACTTCTTCGATGTACTTACGCTCAACACCATCGAGCCACAGTACCTGAGAATAGTTCTGCTTGTGAGCCTCGTCCTGGCCTGCAAGAGAAGCAGCGTAGTTACCGCCTGTCTTTGTATAACCCATACCGCCCTTAACAGCACGTACATAGTTTGTTTCAACATAGATGTCAACAGGGTTAAGACCTGTGCTGTAATACGCACCGGAGGGAGAGAGGATTATCATAAACAGATACTTGTCGCCAGGACGAACGCCGAGGAACGGGTCAACTGCAATAATAAAGGGACGGATATAGAGAGAAGCACCGTCGTTGTGGGGAACCCAATCCTTCTCCACCTCTACAAGAGCGTGGAGAGCCTGTAATGCATCTTCAACAGGAAGCTCGGGAATTACAAGACGCTCACCCGAAACGTTAAGACGCTTGAAGTTCTCCTCAGGGCGGAAAAACTGGATCTCACCGTCGGGTGTTCTGTAAGCCTTCATACCCTCAAAGATCTCCTGACCATAGTGGAATACCATAGCCGCAGGAGAAAGGGATATCTCCTGATAGGGAACGATCCTTGCATCGTGCCAACCCATACCTGTATCGTATTCCATAATAAACATATGGTCGGTGAAAACCTTACCGAAACCGAGTTTCGACTCGTCTGTGGGTTTAGCCTTAGGGGTAGTTGTCTTTTCAATTCTGATATTCATAATTGTTTCCTTTCCTGTCTGCAAGATTTTTTTGATACTTTTATCGCAGACAATACGCTAATAATACATAATACATTATATCACTATTCTTTGGAAAAGTAAAGATTTTTTTCATAATTGTGTTATTTTAATTACATTTAGCACTATTTCGCCAAACAAGACAAAACTGACTTTTTCAAAAAGTGCATACTTTTTATTCAAATAATATGGTACAATCTATGTAACAAAAACAAAACGGAGGAATATCCTATGAAAAAGATAATAATAACAGCAATAGCAATGATCACAAGTATATCTGTTCTTTCGTCTTGCAGTAAGAACACTACGCAGAACGAGACTGTATCTTCCGATATTCCGTTTTCTCCCGATATGATAACTATATCAGCAAACTGTACTCCAATAAACGGAACAATCACCTCTCCCGCAATAGGAGAAATAGACTCAGATGTGCTTTTTAAAGCTGAAAACAGCGAAAACAATCCGCTTCTTACAAATGTATTCTGTGCAGATCCTACCTCGGTAGAGTACGAAGGCAGACTTTATGTCTACGGCACCCGTGACCATCAGCAATATCTTGAAAAAGGCAATTCCGACAATACTTACGAAAAAATTAAATCCTTGGTTATAATATCCACCGACGATATGGTAAACTGGCGATACGAGGGAGAGATAAATACCGCTGAGATCGCCCCTTGGATAATAGCAAGTTGGGCACCCTCTATCACCTCCCGTGTAGAAGACGACGGCAAAACGCATTTTTATCTGTATTTCTCAAACAGCGGTGCTGGTACGGGCGTACTGACCGCAACGCACCCTACCGGCCCGTGGTCTGACCCGCTCGGTAAAGCTCTCATATCCGCAGGAATGGACGGGCTCAACGATTGCCCTAACCCCTTCGACCCCGGTGTAGTCATAGATGATAACGGCATCGGTTGGCTGTCATTCGGCGGGGGAACTGCACCTGACGGAACTAAATATATGCCCAAATCAACAAGGATCGTTCAGCTTGGCGAGGATATGATATCCTTAGCAAGTGATATAAAGGAAATACCCGCCCCATATTTCTTTGAAGCGAGTGAGCTTAACTATATCAACGGTACATATATCTACACATACAACAACTCTTGGGAATCCCGTCTTGAATGGGACAGAGAAAGTCTGTTCTCTGCACCGCCTGCCTGCTCAATGAGTTATATGACTACAAAAACTCCACTTGACCCCGAAAGCTGGGAATACCGTGGTTACTATCTTCGTAACCCCGGTGAGCTTGGACTTAATTACAGCAACAACCACACACATCTTCATAAATTCAATGATAAATATTATCTGTTCTATCACACGCTTACTCTTCAAGCAGAGCTTGGAATAAACAAGGGCTTCCGTAGTATATGTGCAAACGAAGTACTGGTGGACGAGGAAAAAGTAATCATAAATAACTGCATTGCTGACCGCACAGGCCTTTCACAGACAAAATATCTTGACCCATACACAGTAAATCAAACAGAAACAGGATTCCTTACCGATACCGTATACAAAATATCCGAAAACGGAGTCACCGCACTTTGCGAGGGCAAAAAGGTGATAGGATTGCGTGGTGTGGATTTCGGAGAGATGAGCAAAGATTTTGCTGCTAAGGTAAGCGGAAACGGCACTATTGAGATACGTGTCGACAGCTTCAATTCTCCGATGACCGCCGCCGTATCCTTTGACACCACAGAGCCTTCTGTTGTCTACACCGAAACCGCCATAAGCGAAGTTCACGATATGTACTTTGTGCTTGACGGAGATTTTGAATTTGACGAGTGGCAATTCGTTTAATAAAACAAAAACAGGGGCTTGTGAAAGTCCCTGTTTCGTATTGCTTTTGTTTGAAATTACTGTACGACGTAGCTCTTGATCTCATCAAGGAATTCAGCACAGTTGTCGCTGTGGATATTGAGTGTAAGTTCCTTGGACAGGTCGAGGCTGAAAATGCCCATAATGGACTTAGCATCGATAGCGTATCTTCCGGAGATGATGTCCACATCATACTCGCACTTTGTTACGATGTTTACAAAGTTCTTTACGTCATTGATTGTGTTAATGCAGATCTTTGTTGTTGTCATAATTATACTTTCCTTTCTTATTTGGCAGTCTGTTTTTTGTATGTTACCACACTGCACATTGTTTGTCAATGGGAATTTTGTCGTATCGTAAAATTATTTTACGATAAATTTTTCAATGTTTTCGATAAGCACCTCTGTAGATGCTCCCTCGCCGTGGATAGCCATATCAAGGGTCTTGGACAGGTCAAGGCTGAAGATACCCATAATGGATTTTGCATCAACCGCATATCTGCCTGATATCAGGTCACATTCGTGGTCGTACTTGTTTGTCGCCGAAACAAATTCCTTAACGTCCTCAATACTGCCGAGCATAACTTTGAGTTCCTTCATTAAATCGCCGCCTTTCATTGAAATGTGTTTTGTTCTGTTGTCTTTGTGTACAAGTGTTTATATATCTTTGAGGTTATTTTTGCTAACCTCAATATAAATATAGCAACAAAACAAAAAATAGTCAATAGCTTATTGCAAAATTCGGAATAATCAAGTATAATAAATGTATATCAAAAATCTTTTTGGTCAAAATGTCTAGTTTGTCTAGGGAAAAATCAGTAAAAACGCTGTAAAGTTCTGTACAAAGGAGGGATTGGATGACATTTTCTGTCCATACGCTGGGCTGCAAGGTAAATTCCTGCGAAAGTGCTGCAATCACCGACGCAATGCTAAGTGCAGGTTATGAAAAAGCCGACGATAATGTTGCTGCGGATATTTATATCATCAACTCCTGTGCCGTTACAAGTATGAGCGTTAAAAAAGCACGTCAGACTATCTCACATTGTAAGACGATCTCTCCCGAATGTATAACAGTGCTGTGTGGTTGCTTCCCACAGGCTTATCCCGATGATTCCCGTCAGACAGACGCCGATATTATTATAGGTAACACAGCAAAAGCAAACATTCCGTTTCTGCTGAATGAATACCTTGAAAAAAAAACAAAGCAAGTGTGCGTCAGCCCTCTGCCGAGGGAATTTGACGAGAAATGTGCAGGTATTGACCTTGACCGAACCCGTGCTTTTATTAAGATAGAGGACGGCTGCGACCGTTTCTGCACGTATTGTATAATTCCGACAGCGAGAGGCCGTGTGCGTTCTGAAAGTCTTTCCGAGATAACACGCAAGGCAGAACTTGCCGCTGAAAGTGGTCATAAAGAGATAGTGCTTACGGGCATAAATCTCTCCTGTTATGGTCAGGATATAGGTCTTTCATTAGGTGACGCTGTAAAAGCCGCCGATGTAAATGGTATACAGCGTATCCGTTTGGGATCACTCGAACCCGATATGATGACAGGCAGCGAGATAGAAAAGCTGAAATCAGTAGACAAACTGTGTCCGCATTTTCATCTTTCCTTGCAAAGCGGCAGCGATAGGGTTCTTTCTCTTATGAAACGCCGATACAACACCTCACAGTATAGAGATGTCTGCGAAAAACTAAGAGTGGCTTTCCCTGATTGCTCGATAACCACCGATATAATGGTAGGGTTTGCAGGCGAAACCGAGGATGATTTTCAGCAGAGCATAGCTTTTGCCGACGAGATAGGCTTTGCAAAGATACACGTCTTTCCTTATTCAATAAGGAAAGGAACGATAGCGGCAATGCGAAGCGAACAGGTAGTACCCCACGTCAAATCAGACAGGGCAAAGCGTATGACCGAATTTGCCAAAACGGCTGAAAAGAAATTCTACGCCTCACAAATAGGTAAGGAATACACAGTGCTTATCGAAAAACCACAGTCAAGTGAATACAGCAACGGACTTACAGAAAGTTATATTCCGGTAAGAATATACGGAAAGTCGTTAGAACGTCATTCGTTTGTTACTGTAAGGATAACAGGTGCAACTGAGCAATATTGCACCGCAGAAATTATTTAGTTAATAAATAAGGAGATATAAAGCTCCTTTTGAACATAATGGAGGACAAAGAAATGGCAGTTTATCGTATCTATGTGGAGAAAAAGCCGCAGTTTGCGGTTGACGGACAGGCAGTATTATCTGACCTTACCGTTGCACTCGGCATTAAATCGGTTGAGGACGTTCGTATCATCAACCGTTATGACGCCGAAAAACTCCCCAAGGAGAATTTTGACAAGGCTATCCCGACAGTTTTTTCTGAGCCGCCTGTTGACGAGGTTTTCAGCGAACTTCCCGTACTCACAGCTGATGAGCGTATGTTTGCAGTAGAGTTCCTGCCTGGTCAGTTTGACCAGAGAGCTGACTCCGCCGCTCAGTGTATCCAGATGCTGTGTAAGGGCGACAGACCTGTTGTAAAATATGCAAAGATCTATATTTTAAAGGGCAAGATCACAGATGAGGAGTTCGATAAAATAAAGCACTACCTCATTAACGCTGTTGAATCCCGTGAGTGCGGCTTTGAGGAGTATGAAACTCTCGAAGTAAAGTATGATATCCCCACAATCGTTGAAACTCTTGACGGATTTATCGACAAATCCGACGCTGAACTTGCAGACTTCGTTGTAAAGTACGGTCTTGCAATGGATAATGACGACATAAAGTTCTGCCAGGATTATTTCAAGAGCGAAAACAGAAACCCCACTATCACAGAGATAAGAATGATAGATACATACTGGTCTGACCACTGTCGTCACACCACATTCGGTACTATCATTGACGAGGCTGACATCAAGCCTGCATATATTGCAGATACCTATGCAGAGTACAAGGCTGACCGTGAGGAGCTTGGCAGAGGAAACAAGCCTATCTGCCTTATGGACATCGCTACACTTGCCGCTAAGAAGCTCAAAAAAGACGGACTTCTCCCTGACCTTGACGAGAGCGAAGAGATCAATGCTTGCTCCGTAAAGATCACTGTTGATGTTGACGGTGAGGATCAGGAATGGCTGCTGATGTTCAAGAACGAAACTCACAACCACCCCACAGAGATCGAGCCTTTCGGCGGTGCAGCTACCTGCCTCGGCGGTGCTATCCGTGACCCACTTTCGGGACGTTCCTATGTATATCAGGCAATGCGTGTAACAGGTGCTTCCGATCCTCTGCTGCCTGTTGAAAAGACTATCGAGGGCAAGCTCCCCCCCAGAAAGATCACAACAACTGCTGCGGCAGGTTATTCCAGCTACGGCAACCAGATCGGTCTTGCGACAGGTCACGTTGCAGAGATCTACCACCCCGGCTATATGGCTAAGAGAATGGAGATCGGTGCCGTTGTAGGTGCTGCCCCCATTGAGAATGTAAGACGTGAAAGACCCGCTCCCGGCGATGTTATTATCCTGCTTGGCGGTCGTACAGGTCGTGACGGCTGCGGCGGTGCAACAGGTTCTTCCAAGTCCCACAGTGTACAGTCTCTTGAAAGCTGCGGTGCAGAGGTACAGAAGGGTAATGCTCCCGAGGAGAGAAAGCTCCAGCGTCTGTTCAGAAACCCCGAGGCTACACGCCTTATCAAACGCTGCAACGACTTCGGTGCAGGCGGTGTATCCGTTGCTATCGGTGAACTTGCAGACGGTCTTGAAATCGACCTCAACGCTGTTCCCAAGAAGTATGACGGTCTTGACGGTACTGAACTTGCTATCTCCGAATCTCAGGAGAGGATGGCAGTGGTAGTTGCCGCTGAGGACGCTGAAAAGTTCCGTGCCCTCGCCTCTAAGGAGAACCTTGAATCTACTCCTGTTGCTATCGTAAAGGCTGAACCCAGACTCCGTATGAACTGGAACGGCAAAACTATCTGTGATATCAGCAGAGAATTCCTTAACTCCAACGGTGCGGAAAAGCATACCACAGTTGCAGTTCCCGCAGTAAATGTATCCTACTCCACAGGCAGAACAAACACCGCAAAGGATTGGGAGAGCCTTGTTACCGATCTTAACGTATGCTCTCAGAGAGGTCTTGTTCAGAGATTTGACTCCACTATCGGCGGTGCTACGGTTCTTATGCCTTTCTCCGGCAGAACACAGCAGACCCCTGTACAAGCTATGGCAGCTAAGATCCCTATGATCAATGCCACAACAAGCACTTCCTCCATTATGGCCTGGGGCTTTAATCCCGCTATTTCCGAACAGTCCCCCTACCACGGTGCTGTATGTGCAGTTGTGGAGAGTATCGCAAAGGTCGTTGCGGCAGGTGGTAACAGCGAAAAATGTTGGCTGACCTTCCAGGAATACTTTGAAAGAACACAGGGCAAGGCAGAGCGTTGGGGTAAGCCCTTCGCAGCACTGCTTGGTGCATACAGAGCACAGCTTGAAATGGGCTGTGGTGCTATCGGCGGCAAGGATAGTATGAGCGGTACATTTGAAGATATCGACGTACCTCCCACACTGGTTTCCTTTGCAGTATCCACTGCCAAGGCAGAGGATATCATCTCCGCAGAATTCAAGTGCCCTTACAGCAAGATCGGATATATCGCTCCCGAATATGACGAAAACGGTCTGCCTGTATTTGACAGTGTAAAGGCTGTATTTAAGAAGATAACAAAGCTTATCAAGGAAAAGAAGATTATGTCTGCCTGGTCTGTTGCAAACGGCGGTCTTGCAGAGGGCGTATTCAAGATGACCCTTGGAAACCACGTTGGTGCAAAGCTTGTTGACCTTACAGATAACGAGCTGTTTACACCTGTATACGGTGCATTCGTACTTGAAATGACAGAGGATATCGACGGCATTCGTACAATAGGTGAAACCACAACAGAGTACGAGATCAGCTGCGGCGGTGTAAAGCTTGACATTGCTTCCCTCGAAAAGAAGTGGAACAACGTTCTTGAACCTATCTTCAAGGCACAGCTTCCCGAAATGGCTGCTCCCGAGATCATTGCTTATGACAAGGGCTGTGAACTTCTCGAAACACATACCTGTCCCAAAATTGCAAAGCCCAAGGTACTTATTCCCGTATTCCCCGGTACAAACTGCGAATACGATATGGCTAATGCATTCAACCGTTATGGCGGCAACAGCGAGATATTCGTTATCCGCAACCTTTCCGCTGCTGATATGGAGGAGAGCGTTGCAGAGTTCACAAAACTTATCAAACAGACCCAGATGATCGCTATACCCGGTGGTTTCTCCGGCGGTGACGAGCCTGAGGGTTCTGCAAAGTTCATCAATGCATTCTTCCGTAACCCTGCCGTTAAGGAAGCAGTAGAGGAAATGCTGTACACCCGTGACGGTCTGATGATTGGTATCTGTAACGGCTTCCAGGCACTTATCAAGCTTGGTCTTGTGCCTTTCGGAAAGATCGTTCCTCTTACCGCAGAAAGCCCCACACTGACATACAACTCCATCGGACGCCACCAGTCACAGCTTACTATGACAAGGATATGCACAAACAAATCTCCTTGGCTTATGCACACTAAGGTCGGCGATCTGCATAATATCCCGATCTCCCACGGTGAGGGCCGCTTTGTAGCTCCCGAGGCTGTTATCAAGGAGCTTATCGCAAACGGTCAAGTTGCAACCCAGTATGTTGACCTTAAAGGCAATCCTACAATGGACGTTGCATACAACCCCAACAGCTCTATGTACGCTATCGAGGGTATCATCTCTCCTGATGGCCGTGTGCTGGGTAAGATGGGTCATACCGAGCGTCTTACTCCAAATGTTGCTAAGAATGTTGACGGCAACAAGGAACAGCTTCTGTTCAAGGGTGGCGTAGATTACTTCAGAGGTTGATGCTGACATCTTAACAGATAATATAAAGCGTATGCCGCTTCCGTCCAGTTTCGGAAGCGGCATTTCTGCTCTTGACATAAGTGCAGATGGTGATGTATAATTAATTCACAAGACAAATGTCAGAATGCATCGCGCCTATCGGGAGGTAATCAATATGAACAATTCGTATCATAATACATCTATAGGAACGGCTTCGCAGCATATCCGCGAGCAGTTCAACTACCCAACTAAATTCTGCAGATTCTGTGGCGGAAGGGTACATATTGATGCGGTGCTATGTACATATTGTGGCAGGCAGATAGAGGCGCTTCGTCAGAGTGTGCCTGTACAGCAGCAGCTGCCAATGCAACAAATTCCAATGCAGCAGCAAATGCCCATGCAACAGCCGATGCAGCCTGGTCCTGTGATAATCAATAATTATAATCCTGCTCCCGACACATACAAGCAGCCT
>JAZUSC010000046.1:0-60680 GCA_045606505.1 Oscillospiraceae bacterium
CGTGAGCGTGGTAAAGGATAGTACCGCCGGGGGTCTCGTAAACGCCTCTGGACTTCATACCAACAAGTCTGTTTTCAACAACGTCGAACAGACCGATACCGTTCTCGCCGCCGATCTTGTTAAGTGTCTTGATAAGCTTAACGCCGTCCATTTTTTCGCCGTTAAGTGCAACGGGGATACCCTTTTCAAAAGAGAGTGTAATATATGTAGGCTTGTCGGGAGCCATTTCGGGAGAAACACCAAGTTCAAGGAAGCCGGGCTTGTTGTACTGGGGCTCGTTAGCGGGATCTTCGAGATCCAGACCCTCGTGGGAGAGGTGCCACAGGTTCATATCCTTGGAGTAGTTTGTTTCTCTTGTTATCTTAATGGGTACATTGTGTGCCTCTGCATACTCGATCTCCTGATCTCTGGACTTGATGTCCCAGATTCTCCAAGGAGCAATGATTGTCAGATCGGGAGCAAGAGCCTTTATTGTAAGCTCGAAACGCACCTGATCGTTACCCTTACCTGTACAGCCGTGGCAGATAGCGTCAGCACCCTCAGCTCTTGCGATCTCAACAAGACGCTTAGCAATAGGAGGACGTGCAAAAGAAGTACCGAGCAGATAGCCCTCGTACTTAGCACCTGCTTTGAGTGTGGGCCATACAAAGTCATTTACGAACTCGTCTTGAAGATCTTCAATATAGAGCTTTGTAGCACCTGTTTTCTTAGCACGTTCTTCAAGACCGTCGATCTCAGCATCCTGACCTACGTTACCAGCTACACAAACTACCTCACAGCCTGCATAGTTTTCGTGGAGCCACGGAATGATGATAGAAGTGTCAAGTCCGCCGGAATATGCGAGTATAATTTTTTTAATTTCCTTAGCCATTGTTTTATATCTCCTTAGATAAAAATATTTACAATAGTTATTATACACTCTTTTTGATAAATGTCAAGCCTTTTTATTCAATAATATGTATAATATGCATATTTTTTTAACTGATATTGTATAAAAACTATGGTGTTTTAAGAAAAGTATATTGAATATATCCATTAGAATACGTATAAATACTTGAAATAAGCGTAATTGCAAAGGTGTGATTTTATGCATATTTATGCATAAAATATTTTGTAAAAAAATTATTGACAAATAATACGTTCACTATTATAATTTAATTATGAACGTTCCTTTCAGACATTTTTATGAACAATGGAGGTATTATTATGCAGATGAATGAGAAGATAGAAATAATGCTTGGCAGAATGAGAGTACGCAAGACCGATTTCGCAGAAAGTGTAGGCATAACATATCGTGCTTTTGCAAATTATATGAACGGCTCTCGCAGACCTAAGAGAGATATCCTAAACAGAATGGCGGAAAAGCTTAATCTTACACCCGAGTTTCTGATAAATGACGAGGCTGACCTTGAACTTACGATAGAAGAAAGATTTATCAAGCGTACCTGTGCAAGTGAAAGGGATAAGGCTGCCGCTATGCAGTTTCTTGCTGATAGCAGAGGACTTTTCGCAGGAAATGCATTGTCCGATGAGGATAAAGAGGCTTTGTTCCAGTGCCTGTTGGAAATATATAAGGATTCAAAGGCACAGAAGGAATGATTTTAGAACAAATAATCATTCTTGCTGAAAGCGTCATAAATGAATACGGCGGAAGAGATATTTATCAGACAGCCGAAAATTCAGGTGCAAATATATGGTTTCGTCCTTTGGGCGGTTTAAAGGGTTTTTACATCTGTGAGAATAATAAACGATATATCGTTATCAATAGTGAGCTGGACAGTGTTACTAGACAAACAGTATGTGCTCACGAGTTTGGACACGATATGCTTCATCGTGAATTGTCGAGTGGTGGTATCAGGGAAAACACTATGTTTCTTGACAACAACAAGACAGAGCGTGAGGCAAACCTGTTTGCTGCTGAGATACTTATCCCTGACAAGATGATCTTATCTGAACTGCAATATACCAACTCGCCCGACACTGCCGCTTTTGAGCTTGGCGTTCCGGTTGAGCTGCTTGAATACAAACTGGAAATTCTTGCTTACAAGGGATATGATGTCAATTTCAGCGATGTAAACAGTGATTTTTTGAAATAAACGGAAAGGACAGCTTATATGGATATAGAACAGACTCTTCGGGTCTTGACAGAACAAACCGGTGTATCGGGAGATGAATTCAGTGCATCGAAAACAGCCTTGCAGATTTTAAAAGAATATGTACCCGATGCGGAGATGGATCCATTCGGTAATGTGACAGGCATTATAAAGTCGGCTTCGCCCGAGGCAAAGACTCTGATGCTTGATGCACATATCGATCAGATCGGAATGATAGTTTCCTATATAGATAATGAGGGCTTTATAAAGGTTGGTGCCTGTGGCGGACTGGATATGCGTACTATGCTCGCTCAGACAGTAACCGTACACGGCAGGGAAGATGTTAAAGGTGTAATATGTACTTTACCGCCTCATATTTCCTCAGACCATAGTAAAGTCCCCGAAATAGGAGATATATCTATTGATATAGGTATGAGTAAAGAACAGGCTGAAAAGATCGTATCTTTGGGTGATAGAGTAACTGTTTGCTCATCTTTCAGAAAAGTAGGCGGACTTGTATCTGCACCGTCGCTTGATGACAGGAGCGGAGTGTGTGTTATCCTCCGTGCTTTGGAACTATTAAAAGAACGTTCTTCCAGATATAACATTGCAGTATGCTTTTCCTCTCAGGAAGAAACAGGCGAACGTGGTGTGAAAATGGCAGCTTTCCGCCTTTCTCCCGATGAGGCTATTGCTGTTGATGTATCCTTCGGAAGAACCCCTGACAGCACACCGCACGAAACGGCAGAACTTGGCAGCGGTGCGATGATAGGTGCGTCAGCGGTGCTTGATAGAGAAATGACATCAAAGTTAAAGCAGATTGCCGAAAAGAAAGATATTCCGTATTCAATAGAGGTTATGCCATCTTCTACGGGTACTAATGCTGATGCAATAGCCGTTACACGCTGCGGAGTAAAATGCTGTACTGTTTCTGTACCAATACGATATATGCACACATCTATTGAAGCTATGGATATATCCGATATAGAACACGCTGCAAGACTTATTGCAGCGTATGCAGGAGGTGACCAAGATGTTTGATGAACTTAAAGAGATATGCACTATTGACGGTACTTCGGGCGATGAAGCCGTTGTTCGTGATTATATAATCAGCAGAATAAATGCAGATGACATCAGGGTCGATAATCTTGGAAATCTTATAGTGTTTAAAAAAGGAAAAACTACGCCTAAGAACAAAATAATGATAGCGGCACATATGGACGAGGTAGGCTTTATGGTCACTGATGTGACCAGTGACGGTTTTTTACGGTTTGGTGCTGTCGGTGGAATAGACCCTCGTGTGGTAATGGGAAGAGCGGTCAGATTTAAGAACGGTACGTTGGGAGTAGTTGGAACAAAGGCAGTACACCAGCAGTCTGCCGATGAGCGTAAAAAAGCCCCCGATTTCGACGATATGCTTATCGACATAGGGGCAACCTCTTCAAACGACGCTGAAAAATATGTTTCAAGAGGAGATACCGCTTGTTTTGACACGGATTTCTTTGAATTTGGTGACGGCTTTATAAAAGGAAAGGCTATTGATGACCGTGCAGGCTGTCTTATTATGATAGATATGATAAATAGCGAGCTTGAATACGATATGTATTTCGTTTTTACAGTCCAAGAGGAGGTAGGAACAAGGGGAGCAAAGGCAGCGGCTTTTTCTGTTGAACCTGATATTGCTATCATTCTTGAAACAACAACAGCTTGTGATATTTCCGGCAGTGCCGGTAACAAGCGTGTATGTGAGCTTGGAAAGGGCTGTGTTGTTTCCTATATGGACAGGGGAACTATATACGATAAGGAAATGTATAACCTTGCCTTTGATATGGCCGGAAAGAACAATATCCCTGCTCAAACCAAGACTCTTGTGGCAGGCGGTAATGACAGCGGTGCGATACACATCAGCCGTGGCGGAGTGCGTACTTGTGCGTTATCTGTTCCTTGCAGATATCTACACTCTCCCTCCTGCGTAATAAAGAAAAGCGACTATGAGGCTGTGCGTTCTCTTGCGTTTGTAATGGCGAATGCCTGTGCTGAGCTATGATAAAGCGAATTGAAAATGATGATGAGTTAATGGCGTTGCCAAACAAAGGAATAGAGGCAAACAAGATACGATCTATGTATCTTGCTTATGGGCTGAAATATGATTTCTGTCGTTTTTACAGACAGGATAACTGTTTTTTATGTTCGTTAGACGGTTCATTTGTAATATGTGGTGATGTTACTGATATAAATGAGCTTAGTCAATTCCTTTGTATGAATGGTTTCAGCGATGTGTTTTGTTCTGAAAGCGTTGGTGTGGAATTAAGCAAATTGCTTAATGCTGAATGTAGCTTTGTAAATATGATGAAATATAGCGGCAATGATTATTATGTAAGCGTTAATACAGAGCCTAAGCTTTCGGAGGTATATGATATATTGAAAGACGGCTTTGACATAGATTTTGAGCCGTGGTATCTTGATATGTCGCACCGTGTAAGACACGGGATATCCAAATGTTACACTTTGGATAATTCAGCTACCGTTACAGTACAGTATTGCCTTAACAACGAAGCATTGATATCGCAAGTAGCAACGAAGAAAGATGCGAGAGGTCAGGGAAAAGCTTCTGATATAGTAAAGGCGGTCAGCTCGTTATTGAATCCGAATAAGATCTATGTTTTATGTGAGGATAAGCTTGTGCCTTTTTATCAGAAGACGGGATATTCTGTTGTTGATAAAAAGTGCATTATATATAATGCTACCAATTAGATGTAAGTTGTTACATTGTAATGCTATACACATTTAGCACAACAATTTTTCTATTTTTCGTAACTTGTTTTTATAAAAGAAAAACCTCGCCAAACCTTGTTTTTAAAGGCTTTGACGAGGTTTTTAATATGTAAATAGTGGTCAGAATAGATTTTTTAATTTGCTTCTTCCTCACGGATTAATAGTACCCCTCCGAAATATTCGGGTTCACCATGCTGATTTCTTATCATAAGTCCTTTACATCTGCAAGGTACATAGTTACCGTTGATTCCTTTTACTCTGTAACTCAGTTCAAATTCATCTTTATCGCCATTAAAAATTTCTTCAACTCGTTCTCTGTAAATTTCTCTGTTGCTCGGATGTATTCTTTGCTCCCAGATTCCGCCTGCATTATACATATATTCTGACGGAAGTTCGTAATTATCTACTATTTGCTTATCCCAACGTGAAAAATCATATCTTATATCACTGAGGAAAAAATACCCCTCTTCCGAAGCTATATGGAATACCTTGAAAAATGAATCCAGACGTGCTTTTCTGATTGCCGGAATTTTTTGTATCTTTGCGTGCTCCGTTTTATCAGTATTCAGTCTTGTTACATTTTCTTTCAAGTTATTCTTATCAGCATACATTTCTTCATCTGCACGTGCAAACACATCTGATATATTCCGGTCTGTATCCTTTTTGTAAATAGACATTCCTGTTGCTACGATAGGACCTTCACCGGCATTCTGATTATTGATGACCGCTTGCCGTAAATCGTTGAACAAATCTAAACGTTCCTCATAATCCTTGTCTTTCAGGAACACTACAAATTCATCTCCGCCGACACGATATATGGCACTATGTAAAAACGTATTGTGCAGAAGAAAGTAAACAGATTGAAGCAGTTCGTCGCCAGATTGATGCCCCATAGAATCATTGATAGCTTTCAAGTTGTTTACATCGCATACAACAATCCCAAACCGCAATTCTTGGTCTTTTTCTATCAGAAGCTGATATTCTTCCTCTAATTCCTGGTAAGCATTCTTATTATTTGCACCGGTTAATGAATCTATGTATGCTTTTTTATCTACATACATCTGCTTACGTACAATTTTATCAACATTCAGTACGCCGATAATATAATATTCATCTCCGTCCACATATTTATGAATAAGGCGCATGGCATGGTATACCTCTTTACCGTCCATCATAAGACGATATACAGAACTCTGGCGATTATTGTTCTGAAACTCACTTAAAAGTTTTTCTTTTAAATTATCGGCATAAAGGAGAGGCATATCCTCTTCGAATACTATCTGGTCGGAACCGCCTGCTATAAAGCTGAAAAAATCATCGCCACTATGGTCTTCAATTAAAAGGCAGGAGTTATCATCTATATAATATCGATGGTACTCGTTCGTTTTCATGTTGACAAGATAAATTCGCCCGAAGTAATCTATGAGTGATTTTGCAAGCTTTTCAAACAATTCTCTGTTATCAATCATACTTTAATCCTCCATCCCATCATGAACAATTCTTTCATAAGCTTTTCTTTATTTTATACACTACACCATAATACATTATACCATAACCGGTTCTGTATATCTATCATCAAAAGCAACAAAAAGAAAACTTGAACTTTGTGAATGTTTTGGCTTATTTTGGAAATAAAAAGTCTGTGATTTTTGAAAACCACAGACGATTTGTTAATGTTTAACGAAATTAAGAGCTTATATTCTACGTGACGTAAGTTCGAGTCACCTATATATGAAAAAACCACCGTAAAATATCTACGGTGGTCGTTTCGTGGTTTTCATTAGATATCGTGCCAAAAAACCGCTTAACAAAGGCGTTTGATGGCAAAATATCTAAATTGACCACTAGTTTTGGTCGGGGTGACAGGACTCGAACCTGCGACATCCTGCTCCCAAAGCAGGCGCGCTACCACCTGCGCTACACCCCGAAATCACCTGACTATTATACAATAAAAATACTCATTTGTCAAGTATATTGCCAACAAAATATTAAGGCGTAAATTTGACTAAAAAATATACTTTCAGATATTGACATTTGGGCTATTTTGCTGTAAAATATATATAAGTTCTGTAAATTGAAAGGAGATATATTATGGGATTGATCAAAGCAGCTATCAATGCTGTATCCGGTACTTTGGCGGATCAGTATAAGGAATACATTTATTGTGATGCAATGTCGTCTGATATACTGGCGTCTAAGGGTCACAAGAGAGTTGGCAGCAAGGGTACAAACAACGGCAGCGATAATATCATCACTGACGGTTCTGCTATTGCTGTAAATGAGGGTCAGTGTGCTCTCGTTGTAGCAGACGGTAAGGTCGTTGAAGTAGCGGCAGAGCCTGGTGTATTTGAGTATAATTCCAAAGCTTCTCCCTCTGTTTTTGAGGGTGATCTCGGTGATTCTATCATCAATACCTTAAAGGACATCGGCGGACGCATCGCAATGGGCGGTGAGGCAGGTCGTGACCAGCGTGTTTACTACATTAACACTAAGGAGATCCACGGCAACCGTTACGGTACTGTAAACCCTATTCCTTTCCGTGTTCTTGATAGAAATATCGGACTTGATGTAGATGTAACTCTGCGTTGCAACGGTGAGTATACATACCGTATTACAAACCCCGTTCTTTTCTATACAAATGTATGCGGAAATGTTCCGGAAACATATAATAGAAGTACTCTTGATACGACTCTTAAAGCTGAGATCGTAACAGCACTTCAACCTGCACTGGGTAAGTTGTCTGAGCAGGGTATTCGTCCCAGTGGACTTCCTGCACACACAATGGAGATATGCGATGCCCTCAATGAGGTTCTTTCCAAGAAGTGGGGCGACCTCCGTGGTATGCATATCGAATCCTTTAATATGAATCCTCCCACACTTCCGAAGGAAGATCAGGAGATGATTACAGAGTTACAGCGTAAGGCTGTTATGCGTGATCCCGGTATGGCGGCTGCAACACTTGTTGAGGCTCAAAGCGAGGCTATGAAGACCGCAGCAGGCAATGCGGGCGGAGCGATGATGGGCTTTTATGGTATGAATATGGCTCAGCAGCAGGGTGGATTTAATGCTCAGAATCTATACGCTATGCAGCAGCAACAGCAGATGATGGGCCAGCAGCAGGCACAGGCGGCAGCTCCTGCACCTGCATCGGCAGCACCTGCGGCAGGAGGCTGGAAATGCTCTTGCGGTGCTGAGAACACAGGTAAATTCTGTGCGGAATGCGGTGCACCAAAACCCGCAGAACCTAATTTCTGGAGCTGTGCGTGTGGAGCTCAGAATAAGGGCAAGTTCTGTCAGGAGTGCGGAAAGCCCAAGCCTGCCGGAGTACCTCTCTTTAAGTGTGACAAATGCGGTTGGGAGCCTGAGGATCCTAAGAATCCTCCCAAATTCTGTCCCGAATGCGGCGATCCCTTCGATGCAAACGATATGGTTTAATTCGACAATATAGTATATTTTCCCCGTTTGTTTATGCAGACGGGGATTTTTGTTCCCTATACCCGTTGACAACAAGCAGCGATTGTGATAAAATTATTCTGTTGATAATACTACCACTCGCAGAGAAATTTGTGAGTGGCTTTTGTGCGTTTCGAAAAAAGGAGAAAATAATGTCAGTATTTGATATATTTAAAAAACTGGAAGCAGAAAAAACATCCGAACCCACAGGTCCTGTCGAGTATATTATTGTCGGACTTGGCAATCCGGGTACGGAATATGAGAACACTCGTCACAACATTGGATTTATGACGATGGATACATTGTGTGAGAAATACAATCTGAATTGTAAAAAGCTACGTTTTAAATCCCTTACCTGTGATGCTGTGATATCCGGTAAACGCTGTCTTATTATGAAACCTACTACATTTATGAACAACAGCGGTCAGGCTGTCACTGAGGCGATGAGCTTCTATAAGATACCTCCTGAGCGTACTATTGTTGTATATGATGACATTTCACTTGCACCGGGTAAGCTTCGTATCCGCAGAAAAGGAAGTGACGGCGGACATAATGGTATAAAGAATATAATATACCTTTCAGGGAAAGATACATTTCCCCGTATTAAAATGGGAGTTGGTGCTAAGCCACACCCTGATTACAATCTTGCAGATTGGGTGTTGGGTCATTTTAGCAAAGAAGACGGAGAGGCACTTACAAAATGCTTTGAAAATGCCGTGTCCAGTATAGAACTTATCGTTGATGACAAAACAGACGAGGCTATGAATAAATTCAACTCGTAATTTGGAGTAAAAATGATGGATATCTTCCTGAATGCCGCTAAGCAAAACAATGAATTTAATCGTCTTTGTAAATATTTAGACGACCATAATCCTTTACCCGCCTTAATGACGGGTCTTTCGCACATTCATAAGGCTCATTTTATCAGTGCACTTTTATCCAAAGCGGAACTTCTTCCCGTACTGATTATAGCTGAAACCGAGGGCGAAGCACAGAAGCTCTGTCTGGACATTAATTCAATGCTTGGCGAGGAAAAAGCACTCCTTTATCCTGCAAAAGAAATGGCATTGGGTGATTACGAGGCAGCGTCAAGAGAATACGAGCATAAGAGGATATATGCATTAAATGCTATGCTGGAAAAGAAATGTGCTGCTGTAATATGTTCTCCCGAGGCGGCTGGACAGCTTACAATTCCTCCCGATGAACTGAAAAAACGTACTGTAACGTTAAGCGAGGGCGACGATGTATCTCTTGACGAACTTGTACAACGTTTTTTGGCTGCGGGTTTTTCACGTTGCGATATGATAGAAGGTACAGGACAGTTTTCGGTCAGAGGCGGTATTATAGATATTTTTCCTCCCAGTACTTCTAATCCTTACCGAATAGAGCTTTGGGGAGATACTATTGACAGTATTTCTGTTTTTGATACAGAAACTCAGCGTCGTACAGAACCTCTTAGTGACGTATGTATTTCTCCTGCATCAGAAGTGTTGTTTGATAATAAGGAAGTGCTATGCGAAAAGATCGAAGAATTGTCAAAAAAACTTAGGGGTAAAAATGCTGTCGGAGCAAGAGAAAAGCTAAACAACGACATAGATAAGTTGCGTGGCGGAGTTGACCTCCACAGCTATGATAAATATTTTCCTCTCTGCTATGAAAACGAGGCAACCGTTTTCGATTATGCAAATGCAGTATTTGTATGTGAGAATTTCTCAGTGCGTGAAGGTTACAGAGGAGTATCTTTGCAGCACACGGAGGATTTAAAGATACTTACTGAGGAATTTCATATATGTAAGGGTATTGACAGATTTATTCTTACCAAGGGAGAGTTTTTGTCAGAACTTGAAACACGAACAACTGTATATTTTGATACCTTTATCCGTGGCGGAGATCTGAAACTTGGAGTGATTATAGATTCTCAGGCGGCTGTACAGACATCGCCTTGGAGTGGAGAATATAAGCTGTTAGAGGACGAACTCAGTAATTATCTTGCTAAGGGCTTTTGCTGTGTTGTATATGCAGGAACTGAAAAAGCAGCCGCAACCCTTACAGGTGATCTTAATGATGACGGATTTTCAGCAGTATATAGTTCATCACCGACTGAGCCTTTACCCAAACGGGTTATTGTAACTCACGGTACGCTTACCGCAGGAATAGAATATCTGAATTATAAGTTTGCCGTTTTCACTCATACTGCTGTACACGCATCAAGGAAGCGTATACCAAAGAAGAAAAAAGGCGAGGAGATACGTTCACTGGCAGATATCTCTATCGGAGATCTTGTGGTACATTATTCCCACGGTATAGGTGTTTTTGAGGGCGTTCATAAGATAGAAACACAGGGAGTTGCAAAGGATTATATCCGTATCCGCTACGCAGGTAAGGACGTTCTACACGTTCCTGTTACCCAGCTTGACCTTGTGTCAAGATATATCGGTACGGGTGACGTATCTACTGTAAAGCTGAATAAACTCAATTCCGAGCAGTGGCAGAAATCAAAAGCAAAAGCAAAGGCTGCTGCAAAAGAAATGGCGTCCGAACTTATCGAGTTGTATTCAAAGCGAATGAGAAGCACGGGTTTTGAGTTCCCCGAGGACGACTCTATGCAGGAGGATTTCGAGGCCCATTTTAGCTATATCGAAACCGACTCACAATTACGCTGCATAGATGAAATAAAAGCGGATATGCAAAAGCCTGTACCTATGGAACGTCTGCTGTGCGGCGATGTTGGCTTTGGTAAAACGGAAGTGGCTCTCAGAGCGGCGTTTAAATGCATAGAAGCTGGAAAGCAATGTGCTATACTTGTTCCAACAACAGTACTTGCTTGGCAGCATTTCCAGACTGCGATAAAAAGAATGGAAGCGTTTCCTGTTAATATCGCACTCTTGTCAAGACATAAATCTCCCTCTGAGCAAAGAGAGATACTTCGAGGAATAAAAAGCGGCAGAGTGGATCTCCTTATAGGCACTCATCGCATTATTCAGGACGATATACAATTTAAAGATCTTGGTCTTGCAATAATAGACGAGGAACAGCGATTTGGTGTCGCACACAAGGAGAAATTCAAGGAATTTTTTGCAGGTGTAGATGTACTGACGCTTTCTGCTACACCTATTCCCAGAACACTGAATATGGCTATGAGCGGTATACGTGATATGAGCGTACTTGATGAACCTCCACAGGACAGACAACCTATATCCTCTTATGTTTTGGAGCACGATTGGGGTGTTGTTGCACAGGCTATCGGCAAGGAGATGCGTCGTAACGGACAGGTCTACTATATCCATAATCGTATTGAATCGATATATGGTTGTGCAGAGCAGTTGAAAAAACTGATGCCCGAGGCAAGGATAGGTGTTGCTCACGGTAAAATGAGTGAGGAGCAGATACTTGAAATTTGGCGACAGCTCCTTGACGGAGAACTTGATGTTCTTGTCTGCACCACTATAATAGAAACAGGCGTAGATGTGCCGAATGTTAATACGCTGATAATCGAAAATGCCGATTATATGGGACTTGCACAGCTTCATCAGTTAAGAGGTCGTGTCGGAAGGACCAATAAGCGTGCCTATGCCTATTTCACGTTCAAACGAGGTAAGATACTTTCCGAGATCTCACAGAAGCGACTGGACGCAATTCGTGAATTTACACAGTTTGGCAGCGGTTTCAGAATTGCATTGCGTGACCTTGAAATCAGGGGTGCGGGAAATATTCTCGGTGCAAGTCAATCGGGGCACTTGGCAAATGTAGGATATGATATGTATTTGCAGCTGCTTGGCGAGGCGGTCAGGGAAGAGCAGGGCGAAGAAAACGTTCATAAGGAAGAGTGTCTTGTGGATATTCACATAGACGCTTTTATCCCCGAAGATTATATTTCAAATCAGGCTCAGCGTGTGGATTGCTATCGTAAGATCGCACGTATTCAAACGGAAGAGGACAGCCTTGATATAACAGATGAGCTTATCGACAGATACGGAGATCCCCCTAAATCGGTACTGGGTCTTATTGATGTCGCAAGGCTCAGAAACACAGCGTCTTCTGTTAATATAACGGAGATATCACAGATAGGCGATGTCTTGAAATTCTTCATACAGAAATTTGAAATGCAGTGCATTGCGGCGGTATCCGACAAGCTTGGAAATAAAATGAAGCTTGAAACTACAGGCAGACCTCATATCGCAATAAAGCTTTCAAAGGGCGACAAGCCTCTGGATACTTTAAGAACGGTTATCACTTCTATGTATGAGGCGAAATAAAGGAGCGGCGGACATCAGATCCGCCGCTTTTGTTATTCTATTAAGGACCTTACCACTGAAACTATCTCATCTTCAGAAAGCCCCTCGATTATCATTCTGAAGCCTATGTTTTTGTGCATAAATTCAACATAATAATATCCGGTTGACAGGCTTTGTGCAAAATAGACCTCTTCTCCGCATATCGCAGAGGGTTTTAAGTTATCATTTTCCCAAAATGCAATACACGAAAATGGGATTTTGCCTTTTGCGACTGAGATACTAACATTCCTCGAAAAATCATCATTAGAATAGTTTATAGCATTTTGATCGTGATAGATTTCGCCCGTTCCGTTCCCACGTCTGTATATTCCGTATGCGTGTTCTCCGTTGTTATTTCTCCATATCTGCAGATCATCAGGGATATTAGGGAAAACGTTCGTTCCGTAATACTCACAAAGCTCCTGTTCTGACATTTTTATGAAATCATTCGTAAAAAGAGCATAAAAAGCACGCATTGTATCGTTTTCTTCAATATTGTCCACGGAATTTATGTTTATTATATCAGTTGGGGCAGTGATTTCAGCATCAGGTAATATGTTTTCTGTTTTATCTTCTACGAAACTGACATTATCTGTAGCGCTTGTTTCCGTGATGCCTGTCTGCTGAACATTGTTGCTGTTGACAACTATATCTTTTTTATTGCCTGAGATGTTCCAGGCTGCAATACCAACGACTGCAACAAAGCATATACTTGCCGCTGACGCTGTTATCTTTTTGATTAACCCTGTTTTCTTAGCTTTGAGAAGTATTTCCTCATCTCGTCTGCGAAGTACATTTTCAGACATTTCAATATAGCTCTTCATAAATAAAGCCCTCCTTTTCAAGCTGTGTTTTCAGCGATTTTTTGGCACGGTACAGGAGATTTTCAAGCTGGTGCTTGCTTTTTTTCATAATAGCTGCCGCTTCTCCGTTGCTAAACTCTTCAAAATAGATGAGATAAAGGACTTGTTGATAATCAGCTGTAAGATTTTTCATAGCAGAGTGGACTGTAATCTTGTTTTCTTTTCTTAAATATGCCTTTTCGAAATCTTCCTGCTCTGATAAAATATCGACATATTCATCAATAGGCTTGTCTGACAGCTTTGCTGATTTACTAAGATAGTCCAGTGCCAAATTTCTTGCAATAGTGTATAGCCACGTTTTGAATTTGCTTTTACCAAAGAATTTAGGCTTTTTTACAGCAAGTTTTACAAAGACATCTTCGGTAATGTCCTCAGCGATATGGATATTTTTCAGTATACTGTTTATGTAGAGTATCATACCGTCCTTGTATTCACGGATAAGCTCTGTCAGACCATTGTCATCGCCGTCTAAATATTTTCGATAGTATTCAGCACCGTTGTCCATATTATCACTTCCTTTGAAAGACCTTTCATCTATTAGACGGAGCTATGTTTGAAAACTCTCACAAAAAAGAGTGCCATTTCTGACACTCACTTTATGTTTAATTCAGTTTTTGTGCAACACGAATGCAGTTTTCAGCAAGTACACTTACTATCTGAGCAGCATCTTCCACGGTGATTTTATTCTCTGAATAGTACCATTCTGTATAAAACGCAAGAAAACCACCCGCTAAAAACGAAGATATCAGATTGCCGTGAGATGTAGGCAGCTCTGCCACCGATTTAAAGGTCGTGTCAGAAGCGTTTTTCAGTGCATTTTTAAGTCTTGTAGTCAGTACGCCTCTCATATCCATTTTCATTAAATGAAAGTAGTGGTCGAATTCGCCTGTTATAAGTAGATGCAAGTCAATAAAAAGTGTATAAATACTTTCCTTGTAATTATTTAGATCGATCTTATTTACAAGCTCACTGAGTGCAGCTACAAGGTCGCTTTCTATCTCATCTAGTATATCTGTAATGCACTTATAATGCGTGTAAAAAGTTCTTCTGTTTACATTTGCGTTTGTTGTTAGTTCGCTGATAGTGATTGCTGAGATATCCTTCATTTCTAATAATTTCAGCAGAGAGCTTTTAATTGCTTTTTTTGTCTTGATAACTCGTTTATCGTTGTTATGCCGCTGATTTGTTGGTGTGATCATAGCAAATTCCTCAGTGTTAATATTTTACATATATTATATACTAAATACACATTTATGTCAAGATGTGTCGGATATCTTTTGAAAAACGCATAAATATAAGGTATTACTTGACTGATGACAAAAAATATGTTAAAATAAAATGATATATTTTTTAAACAGAAAGAGGTATAAACAATGACGAAAATAGATGTTTTTTCAGGCTTCCTTGGTGCAGGAAAGACCACACTTATTAAAAAGCTTCTTAAAGAAGCTTACAACGGTGAAAAACTTGTGCTTATCGAAAATGAGTTCGGCGAGATCGGTATTGACGGCGGATTTATGAAGGACGCAGGTATTGAAGTTACTGAAATGAATCAGGGTTGTATCTGCTGCTCACTTGTCGGAGATTTCGGTAAGGCTCTTGAACAGGTTTTGGAGCAGTTTTCTCCTGACAGAATTCTCATCGAGCCGTCAGGTGTAGGAAAGCTTTCCGATGTATTAAAGGCTGTAAAGGATGTGGTTTCAGACAAAACAGTGCTTAACAGTTATACGACTGTTGCTGATGCGTCCAAGATAAAGATGTATATGAAGAACTTCGGTGAGTTTTACAAAAACCAGATCGAAAATGCTAAAACTATTATTCTCAGCCGTTCTCAGAAGCTTTCGGAGGAAAAACTCGCAGCTGCTGTGGAGATGATAAGAGAGCTTAATGACAAGGCTACCATAGTAACAACACCTTGGGACGATATAAACGGAGCTCAGATACTTGCCGCTATGGAAACTGAAAACAAGTTTGCAGAGGAACTTCTTGCAGAAGAGGATATCTGTCCTGTATGCGGTCATTCGCACGAGCATAATTACCACGAAGACGGTGAAGAGTGCCACTGTCACGACCACGAGCATCACCATCATCATCACGAAGACGGTGAAGAGTGTCACTGCCACGATCACGAGTATCACCATCACCACCACGAGGACGGTGAGGAGTGCCACTGCCACGATCACGAGCATCACCACCACGAACACGGCGAGGATTGCACTTGTGGTTGTCACGATCACGAACATCACCACCATCACGCAGATGATGTATTTACAACTTTCGGTGTTGAAACAGCAAAGAAGTTTACTAAGGACGAGCTTGAAAAAGCACTTTCTAAGCTTTCCGATGAGGAGTATGGTTCTGTACTGCGTGCAAAGGGTATCGTTTCAGGAAATGACGGCGTATGGTATCATTTCGACTTTGTGCCTGAGGAATATGAAGTGCGTACAGGCTCTGCCGATGTTACTGGTAGAATGTGCGTGATCGGAGCAAAACTCGCAGAAGACAAGATCAAGAGCTTGTTCGGAATATAAGAAAAGAGGCATAGCAAATGGAATTACCCGTATATCTTGTAACAGGTTTTCTGGAAAGCGGAAAGACCTCCTTTATACTCGATACACTCAAAGATAAGCGTTTTACAAAGGGTCAGAAGACGCTAATAGTTTCCTGTGAAGAGGGTGAGATCGAGTATGAAGAAAAGGATCTCAAATCTGCAAAGGCTGTTGTTGAATACATTGAAGACGAAGATGATTTCAACGAAGATTATCTGACTGCCCTTGTTAAAAAGCACGATCCTACACAGATTATGCTCGAATTCAATGGTATGTGGAGTCTTCGTAATATGGCTGTCAAAGCACCAAAGGATTGGATATTCTATCAGATATTTATGTTTGTAGATCATTCTCGCTTTGATGTTTATATGAACAATATGCGTCAGCTGTTATCTGATAACATCGCAGTCGCCGATATACTTATATTTAACCGCTGCGAAAAGGATCAGGTAGATAAGAAAAAACTCCGCCGTACTGCAAAAGCACTGAACCCCAGAATTGAGATGATGTTTGAATATAACGACGGCTCTATTGAACAGGGATTCCAGGGCGACGACGAAATGCCTTTTGACGTAAACGCAGACCCCATTGATGTTGGACACGAGGATTTCGGTCTTTGGTATGTTGATATAATGAGCAACGCCCCTCGATATAAGGGGAAAAATGTGCGTGTTCGTGGTATCGTTTATCGTGCATCAAATGTTCCCGGCGGATATTTTGTTATTTCACGCCGTGCAATGACCTGCTGTGCCGATGATATTGCCGTTGTTGGTATTCTTGTCAAAACTCCCGAGGAGAAGAATTTTGTCGACGGCGAATGGGTAGAGGTATGCGGAGAGATAATCTCCGAAAAGCAATCTGCTTACAAGGGAACAGGCCCTGTACTTGTTGCAAGGGAGATAAGTTCGACAGAAAAAGCAGACAGCGACCTTGTATATTTCAATTAAACTGAGGTGTAATTATGTTTGAGTATATTACTGCCGAAAAAGTTGAACATAGCCTGAAAGCTATGGCTATTTTGGATATAATTATTATCCCCAAAAAAGCACATTTTTTAAGAACAGTTCAATTCAATAAGGACACTGAATGCCGCAGGGCAGTGGTTGATAACGGTGCAGGTGACAGTCTTATTGCTCTTTTTTCAGATAGTTGTACACTGATAAAGGGGTTTGATCACGAGAGCGACTTTAATCAATTTGCAGCAGATGAGTGGGATAGCAGTTTTTTTGAACGTGTTTACAGCGGTAGTCCTGAAAAGTTAAAGGCACTTCTCACCGAAGATGATATTGATAATACTACATTCTGTATGTGGTGCTGTGATGCTTCTGCCGTTTGGTTGCAGAATGAAGAGCCTGATAACAACGACCCCGATAATGATGGCGGCAGGGATTTTTTGCTTGGATATGTTCATCAAAAAGCTGAAAGCTGGTGTGATTGGGCAAAGTATTACTATGAGCGGGAGTTTGATACGACCGTTGTCGAAAAGATTTATTCGAGTGAGAGAATAACCGCTGAGGATATAAATAAGATCAATCCCAAATGCAGTACTGATGAGGCACTTGCGGAGATTGCAGAAATTCTATAAAGATGATTTTGTGCAGCATAACAGGTGATTGCTGCACAGATCAATTTTTGGAGAAAAATATGAACGATAAAATATTTACCGTCCGTCTTTCTGATGACGGTACTGCGGTTGAAATAATTGACCAGACACTTCTTCCCAACACTATAAGATATCTATCTCTTAGTAAAGCTGAGGATATTTGGGAGGCAATTTTTGAACTGAGAGTGCGTGGTGCTCCTGCAATAGGCGTTGCTGTGGGCTTTGGTATGTATGTACTCGCACAGCAGATACCCCACGAGGAGTATTCTGCATTCTTATCTGACTTATCTAGGGCAGGGGATTATCTTAATTCCTCACGTCCTACCGCTGTGAATTTAAGCTTTGCAGTAAAGAGAATGCTTGATCTCGTTCGTTCCCAAAAGGGAATGAGCAGGTCAGAGTTGCTTCCTTTACTCAAAGAAGAATGTATGGCAATATACAACGAAGACAGAGATATGTGCCGCCGAATTTCCGAGAACGGTCTTACACTTGTTAAGAGTGGTGACGGAATACTTACTCACTGCAACGCAGGAGCCCTTGCTGCTACCGAATACGGTACAGGTCTTGGAACGCTCTTGCTTGGCAAGGAGCTTGGGTATGAGTTCCACGCATTTACCGATGAAACAAGACCGTTACTTCAAGGTGCAAGACTTACCTCTTTTGAGCTTAACCACGCAGGAATAGATGTAACTCTTATCTGTGATAATGCCGCATCGCTGCTTATGAAACAGGGAAAGATAAACGCTTGTTTTGTTGGCTGTGACAGGGTAGCGGCAAACGGTGATACAGCAAATAAGATAGGTACACGCTCAGTCGCAATAAATGCAAAGTACCACGGAATACCTTTTTATGTATTCTGTCCGTCCTCAACAATTGATTTTAACTGTAAAACAGGTGATGATATCGTAATTGAGGAACGCAGCGGCGAGGAGATAAAGACGAAATTTTTTGAAACTCCCGTTGCGGAGGCGGACGTAAAATGTTTTAACCCCGCATTTGATGTTACAGACGCAGAACTTATCACTGCCATAATCACAGAGAAGGGAATTGCAAGATATCCTTATACAGAGAGCCTTGCTAAGTTGTTTTTGAGGTAAGTGATGATTAAAGATAATCGTTTTGACGGTGGCAGACCCTTTGACTGGGGAAAAGCCTCCGAGGATTATGCGAAATACAGGGACATTTACCCTCCGCAGTTTTATGAAAAGCTTATTTCTCTGGAATTGTTCCTACAAGGTTCAGCGGTACTTGATATCGGTACAGGTACAGGTGTTCTTCCTCGTGCTTTATATGATACGGGAGCAAAGTTTACAGGTACCGATCTTTCGGCTGAACAGATAGATCAGGCAAAGCGTATCTCTGCCGAAAAGGGTTTTGATATTGATTTCAGGGTCGGCGGTGCTGAGGAAATGCTTTTCCCCGAAAACAGCTTTGATATTATTACAGCTTGTCAATGCTATTGGTATTTTGATCATAAAAAGGCCGCTGAAACATTATATAAACAGCTTAAACCACAGGGACGACTTGCTTTCATAGTAATGAATTGGCTGCCGTTTGAAGATGAAATAGCAGCAGACAGTGAAAAAATGGTACTACAATATAATCCTGCTTGGAACGGGTATGGATTTACACGGTCGCTTATTGAAGCACCAACAGAATATCTGGACAGATTTACCGTAGAGCGACGGGATCAGCTTGATCTTTATGTACCGTTTACCCGTGAAAGTTGGCACGGACGAATGAAAGCCTGTCGTGGAGTAGGGGCAAGTCTGAGCAAAGAAGAGATAGCGTCATTTGACAAAGAGCATTACGAAATGCTGAAAAAATATCCCGAAAGCTTTGATATACTTCACTATGCGGCTATAACTATTCTTAAATCAAAGAAGGAGTAAAAAATGAAACTTAGATTTTACAACGCAAAGATACTAACAATGGTAGATGATAAGATTATCGAGGGTGAGCTTCACACAGACGGCGGAAAAATATCCTATATCGGCGGTAAAAAAGATGAAAATGCGTCTTTCGACCGAGAGATAGATCTTTCCGGAAAGCTCATTATCCCAGGATTTAAGAATGCACATACACATACAGCTATGACATTCCTTCGTTCCTTTGCAGATGATCTTCCTCTTAATGAGTGGCTTTATAATCAGGTTTTTCCGCACGAGGCTAAGCTTACGGAGGAAGCTATCTACGTTTTCACTCAGCTTGGAAATATGGAGTATCTCACAAGCGGAATTACCTCTTCCTTTGATATGTATTTCAAGCTTGACAGCTACGCAAAGGCTAATGTCGATATGGGTTACAGGACTGTACTATGTGGCTCAATCAATGATTTCGGTGGCACAGTAGAGGGTATTGAGGAGGAGTACAATAAGTTCAACGATTATAATGAGCTTATCTCCTACCAGCTTGGTTTCCACGCTGAATATACCACAAAGCGTGAAACATTAGAGGGAATGGCTGCTCTTTCTCAGAAATATAAGGCTCCTATGTACACTCATAACAGCGAAACGCTTAATGAGGTCAACGGCTGCAAGGAGCGATATGGTATGACTCCTACTCAGCTTTTTGATAAGCTCGGTATGCTTGAATACGGCGGCGGTGGTTTCCATTGTGTATGGTTTGATGAAAAGGATATGGAAATATTCCGTGACAAAGGTCTGTGGATGGTGACAAACCCGTCATCTAATCTTAAACTTGCAAGTGGTATTGCTCCTATATGCGAAATGAGAAAGCACGGTATGAAGAACTTTGCTATCGGCACTGACGGAGCGGCAAGTAACAACTGTCTTGATATGTTCAGAGAAATGTTCCTTGTTACTGCACTACAAAAGGTAAAGGAAATGGACGCATCGGCTTGTCCTGCGTTTGATGTGCTGGAAATGGCGACAAAGGGCGGAGCACTTGCAATGGGCTTAAAGGATTGCGATGTACTCGCAGAGGGTAAATGTGCTGATCTTACAGTTATTGACCTTAAGCAACCGAATATGCAGCCGGTACACAATATTCCTAAAAATCTTGTTTACTCAGGAAGTAAACAGAACATCTATATGACTGTTGTAAACGGCAAAGTGCTTTATGAGAACGGAAAATTCCTTACTGTTGATGCTGATGAGATCTACTCACGTGCCGAAAAATTGATAGATCAGATCTGCGGTTAAGCGTTTGAACGGAGGACAGTGTGAGAAACGATAATTTGTGGATAAAGAAAGATACTTCTCCCGTTTGCAAGATACACACCTGTTCAAGACTTTTCAAGATATTCTATGATGATAGTCTTTCAGAAGTATTTAAGATGAAAATGGACAATTTTCTCAAATGGGTAGATAAAAATTATGGTTTTCCACTGTCGATATGGATAGATTTTGAGGACAAGAAATATTATCTTAGCAAAAACAGAAAGAGAACAGGATATGTATTCCTTTGGCAGGAGAATATAAATTATCTTAAAACTACCGCAAAGGAAAACTATCCATATATCAGACTTGCCTGTAATGAAAGCTATTACTCTTTCGAGGATATGCTTTATTTCTTGACATCAGCAATAACCTGTTACTACGCATATATACTTGATATCGGCAACGGTGGTTACATTCCTCCGAAAGAGGATATAGATGAGGTCATAGAAGAATACAGGATATACCGTAAGCTTACAGGAACAGAATAAAATGATCCCCCGTACTGATCTGCACGGGGGATCTGTTATTCACAGAGCAATAAAGTTACTTGGAGGAGTTTGTGCCACCGTTCTGCTGGGTGTAGCTCATAACCATATTCTTTACCATCTGACCACCGATAGAGCCTGCCTGCTTTGCAGTAAGGTCGCCGTTGTAACCGTTGTTAAGAGGCACGCCTACTTCACTAGCTGCCTGCATCTTAATGCTGTTGAGTGCTGCTTTATTCTGCTTGTTGGATGACATAATAATAATCTCCTTAATAATTCAATTTAAATTCAAGGACTTTTTCGTCCTTGCAGTAGTATTATTTTCACTGATAAAAAAAATATTAAAGGAAATTGTTTGTAAAATCATTTCAACAGATTTAAAAAGTTACTCTATCACGGATATATTACAATCCTTACAGATACCTCTGAGGGTCAGACTTACCTCTGTAAGCTTATGACCGAAAGAAGTGCTTATTACATTTTCAAGGTCTTTTAGTAAGTTTAACTCAACATCATAGACTTTATTGCATTTGTCACATACTATGTGGTAATGGTCATCAAGTCTTGCATCAAACCTGTCGCTTCCATCTGCAATTTTTATTTTAAGCAACTGACCCATCTCACTTAGAAGATTGAGGTTTCTGTATACAGTTCCAAGGCTTAAATTAGGGTTATCGGTCTTTAAAGCAGAGTACACCTGATCAGCGGTAGGGTGGATAGGGAAGTTAATAACCTGATTAAGTATCATCTCACGTTGTTTAGAATATTTCATATAAGTACCTTTCGATAAGCATAACAGTAATTATTATCATAATTATATCATACTTATACCAATTTGTCAATAAAAAGACCGCTATACAATATTTACCAAAGATCATATAGCGGTTTTATAGATTTTATAGTATTATGCAGATAAGACCCCCACAGCCGTCATTGATAATACGCTGTATGGTTTCCTGCAATTTCATTCTTGCATCGGTAGGCATACGATATAGCTTATTGTGTAGTCCCTCATTTACAAGGTCGTGCAGAGATTTACCGAATATATTGCTTTCCCAAATCTTTGTGGGATTTTCTTCAAAATCATTCAGCAGATATGCCACAAGCTCCTCAGATTGCTTTTCACTGCCAACGATAGGATTAATCTCCGTAGTTATATTTGCAGACATTAAATGGATAGAAGGTGCACTGGCTTTCAGTCTTACACCATACTTTCCGCCTTGTTTGATTATTTCGGGTTCTTCCAGTGTAAGTTCTTCCATAGCAGGGAGTACGATACCATATCCTGTTGCCTCAACTTCTTCAAGGGCACTGCTGACACGCTGGAATTTCTTCTTTACAGCGGCAAGTTCGATCATATTATCCATAAGATCGCCCTCGTCTGTTATATCCAAACCAGTTGCCTCGCTAAGTATTTTGAAGAACAACCCATTTTGAGGAACAATATTGATAACACCTGTTCCTGTGCCGAGATCCAGAGATATCAGCAATGTGCTTTCAATGTATTCGCATTCTGCCATTTTATCGACAGCACATTTAATGTCACTTATTCCGTGTATCTCAGCGGCAGCTGTTTTGATACTGTCGAATATTGATTTTTTCAGCCAGTGTTCCTTATCGAGAGAATTTATCCACTTAGGCATTGCGATATTTACTTCGCAGACAGGAAATTTGAGTAGTACCTCACCTAGGATAGTCTTTATCTTTTCTTCGTCAAGATCAAGACAGTTTACGGGTATAACAGTCGTACCGTATTTTTCTGACATAGCCTCAGCGAGAGCTTTGCTTTCATCTGAATTGGGGGACTGAGTATTTAGTAGCACTACAAAAGGCTTGTTTATCTCTTTAAGTTCGGAGATTATTCTTTCTTCTGCTGCTTCGTACTCCTCGCGAGGGATATCTGTAATACTTCCGTCGGTGGTGATAACAATTCCGATCGTCGAATGCTCGGTAATTACTTTTCGTGTTCCCACTTCGGCTGCCATATTAAAGGGGATCTCTTCATCGAACCACGGTGTAGCAACCATTCTCGGTGCTTCGTTCTCGATATATCCGATTGCACTGGGTACGATATATCCTACACAGTCAATAAGCCGAACATTTACCGATACTCCCTCATCTATTGTGATAGATACTGCTTCCTCGGGGATGAACTTTGGCTCTGTTGTCATTATTGTCTTACCCGCAGAGGATTGAGGTAGTTCGTCATTTGCCCTTTCCTTACGATAGTCATCTTCGATATTTGGGATAACAAGAGTATTCATAAACTTACTGATGAATGTTGATTTTCCTGAACGTACAGGACCAACTACACCTAAGTAAATATTGCCCTTTGTTCTGCGAGCAATATCAGAATATATAGTATTTTTCATATCAAGCACCTCTCTTTATATTACAGGTATCAAAACCATTCCGTTTAGTGTTACGTTTTTATCTTCAATATCGTTTTCGGTAACAATAGCATCAACTGATGCACCGTATCGTTTTGCGATATCCCAGCATTTTTCTGTACCGTCAGCATAGTAGATACGGATAGCATATCTGTCGTCGTGAGATATAGGTCTATCCTCACAGATAGTTACATTGTCAATGGTATCGACACAGATGTTGTTGCAGATAGTTGCTTTTACCATAATTTTTGCATTAAACTCCAATGAAGCGTCAGATTTGATTGAATAATCTGTATCGCTGCAAACCACGGAAAAAGAAATGTTGCTGTTTTCGGTAAGTTCAGTGACTGGGATTTCACAGTCAAAGCTATCTTGTTTTTCAATACAACAGGGAATACCTTCTGAGCTTTTGCCTATGATCTGATAATTTATCTGCCCTGATAATGTAAATGAGCTCTCTGTTTTATTTGAGCATACTACATTATATATGTCACAGTTGCAATCCCATACCGTTTCTATATTACATTCGTCATTCCCGATAGATGACCTAATTGTATGCTGCTTTTCAATGCTGTCGCAACAGTTTACAGCCTTTAACGTTTTGGTTGAAAGTTCACATTCATACTCTGTTGAAAAGGCGTCGCAGGGAACTGAAACACTGCTTGACTTTCGGCAACTTACACGACACACAGCCTGTATATTACAGGATACTATACCGCTGTCTGTATTACAGGAAAGTTCATAGTTAAGAACATCTATATCAGCACAGCAGGAGAAATTATCGTTGATACCGTCAATATCAATTATCTGGCTAACAGGAATATCTGCCGTCATTGTTTCGAATTCTGTACAACCGGCGTTGTCCTTGTCAGTAAGTCCGTATGATGCATTTACGGTTATAACACCTTTTACTACCGCTTTATCAGCAATAAGGCGTATTTCATTTATCTTAGGTATTACGCTGTCACGAACGATAAACGAGATACCCGCTGACCCTGTTTCGATATCCTCACGGATCGAAAACTGTTTTTCGGCATTCAGCATCTTGTCACAGCAGGTTATCTCCATTGTGTTTACCTGTATAGCATCAGGGAGGTCGGGTATTTCGTATTCTTTGTCAGAGCGTATCTGTATTCTGGTGCTTACTGCTCCTCTTACATCTATACGTCTGCCGCTTACAGCTCGACAATTACAGTAATCAGGACGGACAGCGAGTTTAACTGTATTGTTTTCGTCATCGCCAACATTTTTTCCGATATCAATGCTTTTTGAATATGTATAATGCTGGTCTATACAATATATAGCATTACTGCCTTCGCCCAGATAAAGCACTTTGATATCAACACTTCCGTCAAGCAGAAGTTTGTTTCCTCCAACTATGCTGTATGAAAGTATCTTTGGGATAAGTCTGCATTTAAGGATCTTAAAGATCTCCGGACAATAATCCGGAAGTACATAGTCAAGCTCGACACCCTGTTCGGCTGTTCCTTCAAACACTGTTTCCTCAAAAGAAATGGTGTTTTTATTTCTGCGTAGTTCTTCCATTGAATAATTCCTCCTTTTACCGAATACGGCTGGTATGTTGTCCGTATGTCTTTTCGTTGTAATATATGCTTGTTCAGATGTTCTTATGAGCTTTTTTAGAAAAAAACCTGTCTAATCAAAAAAACATTTGAAATTATTATAATAATATGATATAATATAAAGTGTATTTTTATATGCATAATAGACCCTTTGTCCGAAATAATATATAATGATATAATTTCGGAAAGGTGGCATAAAAATGTGCGATGAAAATAACGAGCAAAATGACGACATTACTGATGAACAGGATCAGCAGAATGATAATGGTATTATAGCGTCTGTCAATGCAAAACATAATATTCATTGTCTTACGATAATAGGTCAGATCGAGGGACATTATATACTTCCTCCGCAGAATAAAACGACTAAGTATGAGCATATAATCCCTGCACTGGTCGCTATTGAACAAGATCAGACTATTGACGGACTGCTTATCGTTCTTAACACGGTCGGTGGTGATGTTGAAGCAGGACTTGCCATTTCGGAGCTTATTGCCGGAATGTCTAAGCCTACTGTATCTATCGTTGTCGGCGGAGGGCATTCCATAGGTGTACCTCTTGCTGTAAGTGCAAGGATAAGCTATATCGTCCCCTCTGCAACGATGACCATACACCCGGTACGAATGAATGGTATGGTTTTGGGAGTTCCTCAAACTATGTCGTATTTTGAAAAAATGCAGGACAGGATAACAAAGTTTGTTGCCGATAACAGCAAGATATCTCCGAAACGCTTTCGTGAGCTTATGATGGAAAAAGATGAGCTTGTTATGGACGTAGGCTCTGTGGTGAACGGCGAAACAGCTGTAAAAGAGGGCCTTATCGACAGGCTTGGCGGACTTTCTGAGGCTGTAAACTGCCTCTATGATCTTATTGATGAATGCAAGGAAGATCATACTAATGTTCTTCCAAAAGAAGATTCTAAATCAAAGCGGAACAAGAGATCAAAAAGTATATCGGGATCAGGTAACGCATCAGATAGTACGGATAACGCAGTGTCTAAGATAAACACACACGATTGGAACGGTGACAGATGATACATTCGATCGTGAGTTTAAATGATATTTTCGCTGATAATAGAAGTTATCAGACAGTAACTGAGCAAGTGAGTTGTGGATATGCCGAATATAGCGTGATAAATGGAAAAAAGCAACTTGTAAGGCTTATCTCAACTGATCCTGCACAATATCTAAAAAACGAATACCAACCATTTGTATATTACAGATGAGAATACAGGCTGTTTACAGCCTGATACATAAAGGGGAATTTCAATGGATTACATAACTGTTATTATTCAAGCCGTTGTACAAGGCTTGACAGAATTTCTGCCCGTTTCAAGCTCGGGACATTTGTCAGTATTACAGCATATTACAGGGATTGACGGTGAGGCGGCTGTCGTCTTATCGATAGTTCTTCATATGGGTACTCTCGTTGCTGTTTTTGCAGCATTCTGGGATACTATATGGGGAATGATAAAGGAATTCTTTCTGACAATAAGAGATATCTTCACAGGAAGATTTTCCTGGAAGGATATGAATAGCAACCGAAAAATGATGTTTATGGTGATCATAGCAACAGCTATTCTCGTTCCCGTCTACTTTTTTGAGGATTTTTTCACAGGTAGACAGGGCGACGGGGATATCGTTTTTGAGGGTGTGGCTTTTCTTTTTACCGCTATGCTGCTTTTCCTTTCGGACAGCTGTTCAAATGGAAAAAAGCTTGGCAAGGATATGAAGCTTAAAGACGGAATAACCGTAGGATTATTTCAGTGTGTAGCACTTTTTCCGGGCGTGTCACGTTCAGGATCTACAACGGCAGCAGGTCTGTTCTGTGGACTGGAAAAGCAAACGGCAATAACCTTTGCTTTTATACTTGGCATTCCGGCAATACTTGGCGGAGGCGTACTTGAACTTGGTGATGCACTTAATTCAGATGTAGGACTTGATTGGATCGCACTTGGTATAGGCTTTGTTGTAGCGGCAGTTGTTGGATTTATCGCTATAAAGCTTGTGTCTTGGCTTATAAAGAAAGACAGATTTAAGATATTCGGTGTATACACTCTGATACTTGGACTTGCCTGTGTATCAGCGGGTATATGGGAGCATATCACCGGAAATACCCTTATGTCCTTACTTGGAATATGAACTTAACTATTAAAGGAAGTATATATAATGGCTGAAAAAAAGAGTACAAAAAAGACTACTAATACCACAAGAGCAACAGGAACAACAAGATCCTCAAAAAAGCTTGAACTGGAAAAACAGAAAATGAAAGAAGAGGCAGTAGCCAAAGCCAAATTCAACAGGCATATCACTTCTGTTGTTATGTTTGCTGTTGGTATTTTCCTTATGCTGTGTGCAATTATTCCCGGTAATGTCGGTGAGGGGTGGCACGCTCTGTTCGACTTTATGCACGGAATGTTTGGCTATTCTGCTTATCTTATCGGCCCTGCACTTATATACATAGCAGTACTGATCTCAGCAAACCGACCTGCTAAGACTGTTCGTCACGGAATAATTGCTCTGGTACTTCTTGTATTGATGCTTAGTGCGGCAGTCCAGATATTTGTTGTTGGAACGCCAAAATCAGAGAATTTCTTTGATTTCTTTGCCGACTTATATGTTGACGGTTATGAATTCAGGGGTGGCGGAGTTATTGCCCTTTTTGTAGGTGAGCCCTTATTACTGTTAGGTCAGGTAGGAGCGTCTATTATAATAATTCTCCTAGCTTTGGTGTATTTCTTGATTGTTTCGAAGATAACAGTTGCTGATTTTGTTCATAAGATAGGTGATCCAATTAAAAAGACAAAAGATAAGGCTGTTGAGCATCACAGACGTCGCACAGAGGAAAAAGCTCTTGCTGAGGAAGAGTTCGAAAGACTTGAAAGAGAACGACTTCTTGCCGAGATAGAGGAAGAAGTGTCCGAAAAGGAGAGTGTAGAACGTCTTAAACGAATCGCAAGTAGTGTAGACGAAGATATAAACAGAACAGATATTACTCCTGATGCGGCAGGCAAAACAAAACCCACAGATGAAAAACCAGATGAACCGCCGAATATTCTCCAAGAGCAGACAGAAGACAGTAGGGAATATATGAAAGCTCTTCAAGATTTCATTATGGAAAAGAACAAAGCTATTCTTGAAGCTGACGAGGAGCAGAAAAAAGACCCTCTTGAAGATACAGACGGTGAATTAGTACCTATCCTTGATGCTATCAACAAGTTTAATGAGGAAAATAGCAATATAACTCCTGTAAAGGAAGTCGTTGATGCACCGAAGGAAAACATCTCTACTTCTGACGAGGCTGAACTGCCTTTCGACATAAATGATGTTGTTCAGCAAGAGATAAAAAAGCCGATAATTGAAAAATCACCTGTGTATACAGAAAAGAAACCTGATGTTGTTACTCCCCCTACTTCTCCGAAACCTGTTATTCAGAAGTCACAAGAGAGCAATTCACAGGTAAAGCTTAGCGAAGTGTACACTTTACCTCCTGTTACGCTTCTTAATCCTATTGAAAATAAGATCGCACAGCAGGATATTGAGCTTGAAATAAAGAAAAATTCCGATACACTGGTTGAAACGCTTAAAAGCTTTGGTGTTCAGACTAAGATAGTCGGTGTAAGCCGTGGACCGTCTGTAACAAGATATGAATTACAGCCTGCTCCCGGTGTTAAAATTTCCAAGATCACAAATCTTGTTGATGATATTGCCCTCAACCTTGCGGCGGCAGGTGTACGAATCGAAGCACCTATTCCAAACAAGGCGGCTGTGGGAATTGAAGTACCTAACAAACAAAAAGATACTGTATATTTCAGAGAGCTTGTTGATAACACAGATTTCAAGAAGAGCTTTGATAAAAAGCTTGAAACTGTACTTGGTAAGGATATCGGTGGTAATACAGTTACTTGTAATGTTGCGAAAATGCCTCATCTGCTTATTGCGGGTACAACAGGCTCAGGTAAGTCAGTTTGTGTAAACTCTATTATTATGAGTATTCTTATGAAATCGACCCCCGAAGATGTTCGCCTGATAATGGTCGACCCCAAAAAGGTTGAGTTTATGATGTACAACGGTATTCCGCATCTGCTCATCCCAGTTGTAACAGACGCTAAGAAAGCCGCAGGTGCTCTTGCGTGGGCTGTAAATGAAATGCTGAACAGATATAAACTGTTTTCAGAAAACAACGTCCGTGATTTCGGGGGTTATAATGAACTTGCCAAAGACCCTAACAGCGGACTTAAAAAAATGTCCCATATCGTCATTTTCATCGATGAACTTGCTGACCTTATGATGGCATCTCCAAAAGATGTTGAGGACAGTATCGTTCGTCTTGCACAGATGGCGAGAGCGGCGGGAATGCACTTAGTGATTGCAACCCAACGACCTACTGTTAATGTCGTTACAGGACTTATCAAGGCAAATATACCAAGCCGTATTGCTTTGATGGTAGCGTCACAAATGGACAGCCGTGTTATACTTGACGCCAGCGGTGCAGAGAAACTTCTTGGAAACGGCGATATGCTCTATATGCCTGTCGGAATGCCAAAGCCTGTCAGAGTTCAAGGCTGCTATGTTTCGGACAAGGAAGTTGAGCGAGTTGTTGAATTCATCAAGCAGACATTTGCAGCTGAATATGACGAGAGCATTATGGAAGAGATCGAACGTCAGACAGAAATGGTATCTTCCGGTGACGGAAAGGGAAGTGGTTCTTCCGACGGAGATATTGATGATACCGACGAAAAGCTCGAGGAGGCCATTGAGCTTGTTGTAGAAGCGGGTGTTGCTAGCACCTCATCTCTGCAACGTGCATTAAAGCTTGGATATGGCAGAGCAGCTCGACTTATAGACACAATGGAGAAGATGGGAGTAGTTGGCCCGTTTGAGGGCAGCAAACCTCGTCAAGTTCTTATGACAAAACAGGAGTGGTATGAAAGAAAGCTCCAACAGAAGTAAATAATTAAACAGAGGAAATCTTATGCCTTTTTTACCCGTATGCAAACAAGATCTGATAGAGCGTGGAATTGAACAGCTTGATTTTATATGTTTTACAGGTGATGCCTATATAGATCACCCTACGTTTGGAATAGCTATAATCTCACGTATGATAGAAGCCGCAGGTTTTACAGTTGGAATTATCGCCCAGCCTGTGACTGATGCCGACTATATGAAACTTGGCAGACCTAAATACTGCTTTATGGTTTCAGGCGGAAACATAGACAGTATGGTATCAAATTATACTGTGGCATTAAAAAAACGTAATGATGATGCATATTCAGCAGGCGGAAAAGGCGGTAAGCGTCCTGACAGAGCGTTGACAGTCTATTGTCGTAAGCTTAAACAGCTTTATCCTGATGTTGAAATAGCTGTGGGCGGACTTGAAGCCTCTTTAAGGAGATTTGCTCATTACGATTATTGGAGTGACAGTGTAATGCCCTCTGTATTGGTAGATACAGGGGCAGACCTGCTTATGTATGGAATGGGAGAGGTAACTCTCTCTGAGATACTTAATAATTTAAAAGCAGGTATGAAACTCTCTGAAATGCACGAACTAAGGGGTACTTGCTATCTGACAAAGCCTGAAAACACTCCACTTGGTTCGGTACAGTGTGATTCTTTTGAGATAGTAAGCACAAATAAGAAGGCTTATGCAAAGGCTTGTAAAAAACAATATGATGAACAGGACGAAGTATATGGAAGAACGATCGTACAGCGTCAAGGAAATATGATGCTTGTGCAGAACCCTCCGCAGAGAAGTATTACACAGTCTGAGTTTGACTACACCTATGAGCTACCCTATATGCGTGCTTATCACCCTATGTACGAAAAAGAGGGCGGAGTTCCTGCTATACAAGAGATCGAGTTTTCGATAACTCACAATCGTGGTTGCTTTGGTTTTTGTAATTTCTGCTCCATAGCACTGCATCAAGGCAGGAGAATACAGACCCGTAGTGAAGAGTCCGTATATAACGAGGCTGTTATGTTATCAGAAAAGCCGAATTTCAAGGGATATATCCACGATGTAGGTGGGCCGACGGCAAACTTCCGTCATACTTCCTGTGATAAACAGGACGAATACGGTATGTGTAAGGGAAAAAAATGTCTTGCCCCAACACCCTGTAAAAATTTAAAAGCAGATCACACTGATTATATTAAGCTGCTAAGACGACTTCGTTCTATAAAAAAGGTTAAGAAGATATTCATTCGTTCGGGTATACGCTATGATTATATCCTTGCCGATAAAAACGGAGATTTTCTTGACGAGCTTGTCGAGCATCACATTAGTGGTCAGTTGAAGGTTGCCCCTGAACACGCAAGTAACAAAGTCCTTGATTATATGGGAAAGCCCCATATTGAGGTTTATGAAGATTTTGAGAAGCGTTTTTATGCCTCAACAAGGAAGTGCGGAAAGGAACAGTATCTTGTTCCGTATCTTATGTCCTCTCACCCGGGCTGTACACTTAACGAGGCAGTGGAACTTGCGTTGTTTCTGAAAAAGCACAACATTCGACCAGAACAGGTTCAAGATTATTATCCCACGCCCGGAACCATTTCCACAGCAATGTTTTATACAGGTCTTGACCCATATACTATGGAAGAGGTATACGTTCCACGCAAGTCAGAGGACAAAGCTATGCAGCGTGCTTTGTTGCAGTATTTTAAGCCTGAGAACCGAAATCTTGTTGAGAAAGCACTTATAATAGCAAAACGCAGAGATCTGATTGGTTTTGGAAAAGAATGTCTGATAAAACCCTCAGAGAATAATAAGGGCAGAACAGTGTCATCAGACTCCGAAAGGAAACGTTTAAATGGCAGAGGCAAACCGTCGCAAAAAAAGGAAAAAAAGAAAACAGATAAGAAACATCGCTAAACGAACGGTTTATTTCCTAATGACCACTATTGTTGCAGTTGCATTGTTCCTTTTCGTAAACGAAAGATACCTTCACATTGACGGAGTGCCTACTTTTTCTAGTCTTATGCAGAGTACCGGTTTAATAAAAAGGCCAAAAGTCAATGTTGATCAAGACGAGATTGCTGTGCATTTTATAAATGTCGGCCAAGGCGACTGTGCTTTGATAGTGACACCCGAAAAAAATGTACTTATAGATTGCGGGGAACAGACAGAGGCAAACAATGTAATTCAGTATTTACGTGATTTCGGCGTTGAGCGGTTAGATTATGTTATTGCGACACACCCTCACTCTGACCATATCGGGGGAATGGCTGATATGCTTTCTGCCTTTGACATCGGAGAAGTAATGATGTCTGAAATACCGGACGAACTTACTCCTACATCATACTATTACGAAGACACCTTGAATGTAATTGCCAAAAAGAACATCAATGCATTTTACACAATACAAGGACAGAAGTTTGAGCTTTGTAAAGGAACAACGATTGAAATTCTTGGTCCTATCAGCAGCTCTTTTGATGATCTGAATGATTTTTCTGTCGTGTGTAAGCTTGTGAGCGGTAATTATAGTTTTCTTTTCACAGGTGATATGGAAAAGGCGTCGGAGTATGAGCTTATGGATTACTGGATAAATGTCAGTGCTGATGTATTGAAAGTTGCTCATCACGGAAGCTCATCGTCATCTACATCTGCATTTTTGAAAAGAGTTAAACCTCAGTATGCTGTAATCAGTGTTGGTGAGGATAATTCATACGGTCATCCTGCAAATGAAGTAATAGACAGACTTAACGCAATGGATTGCGAGATACTTATGACAAAAGATGAGGGCGATATAGTTTTTGTTACTGACGGAAACGAGCTAGCAGTAGTTACAACAAATTCTGCTGAGGAGGTAGCTTGATGATAGTTGACAGGCTAATCGGTGATATAGCAGTTATTATAGATGAATCAGGCGATAGATTTGAAGTGGATATTAACAAACTTCCCAAAGATATCAGAGAGGGTACAGTGTTACATTGTTCTGAAAATGGATACTCTGTTGATACTAAAAGCGAAAATATAAGAAGAACTTATCTGGCTGAAAAGACAAAATCTGTTTTTAAAACAAGATAAATACTTGTTTTTTGGTTATTATAGACAAAATAGTGTTTTGATTTTATGCATTTACAATTAAAACCACGGTTTTTTATATAATCACTTGTAGGCTTTCGCAAAAAGTTGTATAATGTTTTGTGGCGAAATATAAACTATTAAAGAAATAATGAAAGAAAGAGATGTTGAACGTGATAAGAGAGGATTTAAGAAATATTGCAATCATTGCCCACGTTGACCACGGTAAAACTACATTGGTCGATGAAATGCTCAAACAGGGCGGTGCATTCCGTGATAACCAAGTCGTAAATGACCGAGTAATGGATAATAACGATATTGAAAGAGAGCGTGGAATTACCATACTTGCTAAGAATACAGCTTGTATGTACAACGGCATTAAGATCAATATTGTCGATACCCCCGGACACGCAGATTTTTCTGGCGAGGTAGAGCGTATCCTTAAAATGGTAAACGGCGTTCTGTTGTTGGTTGATTCGTTTGAGGGTACTATGCCCCAGACTCGTTTTGTACTTCAAAAAGCATTAGAGCTTGGCCATAAGGTCATTGTTGTTGTAAACAAGACAGACCGTCCCGATGCAAGAAACAAAGAGGTCGTAGATGAAGTGCTTGAACTTCTTCTTGACCTTGACGCAACCGAAGAGCAGATCGACAGTCCTGTTGTATTTTGTTCGGGCAGAATGGGTGTAGCGTCATTCTCTCCCGACCATATGGGAACTGATTTCAAACCGCTGTTTGATAAGATAATTGAGCATATTCCCGCACCTGAGGGAAATGATGAAGGTGAGCTTCAAGTTCTTGTTTCCTCTATTGACTATAACGAGTATGTTGGCAGAATAGCGATCGGACGTATTGAACGTGGCGTTATGAAACAAAACCAAGAGGTAATGGTCTGCGATCATCTTGGAAGAACAGATCCTTTTAAATCCAAGATCGTATCCCTCTATCAGTTTGAAGGTCTTGCAAGAATTCCTGTTACTGAGGCTAAGGTCGGAGATATCGTATGTTTTTCTGGTATTGAGGGTGTTACTATCGGACAGACTATCACATCAGTAAGTTGCCCTGAGCCGCTGCCTTTCGTTAAGATATCCGAGCCGACAGTAGAAATGACTTTCTCTGTCAATACAAGTCCCTTCGCAGGCAGGGAGGGTAAGTTTGTTACCTCACGTCAGATAAGAGAGCGTTTACAGAGAGAGCTTTTGAAGGACGTTTCCCTGCGTGTAACTGATAGTGATACACTTGATGCTTTCAACGTAGCAGGCAGGGGTGAAATGCACCTTTCTATCCTTATCGAAACAATGCGTCGAGAGGGATATGAGCTTTCTGTCAGCACACCGCGAGTTCTTTACAAGGAAATAGACGGTGTAAAATGCGAGCCGGTGGAACGACTTGTTATTGATGTACCTGAGTTTGCAGTAGGCTCCGTTATGGAGAAAATGGGACAGCGTAAGGCTGAAATGACAGCTATGACGCCCGTAGGTTCACGAACAAGATTGGAGTTTCTTATTCCTTCAAGGGGACTGTTTGGATACAGAAGTGAATTTATGACTGACACCAAGGGTGAAGGTATAATGAACTCCGTATTCGACAGCTATAAGCCCTATTTTGGTGATATCCCCAGAAGAACTGTTGGTTCTCTTGTTGCGTGGGAGGACGGACAGGCAATTACCTATGGTCTTTTCAATGCACAGGAAAGAGGAACACTGTTTATCGGTGCAGGCGTACCCGTGTATGAGGGTATGATAGTAGGTGTATCTCCTAAGGCAGGCGACATTGTTGTAAACGTATGTAAGAAAAAGCATCTTACCAATACACGTGCAAGTGGCTCTGACGATGCACTTCACCTTATCCCTCCGAAAACTATGAGCCTGGAAGAAAGCTTGGAGTTTATACAGGACGATGAACTTGTTGAAGTAACTCCTAAGAGCATTCGTATCAGAAAGGTAATACTTGAACGTGATCTCCGTTTAAAAGCAGAGGCAAAGAATAAAAAGCAATAAAATATTACAGGTGGCTGATATCAGTCGCCTGTTTTTTTGAGAGGGAAGAAATGGTTAAAGATATGACCGAGGGTGCAGTTGCACCGATCCTTTTAAAATTCTCTATACCGTTACTGGTGAGTGTTATTTTTCAGCAGTTATACAGCATTGCTGACAGTGTTATTGCGGGTAACTTCATCAACAAAGACGCTCTTGCCGCTATCGGTGCAAGTTATCCCATCACTATGATATTTCTGGCAATCGGAACAGGAATGAATGTTGGTTGTTCGGTCGTCATATCCACTTTTTTTGGTGCAAAGGATATGAAGAAAATGAAAACCGCTGTCTTCACGTCCCTTATTTCCAGTTTTGTACTTGCTGTCGTATTAACGATAATAGGTCTATTTACGAGCGATTTATTTTTGACACTTTTGGGAACTGATGCTATTGTTTTTGAAGACGCACAGTATTATCTCAACATTTATGCACTGGGACTTGTTTTCCTGTTTATCTATAATATATGTACGGGTATTTTTACTGCACTTGGCGATTCAAGAACCCCACTTTATTTTTTGATGGCATCATCTCTCGGAAATATAGGACTTGACCTATTATTCGTAGTAGTATTCAAAATGGGAGTTTCCGGTACCGCTTGGGCTACATTTGTTTGTCAGGGTACTTGCTCTATCATTTCGTTCATCGTTCTTATAAAGAGAATATCAAAAATAAAATGCACCTCGTTTAGATATTTTGAGAGCTCTATGCTTATAAGGATTTCAAGATTATCTGTTCCAAGCATTTTACAGCAAAGTTTTGTTTCAGTAGGAAACCTATTTATACAGAGTCTTGTAAATTCCTGTGGTATAGACGTTATGGCGGGATATTCATCTGCAATAAAGCTTAACACATTTGCTGTTACTTGCTTTTCGACGATAGGAAACAGTGTTTCTAGCTTTGTTGCACAGAATATGGGAGCCTTAAAATATGACCGAGTAAAAAAAGCATATAAAGTTAGCTCTTTGATAGCATTTGTTATTTCTCTGGCTTTTACTATTGTATACGTTATGTTGGCAGATAAGCTTATATACATATTTATGGATAGTGCTGATATAAATAATATCTCAGCGGCAGAAGCGGGGAAGCATTTTCTGATGATAGTTTCTCCGTTTTTTGCGGCAGTAGCTTTGAAACTGAACTGTGACGGCGTGTTGAGAGGTTCTGGAAGGATAAAGTCGTTTATGGCAACGACCTTTTCTGACTTGATTTTGCGAGTGGTTTTTGCATTTATTCTTTGTCCTCAGTATGGTGCAACTGGAATATGGCTGTCCTGGCCGATAGGTTGGGTGTTGTCATCAATACTGTCGAATGTGCTTTTTGCAATGTATTCAAAATCAGAGTTAAACAAGAAAAACTAGCTGATATTATATTGCATAATGGTTAAAAATATGGTATAATATTTAGATAAAAGTAAAAGGTGGTGATGATCGTGGACGTAAGAGTTGGAGATGTTTTGAATATGAAGAAACCTCATCCTGGATGCGGAAGTATGCAAATGCTCGTTCAGAGAGTCGGAGCTGATTTCAGGCTTTGCTGTAAGGGTTGCGGTCGTACTTTTATGATACCACGTGCTAAGTGTGAGAAAAGCATAAAGTCTATCACCCGAGAAACAGATAACTCCGAAAAATAGCGTTTATGTAAGAACAATAAATCTATTTAGGAGGAGAAATTATGTTAGATAAATTACGTATGGCAGAAGCAAGATATGATGAGGTAAACACTAAGCTTACAGATCCTACTGTTATTTCAAATAACGATTTATACAAAGAACTTATGAGGGAATATAAAAATCTAACCCCTCTGATCGAAACATACAAAAGTTATCAGAAAACTGAGAAGGACTTTATCGATGCAAAGGAAGCACTTGATGAGGCTGGAAGTGATGAAGAACTTCGTGAAATGGCTCAGCAGGAATACGCCTTTAACAAGGAACAAATGGAACTGCTGAACGAAAAGCTGAAAATACTGTTATTACCAAAAGATCCTGACGACGACAAAAACGTCATTGTAGAAATACGTGGTGGTGCGGGCGGTGATGAAGCGGCATTGTTTGCAAATTCACTTTTCCGTATGTATACGATGTATGCACAGTCACAAGGCTGGAAGATAGAGCTTATCAGCTCGAATCCTACCGAACTTGGCGGGTATAAGGAAGTATGTTTCAGTATTGAGGGCGAGGGTGCTTACGCTAAAATGAAGTATGAGAGCGGAGTACATCGTGTGCAGAGAGTTCCCGAAACTGAGTCACAGGGACGAATTCATACATCTACAATTACCGTTGCTGTACTTCCTGAGGTGGAGGAAGTTGATGTTGACATAAATCCTGCCGATCTTACTATACAAACATATCGTTCAAGCGGTGCGGGTGGTCAGCATATCAACAAGACTGAGTCTGCTATCAGAATTATTCATAATCCCACTGGTGTTGTGGTCGAGTGTCAGGAAGAACGTTCGCAGTTCAAGAATAAAGAAAAGGCTATGAAAATGCTTTACAGTAAGCTTTATGATGCAAAGCTGAACGAACGTGACAGTCAGATTGCAGAGGAAAGAAGGATACAGGTAGGAACAGGCGACCGTTCTGAGAGAATACGTACCTATAATTATCCGCAATCACGTGTGACAGACCATCGAATAGGTCTTACATTATACAAACTCGATAGTATTATGAATGGAGATTGCGATGAGGTGTTTGAGGCACTAAGACTCGCAGATCAGACAGCGAAATTATTGAAACAAAAAGATTCATAAAAGGGGAACGACACGGTGAAAACCGAAATATTACAATATAACAAAGAAAGTATAGAAAAAGCTGCTGATATTTTAAGAAATGGCGGACTAGTCGGAATGCCTACCGAAACAGTTTACGGACTTGCCGCTAATGCACTTGATGAGAAAGCAGTTGCTGATATCTTTGTTGCAAAGGGCAGACCACAGGATAACCCTTTAATAGTGCATATCAGCAAGATTGATATGCTTTTTCCACTTGTAAAAGAAATCCCCGAAGTTGCAAAAAAACTTGCAGAGCGATTTTGGGGAGGCCCACTAACAATGATATTTCCGAAATCAGATGTTATCCCTGATATAACAAGCGGTGGTCTTGACACTGTCGCAATTAGAATGCCGTCCAGTAAAGCGGCGATCGATCTTATAGAATGTTGTAGTTTTCCTATTGCTGCACCCTCAGCAAATCTTTCGGGAAGTCCAAGCCCAACGACTGCACAACACGTTTATTCTGATATGAACGGCAGGATACCTCTTGTAATTGACGGTGGTGCTTGTGCCTGCGGGGTTGAAAGTACAGTAATCTGTTTTAAAGATAACACGATACACATACTTAGACCTGGTGGAATTACAGCAGAAATGTTGTCTGAATTTGCCGAAATTGTTATTGATAAAGCAGTTTGTGCTAAACCTGACGAGAACGAGAAAGTTCTCTCTCCTGGAATGAAGTATAAACATTATTCGCCTAAGGCAAATGTCATAATCGTTGATGAACACGGTACAGATTTTATAGAATATTGTACAGAACATATATTGGGTAAAACCATAGCGTTAGGAATTGGCGTTAAAGATGAGGGTATCTTTATTGATTACGGAAAAACAGGCGAGGAACAGGCAAACAAGCTTTTCGCTCTACTGAGAGAGGCTGATGAGGATAACATCGACACAGTATACGTTGAAATGCCATCTCAACAGGGAATAGGACTTGCTGTTTACAATAGGTTACTTCGTGCAGCGGGTTTTGAGGTAATAAAAAATGACACAGCTAACAAATAAGAAGATATTCGCATTGACAGGTATGTCAGGTGCAGGAAAATCTACTGTATGTAAGTGTTTTTCGGAAAATGGTTTTTATGTTATAGACTGTGATCTTGTTGCAAGAGAAGTTGTTCAAACTGGTTACCCAGCTTTATCAGAACTTAGTAGACATCTTTCATCTGATTTAATTAGATCGGATGGGACTTTGGACAGACGTATGACGGCTGAACTGATATTTAATGACCCTATCAAAAGAAATCTGTTCAATAGAATTATTTATCCGTATATAACGTATAATATTATCTGTAAAATAAAAGCAGCTCAAAGTAATATTCTTCTTGATGCTCCCACTGTATTTGAAGCAAAACTTCAAGGTATGTGTGATAAGATAGTATCTGTATGTGCTGATACTAAAATATGTATAAAACGTATTATGGATAGGGACAAGATCCCCTATGAACTTGCAGAAGCAAGATTAAAATCACAGCATAATATTGAATTTTTCAGAGAAAACACTGATTATTGTATCGAAAATAATGGTACAAAAAAAGAGCTTTTGGAATCCATACAACAAATCATTTCCGAACTATCGAAAGGTGACCAATGACTAGACAAATCAAGACGAAAAAGCATACTGCTTTGAAAATATTCATAGCTATTTTGTTTATTGCTTTTTTTACAATAGCGGGTATTTTGGGGTATGATTACTATATTCGTGAAACTCATCCAATAAAGTATGAAAATTACGTTGAACGCTACGCAAGAGAAAATAATATAGACAAAGTAATGGTATATGCGGTCATAAAGACTGAAAGTGGTTTTGATAGTGGTGCTGTATCAAATGTCGGTGCAAGAGGTCTTATGCAGATAATGGAGGAAACATTTGATTGGATAAAGTATCGCCTTGATGACGAGGATACGGAATACATCGATATGTTTGAACCAAAAACTAATATTAAATATGGTTCATATCTTTTAGGCTATTTGAACAGCGAATTCGAGGATGACGATGCGGTATTTGCAGCCTATCATGCAGGTGTAGGAAATGTAAGTGAATGGCTTGACGACCCGAGATATTCTTCGGACGGAGTTCATCTTGATGAAATTCCAATTTCAGCTACCAAGCATTATGTTTCAAAAATAAATAAGACAATAGAAACCTATAAAAAACTATATGATCTTTAAAAACGAAAGGAAATAATTATGGCGAAGAAACAGAATACAGCAAAAGAACTTAAAGAAAAGCTCTTTATGGACAAGAAGAATGCAGCAAGTATTATGAGCGATGCAGAGCTTAAAAAGTGTGATAAATTCTGTGAGGGTTACAAAAAGTTCCTTGATATTGCTAAGACAGAGCGTGAGGCAACAACGTTCATAGAAAAAGAAGCTATTGCAAAGGGCTTTGTTCCGTTTGACCGAAACAAAAAATACAATGCTGGTGACAAGATTTACTATGTTAATCGTGAAAAGTCTGTAATTCTTGCAGTGATAGGAAAAGAGTCTATTGAAAATGGTGTAAATCTGTTAGCAGCACACATAGATTCTCCTCGTCTTGACCTTAAACAAAATCCATTATACGAAAAAGATGAAGTCGCATATTTCAAGACACACTATTATGGCGGTATCAAGAAATACCAGTGGCCTACTGTTCCGCTTTCTCTTCACGGGGTAATCGTTAAAGCTGACGGAACAAAGGTGAATGTTTCTATTGGTGAAGATGAAAATGATCCTGTATTCTGTGTTTCTGATCTTCTTCCGCATCTTGCATCAGCACAGTACAAGCGTCCTGCTACGGAGCTTATAAAGGGTGAAGAGCTTAACATCATCATTGGTTCAAGACCTTTTAAAGATGATGAGGGAAGTGAACTTGTCAAGCTCAATCTTATGATGATCCTTAATGAAAAGTATGGTATAGTTGAAGCGGATTTCCTCTCCGCAGAGCTTGAAGCTGTTCCTGCCTTCAAGGCAAAGGATATTGGCTTTGACAGAAGCCTTGTTGGTGCATACGGACAGGATGACAGAGTATGTGCTTATACCGAGCTTATGGCAATCTTGGAAGCAAAATCACCTAAAAGAACGGCAGTTGCTATTCTAACAGACAAAGAAGAAACAGGTAGCGACGGCAATACAGGTCTTTGCTCTGCATACTTAAAATACTTTATTGCAGACCTTGCAGCAACATTTGGTGTAGAGGGAAGAACTGTACTTGCTAACTCAAAGTGTCTTTCTGCTGATGTCAATGCTGCTTATGACCCAACTTTCCCTGATGTGTTTGAAAGAAACAACTGTGCTGTGCTTAATGGGGGCGTATGTGTTACAAAATACACAGGTTCTCGTGGCAAGAGCGGAACATCTGACGCAAATGCAGAATTCGTAGGTGAGATCAGAAGACTCCTTGACGGCAAGGGTGTGATCTGGCAGACAGGTGAGCTTGGTAAGATAGACATTGGCGGTGGCGGAACAGTTGCTGCATATATAGCAAATCTTGATGTAGACACCATTGATGTTGGTGTGCCTGTACTTTCTATGCACGCACCGTATGAAATAACAGCTAAAACAGACGTATACGCTGCATATAAGGCATTTGTGGCCTTTATCAACGCATAAATTCTACCCTATTTTCACCGTTCTTCGTTATTTTTCATAGAATAACGAAGAGGGGTGAAATGAAATGAAAAACGATAAGACCCGATTATTTTTTCGTTCCATTGGGAAAAAGTTTATTGCAGTAGCTTTGATAATATTTGGATTGACCTTTCTGACAGACCTGAGTATCAGACCGATAATAGAATCGGTAAACGCTTACGAATGCCATTTAGCGATATCAGAAATTATCAATAAGGCTGTCGGCGAAGAACTTGCAAACGAAGAGATCAATTATTCTAAGCTGGTCAATTTGACAACAAATTCTGACGGAGAAGTAATATCCGTAGAGAGTAATGTTAATAACATAAACTGCTTAAAAACCAACATATCTAAACGAATGGATAAGGAATTAGATTCATTTAAGGATCTTGATATCCTTATTCCCATTGGCACTCTTACAGGAATACAACTACTGCACGGTAAAGGATTTGATGTTGGTATGACAGTATCTCCGCTAGGATATGCTAAGACCGAGATAATCAGTGAGTTTAAGAATGCGGGTCTTAACCAGACGCAACATAGGATATTGATTGAGATATCTGTATCTGCTGATGCAATAATACCTGGTTTTTCTACTGATGTAAATGTCACAACATCTATTGTAGCGGCAGAAACAATAATAGTAGGCAGAGTACCCGATGCATATACCCACGTTATATCTTATGATGATGACATTATGGGGGCATTACAGGACTACGGTGCAGCCGTATGATTTGGAGGACACATTGGATATAAACGAATCAAGAAAAAGAGCAGAAGAGCTTCGAAAAATAATAGAAAAACATAATCATAATTATTATGATCTTGACTCTCCCACTATTGAGGACGACGAATACGATGCTTTGATGCGTGAACTTCGTAGTATAGAAAGCTCATTTCCTGAGTTGCTTACTCCTGACTCACCTACGCAGAGAGTTGGCGGTATTGCACTCAATACATTTGAAAAAGTACAGCATCGTGTACAAATGGGAAGCCTTCAAGATGTTTTCAGCACCGCCGAGGTTGAAGACTTCATTCGGCGAATGGAGGAACAGAGCGTCAAGGAATTCGTCGTTGAGCCTAAAATAGACGGGCTTTCTGTTTCGCTTGAATATGAGAACGGTATCTTTGTACGTGGCTCTACTCGTGGTGACGGCTTTATAGGAGAGGACATAACACAAAATCTGAAAACGATCCGTTCAATCCCTTTGAGATTAAACGAAGATATTCCTTTCATCGAAGTAAGAGGCGAAGTATATATGCCAAAAAAGAGTTTTGCTGATCTTTGCAGGGAACAGGAGAAAAGGGGAGAGCAGCTCCCCAAAAATCCTAGAAATGCAGCGGCAGGTTCACTAAGGCAAAAAGACAGTAAAGTCACAGCTCAGCGAAATTTGGACATATTCTGTTTTAATGTGCAGCAGATAGTGGGCAAGGAGCTTTCTTCACATTCTCAGTCCCTTGACTATCTAAAAAAGCTTGGATTTCACGTTGTTCCTGATTTTACTATTTGCAAAACAAATGAAGATGTCATACACCAGATAGAAAAAATAGGTGAAATGCGACAGGGATTACCATTTGATATAGACGGTGCTGTTATCAAAGTCAACGATTTTTCTTTACGTACAGAGATAGGTTCGACAACAAAAGTACCTAAGTGGGCCGTAGCATTCAAATACCCTCCTGAGGAAAAGGAAACAATTCTCAGAGAGATAGAGATAAATGTCGGAAGGACTGGTGCTCTTACCCCTGTTGCAATATTTGACCCTGTCTTTCTTGCCGGAACAACAGTTTCACGTGCAATACTGCATAATCAAGATATTATCTCTGATAAGGATATTCGTATAGGCGATACTATTGTTGTGCGAAAAGCCGGTGATATTATTCCTGAGGTCGTAAGGTCGGTTTCACACTCTGATAATTCTAAGCCATATTTTATACCGAACATCTGTCCGGTATGTGGTGCTGAGGCTATCCGTGATGAGGACGAGGCTGTTATACGCTGTCAGAATTTCGATTGTCCGGCACAGCTCTTACGTTCTATCGAACACTTTGCTTCAAGAAATGCTATGAACATAGACGGCCTTGGAGAGGCAATAGTTGAGCAGCTTGTGAGCGAAGGTCTTGTTAAAACTGTTGCAGATCTTTATGAGCTTGACCTTCAAGAGCTTATGGCACTTGAACGCTTTGGCAGAAAATCTGCGGAGAATCTACTTATATCCATAGAAAAATCCAAGAAGAATGAGCTTAACAGACTTGTGTTCGCTTTGGGTATCAGAGGAATAGGTCAGAGGGCTGCAACACTTCTTGCTGAACATTTTGGTGATATTGATAGTATTATGAATGCTTTTCCGCTTGAAATAGCTTCTATCGAAGGTTTTGGAGATATAATGGCTGACTCTGTATACACAGCAATGCAAGAACCTCATAGAATAAAGCTTATTGAAAGATTAAAAGCATATGGCGTTAATATGTCGTATTCCAGTAGTAAAGTATCAGATAAATTTGCCGGAAAGACATTTGTATTAACAGGTACATTGCCGAATTACACAAGAGATCAAGCGAAGGCTCTCATAGAGCAAAACGGCGGAAAATGTTCCGGGTCTGTTTCTAAGAAAACAAGCTATGTTCTTGCGGGAGAAGAAGCAGGAAGTAAGCTTGTCAAAGCAAATGAACTTGGTATAACAATAATTACAGAAGAACAATTTAACGCAATGCTTGAAGAATAAATCAAACACCCACTAGACTTTTATGTGCTAGTGGGTGTTTTGGCATTATTGTTGTTTTTTGGTTTTTGTGACATTACTCAGAGGGTTATTCTCCATAGCTTTTTTCATTTGTTCGTTTGAAACGTGCGTATAAATTTGTGTTGTATTCAGGTTTTCGTGACCAAGTACATCTTTAAGCACTCGGACGTCAACTCCGTTTTGATACATTAGAGTTGCGGCTGTATGACGCAGCTTATGTACAGATAGACCCATATTATCAAGACCACAGCTCTTGAAGCTCTGTTCAACGATCTGTTGAACACGTCTATTTGATATCCTTGTGCCACGTTTACTTAAAAATAAGGCATCAGTTTTAGCTGATAGTGGTCTGTTTCCATTTTCCTGACGTTCTTTTTCATCAGTTATTGTTGGAGCAATATAATCTATATATGCATCGACGCAGGCATTGTTAAGATATACGATCCTTTCTTTGCTACCTTTTCCAAGAACTTTAAGCGAGTATATTTCTTTTCCGTCAAGATCGTGTGTACATCGGATATCACTGGTATTTATACCTACTAGCTCACTTAATCTCATACCACAGTTGATCAAGAAAACAATCATACAATAATCACGCTTTTGATCAGGTGTGTCAATATTAGAAAGCAATTCCAGTGATTGTTCCAAAGTTAAGTGCTTTGGTAATGCTGCCTTAGGTGTTGGTAATTCGAGATTTGCCATAGGACTAACCTCAAACAAACCTCTATTATTGGTAAGGTATTTAAAAAACTGTCGTAAAGCAACAGCTTTTCTGTATCTTGCTTTATGATCGTTTCCTTTTTCAGTTTTCTGATATATAAGAAACTCTTGTGCTAACATTAAATCAACTGACTTAATTTCGTCTTCGGTAATATCAGTAATATCAATGTTGTTATATTCTGTTGGATCATCAGTACAACGGCCAAGCTTCATTTTATAATATCTGAAAAATGTACGAAGATCTGTATAATAATTTAAAACTGTAAGTTCAGAACGATTTTTTACAAGCTGCAAGTAAACGATATAATCCTTTAAAAGTTGTGGTGCATTATCATAATTGTTATTCTTTTTCATTATTGCCTCCTTTTATATTCGTAAAACTTTTATTTTACGCAATTGAATATATTATAATTTTCGCTTTTCCCTGTCATTAGCATTTTATTGCCATTGTTTTATTATACCACATCTGCGTAGTTTCAGCAAGTTAAATATATGTATGATAACCGAAAAAGAATGACAAACAAATCAATTTCAATATACACAATGAATAAAACAGCTTTATAAAACATAATATTTAATGTAAATCTTTTGCTGGAGGTACAAAATGATTGAATATATGCCCGAAGGCTGTTTGCTGGAAACAATAAATAATCAAAACTATCTGCGATCATATTTTAGTCTGATCGACTGTATGAATAACGATCAGATTCTAGAAGCACCTTGTATAGTATGTGATAGTAAACATAACTTGATAATTGATCTTGGCTGTATGCGTGGTATTATCCCACGTGAAGAAGGTGCTTTGGGAATTACAGAAGGAACAACAAAAGATATAGCACTAATATCTCGCGTTAATAAGCCCGTGTGCTTTAAAATAACAGATTTTAAGAGAGATGAAAACGATAACATTTATGCTGTTCTATCCAGGAAAAGGGCTCAAATAGATTGCCTAAATAATTATTTAAAAGAGAAAAAAACAGGTGACATTATTCCTGCAAAGGTAACGCATCTGGAACAATTCGGTTGTTTTGTAGATATAGGCTGCGGTATTCCCTCGCTAATTCCCATTGATCTGATATCTGTTTCAAGGATCTCACACCCCGCTGATCGTTTTACTGTTGGTCAGAATATATATGCTGTTATAAAATCAAGAGAAGAAAATAGACTGTTTTTATCCCATAAAGAATTGCTTGGAACTTGGGAACAGAATGTGCAGCGTTTTGAACAGGGCGAAACAGTAACAGGCATAGTACGTTCTATTGAAGATTATGGTATTTTTATAGAACTTGCACCAAATCTTGCGGGACTTGCTGAACCACGAAACGATGTCTTGCTTAATAGTCACGCAAGTGTATATATCAAAGCTATTATCCCTGATAAAATGAAAATCAAGCTCATAATAGTCAGCACTTCAAATAGTACATATACCGGCAATGAGCTTGATTATTTTATCACTGAGGGACATCTTGATAGTTGGATTTATTCAACTTCCAATTCAGAAAAAGTAATCAGGACTGATTTTTGATCTTTCTCCAATATTCCTGTGAGGCTTTTTCAAATTTATTATCACCATATTGATAGTAAACTCTGTCTTTTAAATTATCAGGAAGATACTGTTGCTGCACCCAATGATTAGGATAATCGTGTGGATAAAGATAATGCTGTCCTTTTACTTTTGCATCTTCCCCATCGCAGTGTTCGTTCTGTAAATGCCTTGGGAAATCCCCTACTTCCCCATTTTCGATATCAGCCATAGCGTTATGTATAGCCATATATGCACTGTTCGACTTGGGTGCAGTGGCAAGTAAAATTACAGCCTCGGCAAGTGGGATACGTGCCTCAGGTAATCCTAACTGCATAGCACTGTCAACACAGGCCTTTACTATGGGAACAGCCTGAGGATAAGCAAGTCCTATGTCCTCACTGGCTATAACAAGTAATCTGCGTGAGAGCGAGATGATATCACCTGCTGCAATCAACCGTGCAGCATAATGGATAGCAGCATTTTCGTCTGAACCACGAATAGATTTCTGTAAAGCCGAAAGAAGATCGTAATGCTGATCACCGTCACGATCATATCTCATATTGCTTCGCTGTGTGAGTTCCTGTGCCAGTTCCAGTGAAACTATGCCGTTGTTAGCCGTAAGGGCACATAATTCTACCGTATTGAGAGATTTTCTTACATCTCCCCCACAGCCCTTGCTGATATATTCTATGGCATTATCATCAACTTGATAATCTATGTTGTTTTCTTTGCTAAGAATATCAAAACCACGTCTGATAGCTCTTTCTAATTCATCAGGTGATACTGGTTTAAATTCGAAAACAGTACTTCTGGATAAAATTGCGTTGTACACATAGAAAAAAGGATTCTCCGTTGTGGAAGCAATCAGTGTGATACTGCCATCCTCTATGTACTCTAACAGACTTTGCTGTTGTTTTTTGTTAAGATACTGTATTTCGTCAAGGTAAAGTAGAATACCGGAATTTCCGAAAAAAGTATCTATTTCCGAAACTACGCTTTTAATATCTGCCGTAGATGCAGATGTACCATTAAGCTTATGCAAACGCATATTTGCGGATTCGGCTATGATCCTTGCTATGGTAGTCTTCCCTACCCCCGAAGGGCCGTAGAAGATCATATTGGGTATCTTACCCGACTCAATAACTTTTGAGAGAGGTTTATTCTCTCCTATCAAATGGGATTGCCCCACTACATCATTTAATGTGGTGGGGCGAATTCTGTCTGCTAAGGGCATAATTATAATCCTCTGTGTTCCTTGAGAAGTGCATTGATCTTTTCAAGGGGGTCAATAACATTGCTGATAGATGTATCGTGATTGATAGATGCGATAAAATATGCAATATACTTCGAAACATCAACCTCGTGGAACCATTCTCTGCTAAGCAGTTCAGGTGTACGATATGTCAGATTTGTTCCGAATATACCGTCAATAATACCTTCTTCGTATGCCTTGTCAAAGGAGGCAAGACCACTTGTAAACATACCATAGGTAGCATAAGCAAATAATCTTTTAGCCTTACGTTCCTTCATCTCTCTGGCAATATCAAGCATAGACTCGCCGGAAGCAATGATGTCATCTGCTACAAATACATCCTTGCCCTCAACGGAAGCACCGAGATATTCGTGAGCAACAATAGGATTACGTCCATTAACTATTGTAGTGTAGTCACGTCTTTTATAGCACATACCAAGGTCAACACCCATTACTGATGCATAGAACATATTTCTGTTCATAGCACCCTCGTCAGGGCTGACAACCATAAAATGATCCTTATTTACATTGATGTCGGGGAATGCTTTGAGTAAGCATTTAAGAACCTGATAAGACGGCATAATATTATCAAATCCCATAAGGGGAACAGCATTGCAAACTCGGGGATCGTGTGCATCTACAGTTATAACATTTGATACGCCCATTCTTTGAAGTTCTTGAAGTGCTACTGCACAGTCAAGTGACTCACGGTAGCTCCTTCTATGCTGTCTACCGCCGTAAAGAAGAGGCATAATAACATTTATACGGTGAGGCTTACCACTAGCCGCCTGAATGATTCTCATAAGATCCATATAGTGATCGTCGGGACTCATTGAGTTTTCCTGACCAAACAACTTGTATTTGCAGTTATAGTTGCCTACATCTACAAGAATAAAAAGATCCTTACCTCTTACAGTGCTTTTAATAAGACCTTTTGCATCACCAGACTGAAAACGAGGACACTCGCATTCAATCATAAAATCTTCGTGAGACTTTCCGTTTCTATCTGCCCATCTTATAAGGTAATTATTTATCTTCTGTGCAAGATCCTGTGTGCCATTCATAGCAATAAGGCCAATGGGAGCAACGGAATTATAGTTGTTATACAAAACCTCGGTATTCTTTATGTTTGTCATCGCTTAACTTCCTTTTATTCGTTATTTATATTAGTAAAGAGGATATTTCTCACATATCTCAGTAACCATTGCACGTACCTTTTCCTTATTGCCCTCAAAATCTTTGGAAATAAGATAGATGCATTCACCGATTACCTTCATATCATCTTCTACAAGACCTCTTGTTGTAACTGCGGGAGTACCGATTCTAACACCAGAAGTCAAAGCGGGTTTCTGGGGATCGTTAGGAATAGCATTCTTGTTAAGTGTAATATAGCACTCATCACAGTTGTTTTGCAGATCCTTACCTGTAATGCCAAAAGGACGAAGATCAACAAGCATCAGGTGATTATCTGTGCCGCCCGATACAAGATTAAAGCCCTTTTCAAGAAGTGTATCAGCAAGGACCTTAGCGTTCTTTACGATCTGAGTACCATATGCCTTGAATTCAGGCTTTAAAGCCTCACCGAAGCAAACAGCCTTACCTGCGATAACGTGCATAAGAGGACCACCCTGTGTTCCGGGGAAAATAGCGGAATCGATCTTCTTTGCAAGATACTCGTTGTTTGTAAGGATAAGACCGCCTCTTGGACCACGGAGTGTTTTATGTGTTGTTGTAGTAACGATATCAGCATAAGGAACAGGTGACATATGTACACCGGCTGCAACAAGACCAGCAATATGAGCCATATCTACCATAAGATATGCACCTACTGCTCTTGCAATAGAGGAAAGCTTTACAAAATCAATAGCTCTCGGATATGCAGAAGCGCCTGCTACGATAAGCTTAGGCTTACACTTGTTGGCTTGCTTGTAGAGTTCCTCATAGTCAATAAAACCATCATCGTTTGTGCCATAAGGTACAAAGTTATAGATCTTACCGGAAATATTTACAGGAGAACCGTGCGTAAGATGACCGCCGTGAGCAAGGCTCATACCCATTACAGTATCTCCGGGCTGGAGAAGAGCTACATAAACAGCAGTGTTAGCCTGTGCACCTGAGTGTGCCTGTACATTCGCATATTTAGCACCAAAAAGTTCCTTAGCGCGTTCGATAGCAATAGTTTCTACAATATCAACATCTTCGCAGCCACCATAGTATCTTTTACCAGGATAACCCTCTGCATACTTGTTGGTAAGAACGCTGCCCATAGCTGCCATAACTGCGGGAGATACGATATTCTCACTGGCGATAAGTTCAAGGTTTCTCTTCTGACGGGAAAGTTCCAGACCCATTGCATCTGCAACTTCCTTATCATATTGACCGAGGAAACCGATAGAATCCATTAAATCATTGTACATTTGAGGTACTCCTTTCGAAAATCCGAATAAAAATTCAGCACAAAATCCGTTTGTTCTTCTGTTCTTACTACGCTATGTCGCTTATAGAACTTTATTGTTCATCACTGACACAGAAAATAAATAAAAAGCTGAGAAACATAGGTTTTTGAAAAAGCTAACTTTATTATAACCTAAAATCAAACTAATTGCAAGTAATTTTTTGCAAATTGATGAAATATGACTATTTTTTTAGAAAAAAAGCATTATGATAAAAATCACAATGCTTAAATAGTTGTTATGCAATTATAAAAGTGAGATATGAGTTTAAAGTAGTTTATCTATTTCCTTTAAAAGACGATCTTTCAAATCCTTCAATTCTGTGTCATTTGGTCGATTAGAATCGTCGTACATTTTCTCCATAGGATACCACCATATCGGGCCTCGTCCATTGTTACCGTAGTTTTCAATGTCCCCTGCTCTCCTCGGAGATATATGCCAGTGAAGGTGAGCATCCCCTTGTCCAAGGCATTCATAATTTATTTTTTCTGCACCGAATGCATTTTTGACTGCCTCCGCAACAAGTATCATTTCCTGCATAAATCTGGTCGAATAATCATTATCAAGATAAAAAAGCTCAGTTTTATGTTGTTTACACAGAAAGAGAGTGTACCCCTTAAAATGTTGGTGGTCGCCGATAACGACATAGCCTGTTTCAAGTTCCCTGACAAAATACGGGTTGGTTCCGTTTTTTATCATTTCTATTCTGTCGCAAATCAAACACATACGCGTTCTCCATATATCCTCATTTAGGCTTTTTGTAATGTCTTATTACATAATCAGTGACACTGTCATTTCCGACATAACCATATTTCGCCAACGTAATAAAACCGCAGAAACCATTTTTTGCAATTTTAATTGAACATTTGATAATATTTTCGTAATTAAGATCATAATGCACCATTGTTTTTTTAGCATAAAATGATAATCCATCTTCGGAAATCAGCGAGTGTGAACATTGATATACGTGACATTCAGAGCTTGTGATATCAACCGCAAATGAGTCTCCATCAAGAGTCGAAGCAATCGTTATGAATCCTAACGGTTTAATTATACATCCCGGTACATAGTCATTGTTTTCCGCAAGTATCCTCGAAAGCGGATAGAACACAAGATTTTCAATTTCCACTTCCTCCTGAGGCATACACTCAGAGAAAAATTTATACATAACCTCGGGCATTTTACCATCGCAAAGGTCGGATAGTTGTTTTAACTCCTCCTCTGTTGCAGGTGCAAATTTCCCCTTTTCATTAAGATATTTGATGTTTTCTTCAAGGTCTGAAACGCATTTTTCAGATAAACTCACTTATTCTACCTCCCATTTCCGAGCAAGATACAAGCTTCATACCTTCGGACATAATATCACCTGTCCTGTATCCCTCTTCAAGAACTCTGTTTACAGCGTTCTCAATAGCGTCAGCCTCGTCTGCCATATCAAACGAGTAACGCAGCATCATTGCAGCTGACAGTATTGTGGCAATGGGATTAGCCTTGTTGCGACCTGCAATATCAGGTGCGGAGCCACCGCTTGGCTCATACAGACCGAACTTTGTTTCGTTCATACTCGCAGAAGCAAGCATTCCGATAGAGCCTGTTATCATTGATGCCTCATCGGAAAGAATATCTCCGAACATATTTTCTGTAACCATAACATCAAACTGAGCAGGGTCTTTTACAAGCTGCATAGCACAGTTATCAACGAGCATATGTTCAAGTGTTACTTCGGGATAATCCTTAGCAACCTCCTCTACCACTTTTCTCCAAAGACGAGATGTATCAAGAACATTAGCTTTATCAACACTTGTAACCTTTTTGCGACGCTGCATTGCTACATCAAATGCCTTTATCGCTATCCTTCTTATCTCTTTTTCATCGTATTTTAATGTGTCGATAGCTGTAAGTACTCCGTTTATTTCTTCTGTTTTTCTTTCTCCAAAGTAAAGTCCGCCTGTAAGCTCTCTCATAATGAGCATATCAAAACCTTTTTCGCTTATCTCTTTTTTAAGAGGACAAGCACCTGAAAGCTGAGGAAATAAGACACAAGGACGAAGATTAGCGAAAAGTCCCAGTGATTTACGTAAAGAAAGCAGTCCGGCTTCGGGTCTGAGATTTGCAGGAAGCTTATACCACGGAGAAGTCGTGGTATCACCGCCGATAGAACCCATAAGGACTGCATCGGATTTTTTGCAACGTGCAATAGTTTCGTCTGTAAGCGGTACTCCGTTTGCATCTATGGAACAGCCACCCATAAGAAGCTGTTCGTAATTAAATTTGTGCCCGAACTTATCGGCAACCTTATCAAGAACTTTCATTGCCTCAGTGACAATTTCAGGACCTATTCCATCGCCTTTTATTATAGCAATATTTTTCTCCATATTACGTATTCCTTTCACTAGATATCAATGCGATACCGTTTTTCATTTGAACCGTCATTACATTCCGAATCTCTGCGTAACTTTCCGTCATATTCAAAACCGAATGCGGTGAAAAAACTATCGGCAGCATTATTTTTTTCATTTACCCATAGATATGCTGCTCTGTATCTTTTGGCACGCATTTCTCTGAGTGCGTGGGATAACAGCTTTTTTCCAAATCCTATACGCTGAAAATCCTTTGAAATATACAATGCACTTATTTCACAAGCATCTGGAATTTTGGATTCATTACAGACCACAACACCTCTGACAACCTTGTCGCAAATCATAACAGATATCAAAGTAGATCTAAGTATGCAGTTTCCGAAATAATATTTATCAAATATTTCTCTTTTGTCGGTTTCAAATATGTCAACAATCTCAGAAATGTGTGAGCGTACCGCCGGTTTTATACTTAAAATCACAGTAACGCCCCCTCCTTTGCTTGTTTTATCTTTTCAAAGAATTTAATAATCCTCCGCAGTTAATTATTTCCTTTATAAACTCTGGAAACGGCTGAGATTGATATGTTTTGTTTTTGGTAATGTTTGTAATAATACCTGTGTCAAAATCGATATCCACCTCGTCATTGGCATCTATATCCTTTGCCGCTTCATCACATTCCAATATCGGAAGTCCTATATTTATAGCGTTTCTGTAAAAGATCCTTGCAAAGGTCGATGCGATAACACAACTTATACCACTGGCTTTAATTGCTATGGGAGCGTGTTCACGGGAGCTTCCACAACCAAAATTCATATTTGCTACGATGATATCTCCTTCATTTACCTTGTTTACAAAATCCTTGTCAATGTCCTCCATACAGTGGGAGGCTAGTTCCTTGTGATCAGATGTATTAAGATATCTGGCAGGAATAATAACATCTGTATCTACATTATCTCCGAATTTATGTACTTTACCGTGTGCATTCATATTAAAGACCTCCTGTTATTCCTTGACATTGGATATATATCCTGTAAGAGCACTTGCCGCTGCAATAGCAGGACTGGCAAGGTAGACCTCAGAAGTAGTATCACCCATTCTTCCTACAAAATTACGGTTAGTAGTGGAAATTGCACGTTCACCAGCAGCAAGTATACCCATATGACCGCCTAAGCAAGGGCCGCAGGTAGGTGCTGAAACTACCATACCTGCTTCAACGAATGTTTGCAGCAGTCCGTTCTTTAAAGCGTCAAGATATATCTGCTGAGTAGCAGGAATAACTATCGCCCTTACTCCTTTTGCAACTCTTTTGCCTTTTACCACAGCAGCCGCAGCCTCTAAGTCGGAATATCTACCATTTGTACACGAGCCTATAACAACCTGGTCGATCTTTATATTCAGCTTTTCAGCTTCGTCAATAGACTTTGTGTTTTCAGGAAGATGAGGAAATGCAACCGTAGACTGTATCTTAGAAAGATCTATATCTATTGTTTGCTCATAATGTGCGTCTTCATCTGCTTTAAATACATCAAAGGTTCTGTTGGTTCTTCCTTTTACATATTCTAATGTAATATCATCAACATCAAATATTCCGTTCTTGGCACCTGCCTCAATAGCCATATTAGCCATACAAAGTCTGTCGTCTATCGAAAGAGATTTAAGTCCTTCTCCTGTAAACTCCATAGACTTATACAAAGCACCGTCGACTCCGATCATACCTATGATATATAGTATAACATCTTTGCCGGATACCCATTTGTTGAGCTTACCTGTGAGATTAAATTTGATAGCTGACGGAACTTTGAACCAAGCCTCTCCTGTTGCCATACCGGCAGCCATATCAGTAGATCCCACACCTGTCGAAAAAGCACCCAAAGCACCGTAGGTACAGGTATGACTATCAGCACCTATCACACAATCAGACGGAACTACCAATCCTTTTTCGGGAAGAAGTGCGTGTTCGATACCAACCTCTCCGACATCATAATAATTTTTAATATCATACTTTTCAGCGAAATTTCTGCACTGCTTACATTGAGTTGCCGCTTTAATGTCTTTGTTAGGAGTAAAATGATCCATTACCAAAGAAATCTTTAAGTTATCAAAAACTGAATTAAAACCATTCTTTTCAAATTCATTTATTGCAACAGGGCTTGTTATATCATTTCCTAGTACCATATCGAGCTTAACTTTAATAAGCTGTCCCTCTGACACCTTTTCAAGTCCGGCGTGTTTTGCAAGTATTTTTTGGGTCATTGTCATTCCCATATATGATTCCTCCTATATAAAAAATTTACCGTTTTTATTATAGCACTTTATCACTTCACTGTAAAGAGTTTTTTTAAAAATATCAATTCTTTGAAATTGTAACTTTATGAAATAATTCGTATAATCAAAAAAATATTGTTAATTATGCCGAATATATAAGCTTTTTATTGACAATTACGTCAAAATGAATTAAAATTAAAGTGTATGTTTATATAATGAAACAGAATAACTAATTATGATAAATGCCCATTTCTATAATAAGGAGTCAATATGAATCTTGAAATAACGCCAAAGACCTTATCCGGTCAGATAAAAGTCCCTCCCTCAAAAAGCATTTCGCACAGAGCTTTAATATGTGCAGCTCTTTCAAAGGGAGAATCAGAAATTACCGACCTTCTCGGCTGCGAGGACATCGATGCTACCTGTGAAGCACTTGCAGCTTTGGGAGCTGAATTTCGTACAGAAGACGGTATAACCTATGTTAGAGGTATTGAAAACCCACCCGAAAAGGCTGAGATAAATTGTCGTGAATCAGGTTCTACTCTCAGATTTCTTATTCCTGTTGCCGCTGCTCTTGGTGTAGAGGCTACATTTATCGGATGCGGTAAGCTGCCTACTCGTCCTATTACACCATATATAAGTGAATTTAAAAAGCACGGCGTTGAATTTATTTCCGAGGAAATGCCTTACCACATCAAAGGAAAGCTTACATCGGGTGTTTTCTCGATACCCGGTGACATTTCTTCTCAGTTTATTACAGGACTTTTGTTTGCTCTGCCTTTGATCGAAGGCAGCAGCACTATTTCTCTCACCTCTCCCCTCCAATCAAAGCCTTATGCTGATATTACAGTACAGTGTATGAAAGCCTTTGGTATAGAAACACTGGAATTCAATGGTAATTATTCTGTAAAAGGCATCCAGCAATATCAACCTTCTAAATACAGTGTTGAGGGCGATTGCTCTCAGGCGGCGTTCTTTGCAGTTGCCAATCAGATCGGTAGCAATATAGATATGATCGGAGTTAATCGAAACAGCGTACAAGGCGATAGAGCAATTTTTGATATCATTTCCAATATGATAAAAATCGGTGACAATTATTCTGGCTTTGATATAGACGCAACAGATATCCCTGACCTTGTGCCTATCCTCACTGTTCTCGCTGCTTTTGCCGACGGTACATCAAATATACGTGGCTGTAAGAGGCTTAGAATAAAAGAAAGCGATCGTCTTGAATCAATATCAACCGTTCTTAACTCTCTGGGTGCGAAAATAAGCATTGTAAATGATGAGCTTGAAATAGTTGGTGTTAAAGAGCTTACCGGTGGTATATGTAGCAGCTTTAATGATCACAGGATCGCTATGTCACTTGCTATTGCATCTCAAAGGTGCATAGATAAGCTTACCATAGTAGATGCAGAATGCGTTGCAAAGTCCTACCCTACTTTCTTTGAGGACTTCCGCTCTCTTGGAGGTGAATACGATGTCGTCATTTTTTAACGGTGGAATCGCAATATCCCTATTTGGTGAATCTCACGGTGCCGCTATCGGTGTGGTAATGGATAATCTTCCCGCAGGCGAAGAGATAGATATTGACAAAATCTCTGATTTTATGGCTCGGCGTGCTCCTAAAAAAGATGGAACAAGCACAATGCGTAACGAGAAGGACATTCCCGAAATAGTATCTGGTTTATATAACGGCAAAACAACAGGAACACCGCTTTGTGCAATTATTAGAAATACAGACCAGCACTCAAAGGATTACGGAAATATCTCGCATATTGCACGACCTGCACACGCAGATCATACAGGTTATCTCCGTTATAACGGTGCCAACGACCCAAGAGGTGGAGGCCATTTTTCGGGTAGAATCACCGCCCCGCTTGTTTTTGCAGGAGCGGTATGTGCTCAGATACTTGAACATCGTGGCATAACTACGGGTGCTCACATAGTTTCGATAAAAAATGTAAAATCCCAGAGATTTGATCCTGTTACTATTTCCGCTGAACAGTTAAGTATGGTAAAACAGCGTAGTTTTCCTACTTTGTCAGAAGATACCGAAAAAGAAATGCGTGAGATCATAAATTCCGCTCGTGAAGAGCTTGACAGCGTTGGCGGAGTAATCGAATGTGCCGCTGTTGGCTTTCCTGCTGGTATCGGCTCACCTATGATGGAGGGACTTGAAAACATAATATCAAGACTTGTGTTTGCAATACCCGCAGTAAAAGGCATTGAATTTGGCAACGGATTTGAATGTACTGAGCTTTTCGGCAGTGAAAATAACGATGAGTTTGTCATAGATGAAGGTGAAATAAAAACCGCAACAAATAATCACGGAGGAATACTTGGCGGAATAAGCTCGGGTATGCCGATTATTTTCAGAACTGCTTTTAAACCAACGCCTTCTATCTCACGTCCCCAAAAAAGCGTTGACTTTAAAACAATGACAGAGCAAGAACTTGTAATCAAAGGCAGGCACGACCCTTGTGTTGTTCCGAGAGCAGTACCCTGCGTTGAAGCTGCAATGAATATCGCTCTTGTATCAGCACTTTTAAGCGACCCCAAAATCTAATTTGCACAAGGTGAATACTTTATGAAAGAAATCCCCAGAATAAAGGTAGATGATATCCATTCAATAAGGATACTTATCTGTCATCTAATATATTCTCTTGGTTGCCCTTTGACCCATTCGCAACTGGTTGAGATTACTTCGCTTGAACAGGCAGTAAACTATTTTGATCTCATTGATGCTCTTAATGGTATCGAAGAACGTCTTTGCACAGTTGATGAGGTCGACGGAGAGCCTGTCTATGCTAACACAAAGCTCGGTGACGAAGCGGCGAGAGAGTTTTGTAATATGCTTCCTGTTTCCGTGCGTGAGAAGATGTTTGATGAGGCTGTAAAAGTATATACAAGAGATGCTATGAAAAAAAACAACCTGTTTGCTGTACGTTATGCTGAAAATGATAACGGAACGTGTACTATCGGAATATCGATTAAATCCGAAGAAACGGGTAAACAAAAGTATTATCTTAATATCTATGCTGAAAATAAGCAACAAGCTGAAAATATAAAAAACAAGGTAAAGGAAAGTCCAAAGGAACTAAGAAATTATCTTGATAAGTATTTTATGTAAACGGATCCCCGCAGAAAAATCTGCGGGGACCTTTTTCAGCATTTGATCTGGCTCTGATAATGATCGAGTAGTTCACCGAAACGCCGGAAGTGTACCACTTCCCTTTCGCGAAGAAATTTGATAACTGCATTAACATCAGGATCGTCAGAAAGCCTTAGTATGTTGTCATAGGTTGCACGAGCCTTTTGTTCAGCGGCAAGGTTTTCCATAATATCAGCTATTGGATCAGCTTTGACCTGCATATATGCAGCGGTAAAAGGAACTCCACTTGCATTTGCAGGGAAAACGCCATTGGCGTGATCTACATAGTAGTCACCTTTTCCGTATTTGTCAAAGCTTTTCGCACCCTCACCGTCTGTAAGCTGACCAACGATACTTCCGATGATTTCAAGATGTGCGAGTTCCTCGGTGCCAATATCCGTCAAAAGAGCTTTACCCATATTATCAGGCATAGTAAATCTCTGAGAAAGATATCTAAGAGAAGCTGTAAGTTCGCCATCAGGACCGCCGCACTCCAAAAGGTTATAAAAAGCTGATATATGAATGCATTAGGATTTGTTTTTCGTCGTTTTTACTTTAATTGTATCTTTTTCATTTCTTTCGGTAGCTCCCAATATATTCATCCGGATTTCACTCCTGATAATCTCTTCAAGCATACTATCCGCTCTGTCTTCAGAACTGAATTTGCTTATTAAGTTAACACTTGATAAAAAACGTTCATCCTCGTGTAATGATTTATGATAATAATTTAATTGATTAACAGATTTCTTGTATACGAAAAGAGCGGTGCCAGCAATTAACTCAATAATAGCTCCTCCTACTGCTGAAATTAGCGAGATTTCAAATTGCTCTTTAAAAAGAAAAGTTGCAGCAACTGAAAATGCTAACAATAGAAAACCAGCGATACACATAATTACTGCAAGAACAAATGCATATTTAGCTTGTTTCTGACTCCATCCATAATATTCTCTTATACTTGCTAAATTCATTTCCATCAGACCCAAAGCAGTATTTCCAATTTCCTTTAAACCAATTTCTTCAACATTATTATTGCTTTTTTTACTATTTGCAAAAGATTGTGAAATCGCATCTCTTAAATTCTGAGTATAATTTCTAATATCTTCTCTTTCTTTATCTGTATTGATTCTGGCTAATGCAATTATATAGCCAAAAACACATAACACTGTGCCAAATATAAAAAGTGATATTACAATAGAATTATCCACATTTATAAAATCAGAAACAAGTGAAAAAAATACTGATGAACATCCACATACAATTGACAAGATTGCTGAAAAGGGTAATATGTTCTTTTTTCGATTATTAGAACTATCAACTTTATTGCTTTTTTCCCTGAAATTGAGATTATTATGCAATTCAAAATTTCTTACAGAAGTTGATACCATTTCACATAACTTCTTCATATCCTCCGACGATTCTACTTTAACTCTCCAAGCGGGAAAAGATGATAAAAATCCAGGAATAATGGCATCGTTAATTTGATACACTAAAATCATTCCCTTTTTCATATTTTGGTTCGATATTATTTTTAGTACATTTATAAACGAAAGGTCGATTGAAGAATTGGAAGTTAAAAATACAACATAATTATCATTACTATGGTAATTACGCATATTTACAGAGCCATCCAAATAAAAACTATATTCAAGAAAAGATAAATCATTTTCTGGTTCCAAATGAGATAAAATATCTAAAACAAATTTTCTATCTTTTTCAGCATATAACGGTTTAATCGTCATATTGATTTTCCTCCTTTATTCAGTTTGATTACTTAATATTATACATTAACATACATAGAATGTCAAGAAAGAAGTTTATAAAATAGAAAATGAAAAATTTATAACCTCAACCCCCCTCTGAATCAGAAAAGGGACATTACTGTACTCAACAACCGACACTTGACAAAACAGTCAATCGAGTGTATAACATAAACACATTCAACTGACTGTTACAAGGAGGAATTTATTATGGAATTAACAGGTTTCAGCTTATGCCACCTTAACGATGATATGCACTTGGTGCTACGTGAAAAACGAGTGATACTTGGATTGACTCAAAAACAGGTGGCGGAAAAGGCGAATATTGTTCTGCAGCAATATCAGAAATTTGAAAGCGGCGAACGTAACATAATGACTAGTTCATTTCAAACAGCTTGTAGAATACTTGAGGCACTGGAGATTGATATCGCTGATTTCTATCACGGAGAGTACACTATTGGAGAAGAGGTGTTCAGTTCGGCTGATGGTCTGCATTATGTAAAAACAGGTAAATCTGTTGAAAGTGATGTAGAGTAGTATATAATTGCATAAACAGAAAAACCGCCCCTCTCGGAAATCCAAATCCGAAAAGGGGCGGTAATTTTATTTTATATCAAACCTCAACGACGAACGCCTGATATCCGTCGGCCTCTGCTTTCTTTTTGTAGTTCTCCGCATTGTCACGGGAGGAGAAAGCACCTATCTGCACACGGTACAGCTTTTTTGTCACTCCGAAATAATCGGCGATGACCTTAGCCTCT
>JAZUSC010000047.1:0-23648 GCA_045606505.1 Oscillospiraceae bacterium
ATGCTCTTTTCGGGGATTGTAATGTTTACGTTTTTAAGTGCCTGAGTTTTGTCGTACCACAAATTCAGGTCTTTTGCTGTCATTATATCGCTCATTGTATCATTCCTTTCGGTCAAAGCTCACGCTTTTTTGCAAAATATCTGCTGACAAGAGTTGCAGAGAAATTTATCAGAAGCGTTAATATCATAAGTATCGCCGCTATCGCAAAGGCAACTCCGAACTCGCCCTGCTCCTTTGCGTAAACGTAGAGTGCAACGGTAAGAGATGCACCGGGGGAGGTAAGTCCCTCGAAAATTCCGTTCAGAGCGTGGGCAAAGCCCGCTGTAAACAGAAGTGCCGCAGACTCGCCTAAAATTCGTCCTATCGACAGGATACAGCCTGTTATAACTCCGTCAACACACCCGGGGAGCACGACAGTTCTTATTACTCTCCATTTTCCCGCACCAAGTCCGAATGCGCCGTCACGATAGCTTTGCGGAACTGTTTTAAGGCTCTCCTGTGTAGTTCTCATAACAGTCGGAAGATTCATAATAACCAGCGTTAGCGAGCCTGCTAAAAGCGAGGTCTTAAAACCTAAAAGCTGACAGAAAAAGAGCATTCCCACAAGTCCGTAAATGATAGACGGAATACCCGAGAGCGTTTCCGCCGCGTATTCGATAATTCCCACAAGCCTTTTGTTTTTTGCGTATTCGGTAAGATAGATAGCCGCACCTACACCGAGAGGAATTACGAAGATTAGCGTTGCAAGAACGATGTAAAGCGTATTCAGAATGTCGGGGAGAATACCTATCCTACCGCTTATGTAGCTTGGCTTTGTGGACAAAAGCTCCCATGAGATATGCGGAACGCCCTTGACAAAAACATACACCACAAGGAATATCACAAGTGCCGCAGTAAGTCCTGTGGAAATGTACATAGCGGCTTTCATACCGCCGATATAAAGCTTTCTTTTTTTGTTAAGCATCAGTCTTTCTCCTTTTTCAAGAAAAAGTTAAGCGTTGCGTTTATAAGCATTATAAACAGGAACAACACAAGCGCGATTGAGAAAAGTGCCTGCTGCTGAAGTCCGCTTGAATAGGACATCTCGCTTGCAACTGCTGTTGTGAGAAAACGCACACTCTGGAAAAGCGACGGCATATTCGGAACATTTCCCGATACCATCATGACCGCCATTGCTTCGCCTATCGCACGTCCCACACCAAGCACGACAGCCGCCGCAATTCCGCTTTTTGCGGCAGGTACGGAAACCCTGAAATATGTCTCGACAGGAGTTGCACCAAGAGCAAGAGATGCGTCCTCATATTCCTTCGGAACAGCCTCAAGGGCGGTCATAGAAACCTTTATAATAGATGGAAGTATCATAATCGCAAGAACTATGATTGCCGAAAATAAGCTCGCGCCGTCGGGGATATCAAATATCTCACGGACAGCAGGAACAAGCACCAGCATACCCACCAGACCGTACACAACTGACGGGATACCTGCAAGCAGGCTGACAGCTCCCTCCATAAAGGCTTTTATCTTTGGGTTTGCCATCTTCGACAGATACACCGCCGCAAAAAATCCTATGGGAACTCCGATAAGGATAGCTCCTGCCGTTCCGTAAACGCTTGTCAGGATAAAGGGCAGTATGCCGTAGCTTGGCTCAGCGGCGGTTGACGCCCACTCTGTGCCGAAAAGGAAGTCGAAAAGTCCCATCTCCGTTATTGCAGGTATGCCCGAAATTACAAGATAAACTGTTATCAGCAGAACACAGCCTACCGTCAGCAGAGCGAGTATAAGAAATACGCCGTGGATGGCTCTTTCTATCATTTTATTTTTCTTCATAAGTTCGCTCCGTATATGGCAGTATGCGGCAGGACAGCCCCGCCGCTACTGTAACCTCTTTATATCAGTTTGCCGCAACAACGCCTGCGGAGGAGATAGCTTCTCTTGCGTTTTCAGAGGTGATGTAATCAAAGAACTCCTGTGCACTCTCCGAAAGCTCTGTATCAGCCTTTGTTACAAGTACAAATGGACGCTGAACAACATAGCTGCCGTCCTTTATGGTCACCTCAGAGGGTGCAATACCGCCCACCGTCAGCATCTTTACACTGTCCTTTACAGAAGCTACCGAAGCGTAGCCGATAGCCGCAGGGTTGCCTGCAACAGTTGTGATAACGTCGCCTGTGGATGTAAGCTCCTGACGATACTTGCAGTTATCTTCCGTACCTGTAATTGACTCGAAGCCGTCACGGGTTCCGCTTCCAGCCTCACGTCCGATAAGCACGATCTCGCTGTCATTACCGCCGATCTCGCTCCAGTTTGCGATCTCACCTGTGTAGATCTTTGCAATCGTTTCAATGTCAAGGTCAGAAACAGGATTTTCGGGATTTACGATGATCGCAATTCCGTCATACGCGAGAACTGTTGCCGTGAGACCCTGTGCCTTTTCTTCGTCCTTTAAGTCACGGCTGGAAAGTCCGATATCGCAGGTTCCTGCGGCTACCGCCTTGATACCTGAGCCTGAGCCTGTGGGGTTGTAAGTAACTGTAATTCCTGTGTCAAGCTCAAAGGTCTCGCCGAGAACGCCGATGACCTTTTCCATAGAGGTCGAGCCATCTGTTGCTACTGCTTCCTTTTCAGAGGAGCAACCTGCGAGTGTGCCGCACATAACAAGTGCCGCTGCTAAAATACTGATGATCTTTTTCATTGTAATTCTTCCTTTCTCATTTGGTTACGATATTATCATACCGACCTATTGTAAAATCACAAAGAGGCTGTTTGTAAAATCAATGTAAAATTATTATCTCTTTTTGCCTGCCGTAACCATAATCAACGAAGCCGCAGCCAAGATAGTAACAATGTTTAATGGCATAACTCCCGTATCGGGATTTTCCGTAGTTTCGTTAGTGTCTTTGGTATTGGTGATCTCCTCCACCGAATATGCAGCAACCGTTCCGCTTACTTCAAAGGCCGCGAGGAGCAAGGGTGTGCCTGTAGGGGAATTTTCAGCGGTTACAAAGCACAGTCCCTCGGGAGAGATATCGCTTTCGAAGTGGGTATGCTCATTGTTAAGCTCCATTTCTTCGGAGAAGTCTCGGGTGTTGACATAACCTGCAAATTCTGTGTTTTCGTGTATAGTGATGTCGTAGGCGGCAATACCGCCAAATCTTTCAAGTGCTACAAATGCGTATGTCCTGTTTCCGATAGAACCAACCACCACGCTTTCAGGCTCAGGTCCTTTTTTCGGAGAGCGGCTGTCTGTTTCATTATCATCATTGGAGCAGTTGAAATATTCGGAAGAAAATTCGGCTGTGATTGCTTCAAACTGGCTTCCGCTGTCGAATACCTGTGTAAGTCCGTTCTCGTCTGCTCTGTATATGGAGAATGAACGACCGCCGTACAGGACTGTCTTCCCCTCGGGAATTCCATCGGTAACTGCACTATCGAGTACCCGTATATTCTCTGCGACAGTGCCGTCAGAAGCTGTCAGAACGGTCTTTATTTCGTTGCAGTATGCGTTTTCTTCCGTACCCCACTCACGGGCGTCGCCCTCATTGGCAGTAAGTAGATAGGTGATACCGTCATAGCTATATATCGAAATACCGTCAGGCATATATGCTCCAACTGTATTTTCGTAGATATTTGTGAGATAAGATCCGTCCTTTATAAGGTCAACAGCATTTTCTTCAAGGCTGAGATCCTTGAAACCTAACGGGTATACCCCATCATAACTCAGGCTCTCAATGTCAAGCACGGCGATCGCATTCGACTCCTGAAGCGTGATATATGCCTTGCTGTTATCGGCTGCGATATATTCGGGCTCGAAATCAACAGAGGGCAGAGCGTCCTTTACAAAGAGCACACCGCTTTCTGTAAGCTCGTTTCGGTAGTTGTCAAAAGCCGTGAAATCTACATTTGTGCAGCCGCTGTCTGACAGGGAGTCGTAATTCACCTCAATGACCGTTACAGAGCCGCAGGGGTCTGTGACATTATCGCCGTAGCCGTTTCTAGGTTCACCCTCGTTTGCAGCAAGTATCTTGCTTTTGTCGGGAGTGAAAGTCACCATATCAGGCTGACAGCCTGCTTCAAGTATTGCGAGCAGCTCTCCTTCGACAGATAGCAGGGCAACATAACCATTTTTGTCATATTCGGAATGCTGCAATGCCACTGCCACTATACCCGCTTCACTATTGATGCTTACGGAAGTCATATCGCCGTAGGAGAAGCCGTCTGCTGTCTCCTCCGCCATAGCACCAATATCAATGGATACTGATGTTACTGTACTGTCTTTATCAAGCTCAGACAGGTCGAGTATTTCCAGTGTGCCTGCCATTCCGTTTACCACCCACGCTTTATGGTTTACATAGTCATAGGAAAGTATTTCGGTCACGCCTCCGTCAAGGCAGGACATTCCCGAGGTGTAGCCCCCTATCTTTTCAAATGTCAGTGTGGCTTCGTTCATAAGTCCGAGCTCCTCTGCACCTGCATTGACAGTCGAGCTTACCAGTATCATAGCTGTAACAGCAGTGCATATCATTCTTCTTTTCATAATAAAGCTTCCTTTCGTTTTTTACAGCTCAATTATAACAAGGCAATGTAAAATGTGCTATATTGATATTGTAAAAATAATATAAAAATAATAGCAACTATACTTTGAACAAAAGAAATCGGCATTGCTGTTTGCGATGCCGATTTGTTATATTCCGCTGTTTTGTCTTAACAACTTTTCTGTAGTGAACACCATATTTTCAAATAGATTTACTGCTTTCATATTTTTAACTTCTCTCAGTCCTTATCCGTCCCACCATAAGCGACTCTGATTATATCATCGATATTCGCTTCTTCAAGCCGAATATCCTTTATCTTCGCCTGTTTGCCTATATCTTCGATAAGCTTTGCGGCGGTAACATCGTTCTTCATAAAGCGGTAGACGGTCCTTGCTCCCTCGGTCTTGATGATCTCAGCCTTGGGGTGAGTGATGTTCTGCTCAGAGTAAAAATCAATAACAAGCTGACGGTAAGGTGCGATGCGGTCTGCGATCTCATCAAGTGAGCCGTCCTCAATAACAACTCCCTTGTTGATTATAATTATCCTCTTGCAAAGTTCCTGAATATCGCCAAGATCGTGCGTAGTGAGGATAATTGTGGTCTTTCTGGTTTCGTTTATCTGTTTGATAAATTTTCTGATTGCGTGCTTTGCGTCTACATCAAGACCTATGGTCGGCTCGTCCAAAAAAAGTATATCGGGAGAATGGAGCATTGCCGCCGCAAGGTCGCCCCTCATACGCTGACCAAGAGAAAGCTGACGAACAGGTGTATCGACTATGCTTTTAAGATCCAGTATATCGTCCATCATAGCCATATTTTCGTTATAAACATCGTCGGGAACATCGTAGATACGTTTGAGCAGCTCAAAACTTTCGCCAAGCCTTAAATCCCAGTAAAGCTGTGTTCTCTGTCCGAACACAACACCCAGATGTTTTACCACGGCTTTTCTGTCCTTTACGGGAGAGATGCCGTTTATTAGTATCTCGCCTGAGGTGGGGCGGAGTATTCCCGACATCATTTTCACCGTAGTGCTCTTCCCTGCACCGTTTGGGCCTATGTATCCTACTATTTCACCTTGCTCAATAGAAAAGCTTACGTCGTCTACTGCTGTAACTATTTTTCTTTCAGGTTTGAAAAGGCCTTTTACAGCACCTTTTAAGCCTTTCTGTTTTTTGACTGTCTTAAACTTCTTGCTTAAATTTCTGACTTCTATAACAGGCATTTAATACCTTCCTTTCGAAAACGCTTATGAACCTGCACTTTCATACTGTGCAAACCCTGCATTGAATATTTTGCAGGCAATTACAAACAGCAAAGCACCAAGTCCCAATGTTATAAATGACATACCATACGGCAGGGTCAGCATAGAGTCTTTTCCCATAAACTCAGACGCAGGATAAAATGCAACCCAGCTCATCGGCATAATAAATGTAAAAACGAACTGCACTCCCCTTGGGTACATCGAAAGAGGGTACATATTTGTTCTGTTGAACAGCTCCTGAAAAAAGCCTGAAATGTGAAGCGGGCTTTTCGTCCAGAAAGTCGTTGAGCCAAAAGAAAGATAGATTGCTCCACGAAGAAGTGTCCCGCCGATCACTGCACAGATCATACACATCGTATTAGAGAATGTCCACTGAAAATCAACCGAAACACAGCCGTAAACAAACAATATTATTCCGGGGATAAGGTCGGTGATTCCGTAGAAATTAAGGTCTGCCGCTAGATACTGAAACAGTGTATTCATCGGACGTAATCTCATTCTGTCAAGTTCACCGTGGATTATCTCCCAGCCCATAAACCAGGTTTTTGTAAAGAATATTACCGATAAGCCGTGCGTCAGCACCGACATTCCATATAAAAATGCAAGTTCCTTGAAGTTCCAGTCGGCGAGAGTTTCAAACTCCTCCACCACGAATTTTATCGTGGAAAAGCCAACAAGAAACTGTATGGGATTTGATATCAGCCAACCGATAAAGGCGGCTGGATATTCCATACAAGTCTGAAACGACAATCTGAACGAAAGAGCCGCAACTGACATATAATGTTTCAACTTTTTCATCACATCAGCCTCCTTGAACCAATACACGGCTTGTTGCACGTTTCTGTGCATACACGAATATCAGCATTAGTCCGATAAGCCACGCCAACTGTATGCCAAGCTTGACAAGGCATTCCTCGGGTGTATACTTCCCGATGTATATGCTCAACGGTTCCTGATACATATACACAAACGGCAGGCAGTACATTGCGTTTCTGAGCCACTCGGGAAAAAACCAGAGCGGTATCATCGCACCCGACAGCATATTCACGAAATGATATTTTATCGAGAATACAGGCCCGAGATCGATTGCCGTAAAAGACAGCATAGCAAAAACCGCCGAGAACAGCCAGTTTATTCCGTAGCCGAGTATAAAGCTCAGGAAGAACAGTAAAAAATGCAGTCCCGATGCAGGAACAGGCAGTCCGAATATCAGAAGTGCCACAATAAACATCGGAACAGTGCTGAATATCAGATTGAACACGATATTTCCCATATCCTCTGCAAAATACATAGAGAACAGGTTTATCGGCTTTATCATATCGGTTGCGATACTGCCCGATTTTACCGCATCTGCAATCTTGTCCTCTACACCCATATAATACAACGAATTCATAAGCATTGAAACCACTGTGTAGGTTATCATCATATTCCCTGTAACACCGTGTGAGGTTTCTGTATCTCCGTAAACGGCCCGCCAGAAAAAACCTACCGCAACCATCATAAGGCACTGCATTATCATAAATGTCCAAGTGTCTACACGGTATGCCATCATCGTCTGTATCCTCATTTTAGCAATATATCTGTATGCTTTGAAATTCATATCTTCACCCTCTTTTGTTCCGTGTATCTTATGTGGAAGTCTGGTTTTTTCAGGAAAAAGTTTCAGCAGATTATTGTAACGGTAATGTTACATTCATTAAGCACACCTTATTTTTTCAGAAATAGCAGTGTAGCTCTCCGCTCTTGTAAATTAGGATTTCTGTGGGCTCACCCCGTTCTGCACCCGTTGTTGTGCAACAACTGTTTTTATTATAGCAAATGTGATAGATTTTGTCAACATATACTAAAAACCCATAAGTACCGTTGTTATTGCGACAATTCACTTGTGGGCGATTATTCTTATTAAACACAAAAATACCGTAGCTGATTGTATCAACTACGGTATCAAAATTGGAAGGAATTGCGGTGATTGATACATTCATCACATAATGGAGTATTCAGCAGTAAGCCACAGATTGAAATGCAGTGCGTTGCTGTCATCGGCATACGCCTCGGGGATAACAGCGGGATAGTCGATGATGCTCTCCATAAGAGAAACATCTGCACCGCCTCCGTTAAGCGTTACAGTGCAATCGCTGTGGATTGTAATGTCAAAATATCCATACTCGGGTATCTCATAAGTCTCGGAGGTAATACCGTCATCAATAGTCAAGCTATCCGCGGTAGCATTAAAAATGTTGAGATATATAGTGGAATTGCCCTCATTCTTCTTGATTGTGATAACGTCGCCCTCGGTGTAACACAGAAGTGAAGCCTCGATATCAAGTGCCTCACCCTCGCCGATATAACACTGATAATCCTCGCTGTACTCCATTTCGGGGGCATATTTTTTGAGAGCATTGTACGCATTCAAATCGTAAACATAATATCCATATTCACCGTTATCACTGAGAGAATATACAAGTGCGTCGTCGTATTTCAGCTTTGAGATACCCTGCTTACCTTGAAGATTGACGTTTGGATCGGGTTGTGCAAGGCTTACACATAGGAATACTACCACTGCTGCCGCTATTATATGTAATGCACCCCAGACAACGGAAACAGGCTTTTCCTTGTTTTTATTAAGCAAAGCGTTTACAGAGAAGTATCCGCATACGGGAGTTATACAGCTGCCGACACCATAGATCGCAAGTGCAAACAACAGACCGAATACATAAGCCATAGAAAGTCCAAGTGCTGAGGTTGCCAGAACGATTATCGGGACTATCAATGGAAGGTACAGAGCCGTTGCAAGTAGTTCACCGTGGAAATCCGCAACCTCGCTTTTAAGAGTAATGAAAAGCTCGTTTATCATCAGAAGTATTCCGCTGAAGATGAACAGGTAACTTGCATCGGGAATTGCAAAGCTGAGTGCAACGCCAAGTACCATATGGATATATGCAAAGGCTCTTGTCACATCTCTTGCTTCTATCTTGAACAACTTGCAGCTAAAATGTGTAGTCAGTACACTTATGCCAAGAGCAAGAACTCCGATGCCGATGATTATCGGGATATTGGAGAAAGAAATAGTACCGATGCTGTGAATATCGATATTACCTGTAACTGCTGCGATGAGCTGGAACAGATAATAGCAGCCGAAAGTCACGCCCGCTGTCAGTACAAGACCGATGATTATCGAAAGCATAGCCTTTGCGGTCTTTACAAGATTTTTCTTCTTGTGCACAAAAGAAAGAACAATATTTGCGGCAATTAGCAATATACCTATAATAGCCAACACAACAGCCACGTTAAAGTCATATACCACATCACCGATGTTGAGATAGGAGAAGAATATCGCAGACTCATCAGCCTCATAAAGCTTGTTAAGGTCATAATTTGCAAGTTTGTCAATCAAGCCGTTTACTATCTGTGCCTGCTGTGTAGCGTAGCTCTCACCTACATTAGTGGGATTGTCGTTTTGAGTATGATAGTTTTCGCCTCCCCCGATGTTTGCCATATTCACGCCCTGATAGTATGGTTTGAGATTGGAGAAATCCGTACCGTTTGGCATCATACCGTATATCATTGTAGCAACGGAACAGGTAAACAGATTTTTGTTTACCTCACAGAAAAGCTTTACGGTGTTGTAGTTATCGTCTGCTGTTTCAAACATTATCTGTGTGCCAGAAGTACCTCGTGCTTCAAGGTTGATAGCGAAATTGATGCGTTCAACAAGGTTGTTGAAGCCATCAAATTCATTCATAAAAGCTTCAGAGCCGTACAGACCGTATTCCTCGCCGTTTACAAAACAGAAAACAAGGTCGTTTTTGATTGTATAACCATTCCGCATTCTATCGAGGTAATAGCGGATAGCCTCCAACATAGTAGAACAGGCAAGTGCATCATCTGCGGCTCCCTGACCCATCGGCACGGAGTCATAATGAGCCATTACCATTACCGCCTCATTAGTGACGGTCTCAGCATTTGCTGGGATATGTACGATCACATTTTTAAGATACCAGTTCTGCTCGTCGTATGAAGTCGAAACATAATCCTGCACAAGATATGCGGGATCGTCGGCAGTGTCGGAATTTATTACTCCGAGTTTCTCCAACTCGGATATGATATACTCCATTACAAGCCTGTTTTCCTCTTTATCAGCAATGGAATGTGGTCCGTACTCGCATATTTTTTCAATATGAGCAGTGATGTTATTCTGATTAAAATCAGATGTCGTCGGAAACTCCACCGTATCCACAAATGACAGTACAAGCGACAGAATAAGAATTATTGAGAACGCCATCTTGATGATATTTTTAAATTTTGTCATATAGTCTATGCTCTCCTTTACTAATTCACAATAATGTCCATTATACCACACTTCCCTCTCAGTGTCAATTATTAACAGAGTACATAACCTATTAGCAAAACCTTTCGAAAAAAAACCGTAGCTGACTGTATCAACTACGGTATAGCTTTATTCGAACTCAGATACGAATTATTGTAAAAACAACTGACGCTCACAACCGTTATGGATGTGAGCGTTTTCGTTATTATATAATTAAGTATACCAAACTTGCTAGGCTATGACACTGTTCCCATTACTACCCTTTCGTTAACACTCGCTACGAATTCATTGATTTTATCGTAATCAGGTGTTTCGGGTAAGCTGGTATTATTCTTTGCATAATCAAGTCTTCTGCTAAAATGATCAACCATTTCGTAAAAGTCGGGAGTAGGCTGACGATTATCGTCAAGGTACTTTCCGTTTCTTATATCCATCAGTAAATCGTGCTCTGCTCCTCTGTATGTAATGATCTGTTCTTTTTCCAAGATATCAAGACACATCATATACAGTCTGACTAAATGCATCATATGTTTACCGAGTTTGTTATGTCCAATGGCATTTTCATTGCGTTTTCCAATTTTTGTATAAGATTTTACAATGCTATTCATCTCTTCCCACATACTTTTGTAATCCCTTAGAGGATAGTGTGTAAGATTTACATCCATAAAGATCTCTGTATCGTACCCCTCCTGAATGGCAGTATCGGTATAAAGTCTAATGGCATCATCCGGCATATCAAAGTACTTCTGTCTGAAAGAATACGCAGCGTGTTCGATACTGTTTAGGATATACTGTTCCTGCTGTGACTGACTAACCAGTCTTGCAGACTTATTTTCAAGACGTCTAAGTTGAGCATCGGCATAACCACCAAAGGAGTGTACAGCTTTCTTCGACAAGAACAGATGTGCATTGTTAATTAGCTCTCGACCTATCGGGTGTACATAAAGATAGTGTTCGGGTCTATTTCCCAGCATTTCTATGGTATTAGGGTTACAATTAGTAAGTAGTGGAATCAGCTTATTAAAAGCATAGATTGTTGTATCAGTTTCCTCATTAACAAACTGTTCGAACTTCTGATTAGTAAGGATCTCTATCTTACTATTAAGTGTACAACCTCTGATATCGAGGTCACTATTTTCGTTATGTGTTCCATAAGCGTGGGAACCACCAAGAGTTAGGATTATAATGTTGTCTCCTAGATTACTGTTGTTTCGTAGGAAATCGTAACTAGATGATTTTAATTTTGTTTTAATTTGCTCTAATGTCATATTTTTCTCCCCATTCTAAAAATACGTTTATCATCTCTGTGTCATTAAAAGACTAGTAACTCTCTAGAAATATAGCGAAAGATGTCTGTCTGCCTGTATTTTGTTAAGCTCATAGTAGTATATACATTTGATTATAGCATTTATATGGAAGAAAGTCAATTTACTGTACGTTATACAATGTTTTTTTCTTTATTCGGCTCAATGAACAACATCGACGTAGCCATTATGCTACGCTGATGCGTGTTGACAATTACTGTGATATTTTCACCATCATCAATATCAAATGCGATCAAAAATAGCGGCACTTTGATGAGAGCAAACAGTATAAGACTCTGATAGAAGAGTTTGCAAAGCCTAAAAATCAGTCGGTTTGGGGCAGGTTGCCCTTTGTTGGCAGTATCCAGCGTTTTGCCTAAGGCATAATGAGGCTACACTTTTTAGGTGCAACAGCCCCAGCATACTTGCTGGGGCTGGAAGTGAAAAGTAAATATAGCAGCACTATAAAACGACCCATTGTACTTGCCCAAAGTTGCCACTAATGTTTTTATCCATTACGGAGCCGCTCTCTGATGTATACAGGGTCAACCATCGAGATTTCTTTCATTAGCCTGAAATATCTGTTTTGCAATAATACCTACATATTCCATAATTTCCTGTGCGAACTCCTTATCGTGATCATATTTTCTGATGAGATAAGGATATTCACAAACTATACGCTTGATATCTTTCTTTACATCCTGACTGAGTTCGTACATTTCAAATTCTGTCTTTCCTTCTGGTGTGCCAAACCAATTGCTTAAAGACTTGATCTTGATATATGTTGTATTCATCAAACGATAAAGATCTTTGATATCTTCTGCATAGTCTTTTCCTGGAATGCCGAAACGCTTATCATTCATACTTTCATCCCAGTATTTTAAAGGCTTATTGATATTTGCCTTTTCTTCATCAAGAGCAGACACAAGCATTACACGCAAAGGAGACGATGCCAGCATTCCTACAAGTAATTCCGCAGAGAATTGTGCAAAGAATGTCGCTGACATATAAGAGAAATTGATACCTTTTTTGAACACCTCAGCATAACAGGCATCATATCCTGCCATATCTGCATCATCAAACTCAAACATATTCCCGAATAAAATGTTGAACTGTGCTTTTGCGTTTTCTGTTATTTGTTTTGATCTCATAATAGTTCTCCTTATCACAGGTATTTATAGTTATCGGTATCAGGCATTTGCCTGTCCTTATGATCAATTATATACCTCGAATTCCCATTTCCTCAAAAACTGCGAAAACACTTGCAACATTGTCTGAGATTTACTACTATGTACATCTTTGAGAAAAGTAAGTGAACTTAAATCCCCCATAGGGGGGCGGTGCAATTAAGCACCGCGTTCCTGCTCATTTACCGCCATCATCTCTTCGATGCATCTGTCGGTGTTCTTTAAGTTTGTAAAAACAGGCTTGTCACCTCGTCTAAACACCCAACAACGGCCTATCGGCATAGCAGATATCTCATTTAAGGGACGATTACAACGCTCTGATATCGACCTTTGTGTATCAAGGTCGTTGCCACCGAGATAAGCGTAGGTATCACAGTTGGCGATTATGGTGTTTGCATCTTCGCCATAGTGTGCTTTAAGCTGCGATTCTGCCTGTATCATAATCATTACCGAAATCGCACGGGAACGGAAGGATGAGATCATACGGGGAAACTCCTTGATCTTGCAGTTGGTTGCAAAGTCGTCAAGAATGAATCTTACGGGCACAGGCAACTTATTATCCTTGCACTCATTATCAGCATAATCACAAAGCTCATTCATAGCCTGGGTAAAGAACAGATCAACAAGTGCATCCAAGGACCTGTCAGTATCGCTGATATTAACGAACACCGCTGTTTTTCTGTCAGCAATATCCCTGAATCTGAAATCGTTTCCGCTGAGCATTTTCTTCAGCTCAGGGGTATCCATCGCTGCAAACTTACCAGCCAACGTTGCTCTAATGCTGTCGAAGGTCTTGAATGGGGCAAGGTCAACATTTTTAAACTGCTCATACGCCCAACTGTCTGAACATTCACGATTGTGCCTGTCAAACAAGATAGACAGTGGCGAGTCCTTTTCATCCTCGTTTACTCTTTGACCCATACGCATAAGCCTCATTACCTCAGATATATTGCAGTCTCCTGATCTGTGCAGTCTGTCTTGTTCATAAAGCAAACCTATCAGAGAAGACAACAGCATTGTTGCATTGTTGTCCCAGAAAGGATCCGCCTTGCTCTTAGCCGAATCATCACTATTGATTATAGCAGATGATATTTTCAGAATATCCTGCGTATTTCTGATAAAGGCAAGTGGATTGTAATGATCCGAGCGTTCAGGTCTGATGAAATCGATAAGCATTACATCATAACCTTTCTTTTTAAGATAAGCACCGTATTTCTTATAAAGATCACCTTTAGGATCAGTGATGATATAGCTGCCCACCGCCTCATATATATTTGCAGAAACGATATTACGAGTCTTTCCGCAACCTACGGAACCTGTGACAAGCACGTTATTGCTTACCTTAGTGCAGTAGTCATCAAGACTGTATTCACAACCATCGGCTATTATCATCCTGCTGTTTCTGAATTCTGCAGAATGTTCCGCTGTAATGCGATTCAAAAGCGAGTTAACCAATGCCTTTCCGGGCTTGTTTGCCCCAATAGTACTATCATAGTATTCTGCATATCCCATATTCATAATTATGCCCCTTTCATATTGAACAGATTGTCGATAACCTCATCGCAAAGGCCGAATTCAATTGCCTTATCAGCGTTCATAAAATTGTCAAACGAGGTTGCCTTGTTTATTTCCGTAAGACTCCTGCCTGTATGCTCTGCGAGGATACCATTGACCAGATCACGGGTCTCTAATATCGATTCGGAGATCTTGGATATTGATGTTGCCGAACCGCCTATCCCTCCATTCACCAGCACCTCATGGATCATTACCTTACCGTGTGGAGTAATGTATCTTCTTCCCTTTTGTCCTGCCGCAAGAAGTACTGCTGCCATACTTGCCGCCTGACCAAGGCAGATGATATTCAGCTCATTTTTAAAGCTGCGTATAGCATCATACATCAGCAGCCCTGCCGTAACCTCACCTCCTGCGGAGTTGATATATAGATTTACAGGCTCATCTGTCTTTGAAAGGTACATAAGCTGCTGAACGAAGTTCACTGCAAGTTCAGAGGTTATCTGCTCATTAACAAAAAGATTTCTATCCGATAACAGCTTACTCTTAAGCGGTATTACCGACTCGCCCTTTGCACTTTCTTGTATGTAGGACGGATTATCCACACAGACCACCAGCTCATTGATACTCTTTTTCATTATAATGTTCCTCCTTCTTTATCGGTTGTATTTATATCAAGCGTGAACAAATTACCATTCAGGCTGAGTTTGACATTCATCCGTGAAAGAGTCTTGGTAGTTTTCACGAGGTCAGAATATTCATCGACAAGCACCTGTACTGACTCAATAGGCCCACTCTCATACAGCTTAAACTCCTCAGGTCTTCCCATATAATCGTCAATCTCATAAGTAGTTAAGAATGCTGTGAAATGATTCTCAGCTCCGAACAACTCATCCTCGGCTTTTATTATCTCTTCGTCTATACTGATCAGCTCTCTCAGTGCCATTTCAAGTTCCCGTGCCAAACGGTTTGAATTTTCTTTCGCAGCAAATCTTCTGATTGCCAGCTCTATAGGTGTTATCAGTTTCTGTGCATTGCTGTTGATCTCAAAGCTCATATTCATTTCTCCTTTTGAAGTGTTTTGTTTTCTGCTGTAAGTAAATGATAACATATTTCTTTTGCTTTGAATATTCCCAAACTCAGTGAATAAAAAATCACCAAAAAATCCCGCTGCCAAAAGGCAGCGGGAACAAATGTCTTTACACACGCCAGATATCATCATAATCCGAATCGCAAGACTCGGCACCCAGTATACGAAACAGCTCGTTCAACGGATAGTCTTTAACGATTGCAGCCTCAATATAACTTACTAATTGCCATTCATCGGAAGTGAAATGAAGCATTTTCATTAAAAAGTCCGATTTGTTCACATGGATCAACTGTTGTACATTTTTATAATGCTTTCTTGCAAAAAGCATATCATCAAATGTGTTATGCAACGGTGCCTTGCAATACTTCTCAGAAAGAGAGCCATCCTCAGTAATGTAGGACATACACAACGAAAATACAGCACATTCCGAAAATGCTTTCTCGGCATTTTCACATTTATATTCTTCGCATCTACACTTATTCGAAGGTGCTGGAAAAGGAATTACTATACTATTATGTAAAGATGCAAGTGTCTTGCATTTTTTATCAACCGATAGTGCTCTGAACATTTTTATCATATCGCATATCAAGGTGAGTTTATTATCGTACTCATAATAACGATTGACCTCATTTGCATATGTCGCAATATAACCATCAAAATACCAACCATAGGCTATCGAAACGATCTGCCTGTTGGCATATTCGTAAACAATATTCTTAACAACATCAGGCAGTGATAAAAACCAATCACAAACTCCCTGCTCCTCAATCTTTTGGATAAACTCCCACTCTTCTTCGTATTCGTATTCATTATATGTATTTTTATCTATAAAAGATCTTAAATACTTTCCAGCATCCGAATGCAATCGATCAGACTTAAGTTGTCTGCTGCGGTTGAACATTATACAAGCTAATTTCTGTATCCTTAATGGATAATACGTATAATTGACATCAGCAAATATATTTTCCAGATCCTCCAGCCTTATCTCAGATTTCCAAGACAGTGCCGTCTTTTCGATAATGATATCATCACACAGTGAAAAATAGATATCATAAAACCTTTTGTCACGTGGTACAAAATATTCCCCAAGCATAGTTTCCAGCAGCTTTCTTACTGCTTTAAACTCCTCCATCTCATTTCCCAGAGCATCATAACAAAGGCTGTGAAAATGCATAAGAATATCTTTCTGCTCTGCTACTGTAAGCATTTTAGTTCCGCTTATAATCCTCGCTATATCATTAGTAGATATACCTGAAAGCTCAGCGAATTCATACTTTTTCGCCACTGATGAAAATTTGACGATAAGCATTTCAAACAACTGTGAAAACTCATCCCTCGTCAAAGCACAATAGCTACCACAGTAGATCACACTGCGAAAATATTCCACCATAGCCCGTCTTTTCTTATCAGACAGCTTTATCCCCGATACAGAGATATCATTTTGCAGATCGGCAACCACATACTTAGGTAAATTTGTATTATTTCTCAGAGCAGTGCCCGTCATATAGTAATTATCATATATCCGTACATATATCTCGTTGACCTTTTGATCGCTGTCTATCAACTTTTCAAGTGCTGTATGCATTTCCTCATGATTTGTTCGCCAGTTCTTTACAAACTCATCAAAACGATCTTCCGTTAAAATCTTATTTGCCATTTTGCACGCCCTCCCTCATAATGATACTCCTGTGCAATTAAGTTTAACATAACTGCACCACTTTTTCAAGTCTTTCCATATCTACACATTATACTGTTGTCTCCATCCCACATTTCTTTTTCAGCAGAAGAACATCTGTCTCATAGGCTGATCTTATCATAATCTTACAGCTTTTCTTATCGAAATCCTTTTCGAAATAGTGCTTCGCCAATGCGTTACCCGCAAGTGAGTGTACACAGTTGATAGAACGACGTATACATCGTCCCTGTCCCTGTTACCAGATCTGAGACCGGTACCCAAGTACGGACAACAATCTCATCATCCCGTAGACCAATTATTGTTGGAGGCTTTGTCAATTTTACAGAATGCACTGAACGACAGCGAGAGCAAGCTGTCCGTTATTGGCAGGAGAATATTCGGCAAAGGCAATCTGGGCAAGGAGGCTCTCCGAAATTTGATCTACGAGCAGCAAGACAGAGAGAATTCATCGGGAATATGATTGATGAAAAGAAATATAGGTGCGACATCGAAGATGTCAAGTCGGCTGCTTGCAGACGCTCAGACACGGTGTCGCACCTTATTATCAACAGACTGTTACCACCTTGCTACAGCCTGCTTCAATTGTACTGTAATGATAATATCCATAAATTCAAATGGCATATTTGACAATTTAATGGGCTTAAATTTGCTTGAAGTATTTGAAAGGATCTGCCTGTTCAGTCGTTATATATCCTTTCTATAAGAAGTCTTGCCTGCTTCAGGATCTCCGCTTCATCTATATTTGCAATACAAGGAGCAGGAGAAACGCAGCAAAGTGGCCTGCTGCTGTTACAGCTTTGACAAAAACGTTGCTCATCCGAAACCGAGACAAGTCCATCGCAGTATAGATTAGGATAAAATCTTCCATACTGCCACATTCCGCTGATAACGATCACAGGAGTTTTACAAACGGTACTGATATGTGCACCACCCGAATCATTGGCTAATGTAAGACAGCAGCCTGATAGTATATCACACAATTCTGAAATTGTTGTTTGTGCACAAAGACTACGCACATTACAATCTTCAAAAAGCAGCTCATAAAGCTTATTGCAACAGCTGAGATCAGCCTCGTTGCCCAATATGAGCACTTCAGAGACAAGGTTCTCTGCCGTCAGCATCTTTGCAACATCAGCAAATTTTTCTGCTTGCCATCGCTTTTGAGCTCCCCCTCCCGCTCCAGGGAATATTGCAAGGATCTTATTGCGTTGTCGGGCAGGTCTTAAAAGACTGAATGGCTCTGCAGCCTCATCGGTAAAACCGCAGGCTTTTATAAATTCAGAGTATCTGTCAAGCTCGTGCGTGCTGTTGATACTAACGAGATTATCTGCTCTTTTATCTACCGCTTTTTTAAGGTGCAAAGAGGTGCAGTCCTGAAGTGTATCGGCAAAATATCGATGCTCTGCTTTAATAGCACACGCATAAATATCAGGCAGGATATGTCTCCCCGGCGGTGCACAGAACACTGTGTTGAATTCCATACGATGCAATATGCTCAAATGTTTAAAGCGCTTAAGCCCTCTTATGTCCAGCTTGATTATTTCATCAAACAAGCACGACATCTGTGCAAATTGAGCGATCTCATTATCAGTCTTGCAGATAAGAGTAAGGTTTTTACCTGCCTCCTTAAGCTTCTTTGCAGCACCGCAAAGCACGACCATATCGCCAAGAGCACCCAAAAAAACTATTGCTACACTATTTTCAGGCGGATCACAAGCAGGGCGTTCAGACCTTCGCAACAGGCAGAGCCGATATATAACAAATGAAACAATTCTTTTAATACGTTTTTTAAGAAGTTTTTCCTTTATATATTCACATTTGTTGTAATGTGACATAAAAATCTCCTCTCCAAATGTTGTTGTATCAGCCTCTTGTCCAAAGCCTCATAGAGGTATGCTCATCAGCAGGCTCTCCGTCAATGTAAAACACTCCATCTTAAGTATCAGCTTATCAAAAAGAGCGGTATAGCTTAAGAACTGTCACCTCATAATCAGCACCATACTTATTCATCAGCCAACAAGCCCTGTGTGCTCCGTCCAAGATCATATACATACCATCAACTACTATCATATTAGTATCATCATAGTCATTGTCAGCAAGGCTGTTCAGAAGCTCATCAAAACGCTGTTGGCTTCGTTCAGTATCAGGCTCATATTTCTGATAAAGCCTCATATAATTCCGATAGGCATTTTTATCGCCCTGCAGGTATTGATATGCAGGTGCTTTGGCAAGTGGAACGAGCCTGTAGCCCTGAGAAGTGAGTTTGTTGAATTGCAGATCAGAAAGTTTTACCTTTTCAATGACATAATCATATAACTTTGCACTTATAAACCAGTTGTTTACCCACTCCGCATCCAGTGTGATCTCAGGCTCTGCAAGAACACGCTCCTGTACGGTTTCAGAAGGCTTGTACTGCGGCAGGGTGCAATCAATCTCCAATTCACCGTTATCCAGCATATCAAGATGCTTTTCGATAATATCAACTATGCTTTCAGGCTGAATGGAGGTCATACATTCAGGCAGTCCGCCCTTATAGCATCTGCACTTCCATGCGTTAAAAAGCTTTGCGCACCAATGGTTACACACATCGGAACTGACCCTATAATCCTCATTATAGCCATAGACATTATCAGGCAGATTTCCGTAAAGAACGATATTTGCACCACCGTGCATTGCCCTGCGAAGATGTACCATTCCGCAGTCTCCATCAACGTGGAGAACAGAATTTTTCAGTATAGCTTTTAATTCGGGAATAGTAGTTTTTCCAAGCAGGCACAGATCAACACCTTCAACAGGTTGGTTATTGTCTGTTTCACCAAGCTGAACCAGCTTGATGTCAGGAAAACGCTCATGGCAGATGTCACATAAGCGGGAGTAATATTCGTTCGGCCACTGTTTTGGGGCAAATTTAGTGTTGCAGGCAGCGTCAACACCCTGCTGCAAGGTGATATATCTACAGTTATCAAGTCCAAATTCAGCTAACACTTCTGATTCGTCCTCAGCAGGTATCGTAAATCGGAAATGCTTATCTATACCAAGCGAGCCGTCAATATCCGCAACCTGAAGCCTGTTCTGATTTTTAGCGGTAGCAAACACATGTATGTTGGGGTCAAACATATTCGTGTCAGGCGTGAAGTATACTTTTGTACGCTGATCGCTGGCAAACCTTTTCCACGAACTGATAAGCGCATAAAGCATTCCATTTTCATCTGCACTCTGTATTATTTTGTCATCACAGTAGAGCACCTGAGGGAACCAGTTCAGGTCAATAGCGAGGTCATATTCCTTTGGTACAAATTCATTTCTTGAACCGTAAGCAGACACAAAATACTGCTCGCCGTAGAGGGAATAACTCATTTCTTCTGAAAAAGAAAAAACTGAAATATCAAGCAGGTCTGGAAATGCGTCAAAGAAGCATTGTATAAAGTTCATCTCAATAATAAAAGTGCCCATTCCGCCGTTAAGACGAAATGCAGCTCTGATTTTATCCTCCATTATGACTTCATTTCCTCCGTAATAATCTTGTCTACTGATAGCATCACTTTCTCGGGGATGATCGATAACATACAGGGAGCATTGCTATAGCCGCGCAGACAGCCTTCCTGCCAGTTGTTTACCGCCCATTCGCACCATATATCGCAGCCGTTTCCTACGATATTTTCATTTTCCGAATATCCGAAAAATTCTGAAGAAGTGGGTCCGAACATCACCACAGACCTTCCGCCCTTTAATGCGTGCCTGAGATGCACCATACCGCCCTCGCCATCAATATGTACCAGCGAATGCTTCAAAAGCACCTTTACCTGTTCAAGATTGGTCTTTCCGATAAGATCCAGATCAATTCCTTCAAATGTCTGGCAGCGGTCATACGAGCTACCTAATTGCACCAGCACTATATCGGGATATTTCTTTTTCAACAGCCTTACCAATGTATTGTAATAAAACTGAGGCCACAATTTTATAGAGCTTTTCGTATAATTAGTGTCCACGCCTCTGTTTATAGTTATAAAGCGACGACTTTTCAGATCAAGATCGGCTAAAAATTCATACTCGTCTTCCATAGCAGGAATATCATATTCATATTCCTCCTGTACTCCCAGAAAACCATACACATCGGGCTGATGTATGCGTTTTTTGTTGTTGATAATGGAAACCATTGCGCTCTGTCCGTCTGTAATGCCTGCATGAGTAAAAAAACGGCTGTTTTCAGAACGGAATCTTTCGCAGAGATATACATATTCCAGAAGCTCCGGCATCATCAGCTCTATTTTTTTCAGATCTCTCTTTTTTACATCGGGATAACGGCTTATATTGATGAAGATATCATACTCGCAAAAGCTGTTTTCATAACCCTGTTCAGGATAAAGGTGATCGATGATATGACCATCATAAAGTACTACTTTTGCGGAATTGTAGCTGTTATGAATGAATGCGTCTATCCGCAGATTTTCATAACCGTATTTCTGACGGAATTTATATAAATAATTGGCCGCTACTACAATATCTCCAAGTCCGCCTTTCAGCAGGAAGCCAACATTCATCTGAGTGTCAAGCAATCCCAAAGTATCGTTTTTCTTGGGCAATGCAGGCGGTATAGGTGTACCATTATTCTTTGCCAGCTTCTCGGCTTTTATGCGACGGTGTCTTTCGCCTATACGTACAAATGACTTTTTTACTGTAAATATAAATCCGTTTTCCCGATAACAAAGACACCACCTATGCCAATAGTCTTTTAATTTATTCATCACAATTTCCACTTCCATTTTACTATTGCTGCCGTTCTACACTTTATTCCGCTGCTGTGAGCTTTTTGTAAAAATCAAATATGCTATGGAATTCCACGCCATCAATAACCCCTGTATTTTCCTTTGGCACTCCGATGTCAGGCAGACGTTCAACATCACGCAATTTATCACCGCATGCGATACAAAGCGAAGGATCAAGCCCATAATCTTTTATAGCCTGTTCAAACATTCCTGTGTTTGGCTTGCGGCAGCTACAAGAAATATTATATGGAGGGTTTCCGTCTTGCAAATGAGGACACCGATAACTTTTTGTAATAGTGATCCCATACTGTGCAAGCATCTCAGATAATTTCTCATCGACCCTGTCTGCATCCTGCGTAGAAAAATAGCCTCTTGCAATCCCTGATTGATTGGTTATGATGATCAACAGATACCCTGCCTTCTGTGCTTCCTGCAATGCCTGCACGACTCCGTCCAGAATAACTATATCCTCAGGATCTTTAAGATAATGCTTATCCTCGATTATCGTTCCGTCACGATCAAGGAACCACGCTTTTTGCATAATCTCACCTACTTACAAGTCAATATTTTTTTCTGGGGATAAGATAGTTCTGCACGTAATCTCTTGCACCGTCCTCAAGGGAATAAAAATCATCAGTATATCCGACCGAGCGCAACTTATCCATTGTCGCCTGTGTGAAATACTGATATTTTTCACGCAGATGCATAGGCATAGGAATATATTCGATGTTTTCAGGTTTGCCCATAGCTGCAAATGTAGCTTTGGCGAGGTCGGCAAAGGAACGTGCTTTTCCGGTTCCCAGATTGAACAGACCGTTGATGTTTTCGTGGTCCATCATAAAACGGATAACCTTGCATATATCCTTTACATAAATAAAATCACGAAGCTGTCCTCCGTCGCCGTAGCCTTCCTTATGGGATGTAAAAAGCTTGACCGTCGATGTTTCATTGATCTGACCAAAGGCTTTGAAAATAACGCTTGCCATATCCCCCTTGCAATCTTCATTAGGCCCATATACATTAAAAAACTTAAAACCTACATATTGTTTAGGAGTGGCGGTCTGTTTTTCAACCCACAGATCAAACAACTGCTTTGAATATCCGTAGCCGTTCAGCGGTCTGAGCCTGTCAATCGGTAGCATATCGTCAAAACCGTCTTCGCCATCGCCATATGTGGCCGCACTGCTTGCATATATGAAGGAAATATTCTCTTCAGTACAGAATTCCCACAGCCTCCTGGTGTATTCAAAATTATTCTTATACAGATAATCAAAATCTTTTTCCGTGGTAGATGAACAGGCACCCATATGTATGATATGAGATACCTGTCCGCTGAGTGTGGGCAACACATCTAAAAATTCATCTTTATGGATATAAGCAATGTATTTTTTGTTCGCTATATGCTTCCATTTCTCTGTGGTGTTGATATTATCAACTATATAGATATCCTCTCTGCCACAAGAGTTGAGCATACCTACGATGCAGCTTCCGATAAAACCTGCACCGCCTGTTACTACTATTGCCATAATCTATTCTCCCTTACTGTAAGCATTGCATATTTTATTGATAACATTGGTGGTAGAAAGACCTTGTTTAAGCTCTATCAGCTCCACCCGGCCGCCGTTTGCTTCCACATATTCCTGTCCTGCGATCTGCTTGCCGAGATAGTCGTTTCCCTTTACCAGCACCGTCGGAGTTATCTTTCGGATAAGCTCCTCGGGAGTGTCTTCATCAAATATCACAACATAGTCGACCACAGCCAGCGACTGCAACATATACGCACGGTCTGTTTCACTTATTATAGGTCGTGAATCGCCTTTTAGCCTGCGTACAGACGCATCGCTGTTAACTCCTACGATCAACACATCGCCAAACGCTCTCGCCTGTTCCAGCGAGTATATGTGACCTGCATGCACAAGGTCAAAGCAACCGTTGGTGAATACTATCGACCTGCCGCATTCGTGCAGATAGTC
>JAZUSC010000048.1:0-23540 GCA_045606505.1 Oscillospiraceae bacterium
TATAAAATCTCCTTTCAAAATAATCATAGTTTTGTTTCATAATCGTCACCTATGCCTCTTATGTCACTCAATAAACGTAAAAGCATTTCTAGAATCCTTTCACATTTTATAATTAACCCGGCGGTGTGCAAACACCGCTAAGCTATATACTATTGTCAATAATCCTGTGTTTAATGACTCTACATTAACCACATCATTTTTATCTGCATATACTTTTTCTTGGGCTTTTCATTGTTTACGAAAGAGTACTGTATGGCATTACTTTATTAACGACCATAGTCTTTTCGCCAATTGTCATAAGTATTGCTTGATTTCTTGGCATACGTAGAACCGTTTCGGGAGTTTTGCACAACCTATATGCAATAAAGTTAGCAGTATCTATATCCTGCGAACCAAGATAAAGCATATGATCACAGTTGTTGATAATCGTCATTGCTTCTGCGTGACTATATGTACTTTCAAGCTGGGTCATACTCTGCAATATAACACTGACTGATATCTCTCTCGACCGTATTACTGATATAACCTTATCAAAATCAGGTATTCTTGCACTTGCAGCAAAGTCATCCATTATTATCCTTACCGGCACTTTAAGTTTTCCGTCTGGATTCAAATCGGCCTCACTGCATAAAAGCTGTAAAGTCTGCGTGTGAAACACATTTACAAGGTAATCAAATGTCCTGTCTGTATCACTAACATTTAAAAACAGTACCGTCTTTTTATGACCCAAGCTTCTAATATCAAAACGATCGGGATTCTCAAAGATAGATCTTGCTTCATCAAATTCAAAAGGTTCTAATGCAATATTAACAAACTCTTGGATACATCCCCAAGTTTTATCCACTTTACCGATTGAACTTATCTTGCGGTATTTTTTCGCTGCATAAGTATCAGGATGCTTCTCTACCCATTGTATAAACGACAGATCGCCGTTAGGTTTAGAAAAAGTCTGATGAAGTTTGCAAATACTTATCATATTCTGTTCCTTAGGTTCAAGCGTTTCAAGACAGAATGCAATCAGAAAAGCTATGTAACTTGCAGCTGATTTTTCCCAAAAAGGGTCTTTTTCATCTAATGTCGGCATAATAGTATGTGCAAGTGTAAGTACATCCTGCTCACGGTATTTTCCGTTTTTATAGCGACGAATTCCGCTTAAAGGATCATACCCGCAAGAATTAAGAGGATCTACAAAATCCAGCACATACACTGAATACCCCTTTTCAATAAGCTCATCCTTAAACATTCTGCAAAGCTGACCCTTTGTATCGGAAACCACCATACTTCCCGTTATATTCTGAAGATTGGGGATTACATATCCGCCTGTCTTTCCCGATCCAGATGAGCCGATTATCATATCGTTATTGTTGTAACCTGTTATTCTTGTATCATTAGATACTGTTACTCCGTCAGCAAGATATCTTACATTCTTCATAATCATCATTCTCCCTTCAATATTTCAGTTGCTAAGCCAAAATCTACCGCTTCTTGTGCACTATAATATGTATCATTTGCAGTAAGCTTATATATTTCCTTGATACGTTTACCTGTTTTATCAGCAATTATCTTTGCAAGTGATTCTCTGACTTCATTAAGCTTATCCAGTTCGTGCTGTATCTCGTGAGGCTTACAGCCGCCTATATCATTGTGATTATACGATGGATCGTGTATCATAAGACGCGTATGGGAAAACATCTGCCGCTTTGTCCCGGCAAGAAAGATTATTGCACCCATACTTGCGGCAGTTCCAATACACACGGTTGTCACGGGTGCTTTCATCGAAGATATGTAATCATACACCGCAAGTCCGCTTATTACCTCACCACCAGGACTATTGATATATATCGTCACCTCTTTCTGATTGTCCTGACGTTCGAGATACATAAGCTGTTTTATTATCTCAACCGAAGATTGTGCATCTATGACGGATGTCAGAAAGATCTCCCTGTTATTGAACATCTCATCATCAAGCGATATACAATCAAAGCCTCTTGCTGTTTCCTTTATCACATTAGCCATATTACATCGCCTCCTTCATTTTTTCTCTACCAGCCATTACCTGCTGAAAATCTCCTGTTCTCTGTATTGCATACTTCTCTTTAAGCTTTTCAAGATCAAAATAGTGCGGAAACGCTTCTTTTACATATTGTATAAAGAAATAGTAAAGATCGTAATAACTCTCTCTTATTTCCTTTGCAAACTCCTCGATAGAGTAACAAGGATACCATACTCTGGATTGAAAATTTGCCATTCTATCCAAAAGCATTCCTATCGTATCCTCTTCTACTAAGGTAAAATCTGTGTTTCGTCTTACTCTTGACCGGAATACTCGGTACATATTTTTGATACCATTCCCTTTCCCACCCATTCTGGTCGCAAGATAATCAAAATATGCACTGACACTTATTGACGTAAAAAGGTATAATGTAGTGTCGTTACATTTTTCTCGCATTATGGCTAATCTTATATTCGCCAAAACTGTTAGACATATATCATCACGACATTGTTCACTTTCATCTAAGTAAACATCACCAGTTGAGATCAATTCTGTGAAACCAAGCATCTCGCCATAAGTTAACTCTGCAATTTTTGCGTTATCCCATTCAAGCTCAGACATAACATCTTTCATATTATGCACCACCTTGTCTCGCCCTTCATCAAACAGTTGCATTATTGGAGTATCTAAAAGTCTGGTTAAGATCTCTTCGATGTCGTTGTATCTATCAATAAACCCTTTATTTGATGAGTACATTGCATCCTCAAAAGTATTCTTTATTTTAATCACTCCTATCAAAATTATTTGATTATTGGTAATCATCCCCGAAGCTTCCTTGTCAGCCTTTGGCTTCGGTCAAGGGCAAAGTATTTTGTTTTCAATGAACTAATATCATTATACACTTCTCAAAAATATATCCGTATATTTTGCGGACAAAAAGCCCGACAAACTATAAATGGTTTGTCGGGGCCTTATATTCACTTAGTTGTTATTGTTCCTCTATACTTTGTTTTTTCTTGAAGCCTACGGTTTTCTTCTTCCTTCTTTATAATGAGCTTGTTTTCAATAGTAAGCATATCCTCGGTCATTAACGCTTCCATCTTCTGACGCCCTGTTTCAATTGTATAGAAAAACAAATCAAACCTGTCATCTATATAGCTAGTCGGTTTTTCATCATTCTCATAAGGATAATTCTGATAAAATTCCTGTCCGGAAACAATCTTTTCAAAAGAGTCAAACGCCTTTTTAACCGAAAGATGACGTTCCATTATAGACATATTTAATGTAAGGATATCCTCAGACTGTCCATAACTGTTTAATATTGAATCAAAATCTTGAAAATATATTATGCAGACATAACAAACATCACCAGTCTTTTTATTCTCATATCCACTGGATTCCTTATCAAATCTGTCAACGCCTACTATGTACACTCCTGCACCTGTATTGCTGTCTACGAAAAGCGGAATAAAAGCATTCCTCTGCTTATCTTTGCACAATGCATCATACAAGTCGTTACATTTCTCTATGTATTCACTATCAATCGAGTTTACAGGGATAATTGAATGGTATTCCGTATCCTCGCCTCTGTATTTATTAAACTCATACAACATATCAAATTCATCAGTATAGCCATCTTCCTTAGTTGCTCTGCTTTGTACTTTTACACTATGGCTATGCTCTACATTAACATTTGTACGATATCCAAGATTGTAGAAAAAATCTCCAATACACCCTAAAAGGAATCGGCGTTCCAACATCTCCTCTGCTCTATCCATAGCATCTTGTCCGTTTATATTTTTATACTTTGCAGGAAGGTTTGCACCTAAAAGTAGTTTTAGAATGTCTGCATATTCTTGTTCGGTCATCACCTTGTATCTTGTCACTGCGTAATATGCACTTTTAAGCAGTATAAAATTATCCCGTTTTTTCTGCTTTGAATACTCGATCACAGTTGATTTGCTTCGACCGATAATCTCAGCACGGTGATCCTTTTTCTTTTTCAAATAGCCATAGAGAAAACAGTTTTCCTTTGTTTCGCCATTAAGGTCATAATAATCATTCCACAACGCATCGTAAAATTCTTTTTTATCCTTCATCTTATGTTCTCCTGCGTGAAATTTCGTTTTTGATATTCTTACAAAGATTGCCTGTTTTAAAATATATCATACTGAATAACTTATCATCAGACAAAGCTGATAGTCCTTTGTTATATAAAAACAGATCCACCATATACTCTATATATTCAAACAACATATAACGATAGTATGTACTACACTCAAAAAACAGCTCTCTGAACCTTAAATATTTATCTATGAATTTTTCAGGAGATGACACTGTATTACGCCATTTACCATTCTTTTGTTTACGTATTTCAGTGTTCTGATGTTCTGCATCAGTACATTCAGAATAAAGATCATCAAGGTCGTTATAATCATCACAAACGGACTGCTCCGGATAATCAATATTTTCATATTCTTCGCTTACGAACTTTTCATATTCCTCTACGGTATCAAAACCGTGTGCCTGTGCTATTTCAAGTCTTTCTGCTTGATATAAATCATTATATTCTTTCTCTGAAAATGTCGAAACGATCGACTTGCTTGTTAATATAGAGTACGCTATGTCGCAACTTCTGAAAAAACCACCCTGTTGCAATTCGCTGGTAAACTTGGCAACACCAGCATCATATAAACTGACGAGCCTTTCAGTTTCATATTCACCGCTCAGAAGACTACTTTTCTCAACATATTTCAAATTATTTTTATGCCTAGCCATTTCTACAATATCCTTAAAAAAAGAGACAGGTCTATCGACACGTCTATCAAACTCGTTATATTCGGCAATTCCATTTATAGTACAATATAAAAAGCATTCACACAGCTCCTTAAATTTTGAATCAGTAATAATACCATACATACCTGATTCAAATAAGGATTCCATTATCTCTTGTACTAATTTATTGAGCTTACGTTCAGAAACCTTTTCGTTTTTATTTGTTATATAAGGCAGAATGCTTTGATTTCTGCCAAAGACCTCATTTTTCATATCATCTATATATGTTTCAAACATTTCCTGTCGTGCATCAAAATGCTGTTGAGCAGTGTAAACGGCTTTCCCTTCCATTTCTTATCCTCCTTTATTTTCCTTTACTCTATTTTATATATTTTTTTCAACTTTGTCAATATAATATCCGTAAATTTTACGGGCATTTAAAAATATACTTATACAACAAAAACTCCACCCTGCTCACAGCAAGATGGAGTTAATCATATTAAATATTCTGTTTTTATCAGTCTACGTGACAGTAGCATATCGTTATATTACATTGTAATACGCTCATCAATCCTCCGTGCAAACGAGTATGTATACGTTTTAAAATACTTTCCCCAGAAATTAAGGGCGGTAGGATTAAGTGTTTCACAGTCTACACCAAGGTGAGTTACGCCCTCAGCTTTAAGCGTATCTGCAATAAACGAAAGCAGATTTTGTGCAATACCGCCTCCACGATAATTCTCGTCGAAATAAGCACCGCAGATATTTTTCATTTTATTGTGTTCGGTGATAAAGTTCTCTGCGTTATCATCTATCGAGATAAATCCGATAATTCTGCCTTCTGTTTCTGCGGCAAAAATACGCATAGTTTCACGCTCTATCCAGTTTTTAAACCAGTCCTCAAAATTTTCACTCGGAAAGAACACAGGTGCACCTGCCAAATGCTTGTGAAGTCCTCTTTGCAGATGTTCAACCGCAGTAAACTTATTTGTAGGCAACTCTTTAAATACAACGCCCCCTGAATTGTTCTGCATTTTTAGTGCTGATGTTTTACTCACTGCATCTGAACAGCGTATTCCAAATCCGTTCAGTATGAACGATTTAGCAATTTCCTCATCGTGAGCATATCGACTTAATGCACAACTGAATATAGCCTGTTCCACAAATTCCTGTGCTATACTTGAAAACAGCATTGAGGCAAGCCTGCCTCGGTTTTCACAATCGTATGAAAAAGCACTGCCGCCAAGAGGTGAAAACACACCCTTTACATCTCCAAAAAAACCGTCCCAAGGACCTGCAAAAATCAAATATCCTACAAGCTTTCCATCGTTCATCGCCGCTTTTCCGAACGGCTGAGTACTTAACCAATGCAAAATACCCGTCAGATGTTTGCTGAAATCCTCATGAAGAAGTTCTGGACAGTATTTTCTTTCGTTATCAAGCTCCGAAAGTGCCAGTTTAACAGCCTCGTCAATATGTTTTTCGGTGAATTTTTCAAATATAATATTCATTTTCTGTACCCCGCTTTCATTCTTTTCGCCTTGAAATTTTCATCAAAAAGCCTTTGGTACAATCGCCAGCGTTTTTCACTGAGTTCGCCTGTTTCAAGTGCCCTTTTTACTGCACAGTTCGGCTCGGTATCGTGTCGGCAGTTGCTGAAACGGCACTGTGAAAACAGCTCGGTTATATCGGAAAATGTATCGTCGATACCTTCATCAATATCACATACGCCGATTTCTCTCATTCCGGGAGTGTCGATTATAGTAACACCGTTATCAAGCTCGAAAAGATGTCTGTATGTGGTAGTATGTCTGCCCTTCCCGTCGTCCTCTCTGATGCCGCTTGTTTTCATAACCTCTCTGCCAGCAACAGCATTAAGCATTGTGGATTTACCAACACCTGATGAACCTATGAGAGCGATAGTTGTACCATTCTTGAAATACTTTTGTAGACCAGACATACCTTCGCCTGTAACAGAGCTTATAGCAATTACATCTGTTTTGTCAGAAATGCTTTTCACTTCTACGACATATTTATCCACATCATCACACAAATCCGCTTTGCTTAGAATTACCACAGGAATACCGCCGCCCTGTATCGTTACAGCGATGTATCGTGCTATCCTTCCTGCGTTGAAATTCTGATTAAGAGAGGTAACAATAAACACATAGTCAAAATTTGCCGCCATAGGCTGTTCAACCAGTGTTTTTACATATCCGTCTGCGTGACCGCTTCGGTCTGGACGAGAAAAATAAGTTTTTCTTTCAAGTATTTTCTCTATGAGTGAATCACCGTAAGGGTTGAAAATAATCTCAACATAATCTCCAACAACGGGAAATTCGCCGCTGTTATGGAGATTACCTTTCAGCTTTGCTCCGATTTCACCCATTTTGCCAATCAAGGTATAGCGTTCACGCTGTACCTCTGATACTCGCATAATGTTTTTTTCGTTAGTAATCATTGTAATAACCATTCCTTTCAAATTAAAGCCTGTTTTTCCTTTGAGCATAACCTCGGCAATACCCGAGAAACAAAGCTGCGGCAGAGAAAAGAAAGGACAATCCAGATAATTTTGGACGCAAAAAAGCCGCAGCAAAATCCGCTGCGGCATAATCATTTTCGAATAAAAATGGTTACTTCAATACTGCCGAGGTAATTCTGCTCTTACTGTTTTCGTTTTTCATCATTGTATAGGTCATCTTAATTACCTCACTTTCTTTAAGTATATTAAGCTATCGAAAACATACGTTTTAGAAAGCCATTGTTATTATAGCACCCTTTTATTATTTTGTCAATACCATAAATGCAAAAGCTGAGAACTTTTCATTCTCAGCTTTCATAGTTATCAATTTTGCTGGGGTTAATTATAGGATAAAATTGCACTAATCTGTTCTTCCGTCATACCCATAGCTCTCATTTTCTCTATAATAGCATTACGTTCTTCTGCTCTTCCTTCCGCTCTGCCTTCTGCTCTGCCTTCTGCTCTGCCTACTGCTCTTCCTTCCGCTCTGCCTTTTTCAGTAGCCTGCTTTAATGCAGAGGCTTCATCGTGGAGAGCCTTTTCACGCAAACGAGCAATCTCACGAGCTTTGGTTTCTTCGCTTGTATCATAAATCACTTTAACCATTGACTCCTCCATAACCACTGAACCTCCCACGACTAAAGTCGCAGGGTTCTTGGGAACTCTCTCCTAACGGAAAGATATTTACCAAGCTATCCCCGTAGTTCCTACGGTTCTTACATATGTCATATTGCTAACATTCGCATTCCTTCATTCAGAATATTTATACTTGCATTTAGGTCTCTATCGTGATGTGTGTTGCAGTTTGGACAATACCATTTTCTAACTGACAAATCTTTTGTTTCTTTATTCACATATCCACACACACTGCACGTTTGAGAGCTTGCGAAGAATTTATCTACTTTAACAACCTGTTTACCATACCAATTGGCTTTATATTCAAGTTGTCTTACAAATTCTGACCAAGATACATCTGATATCGCTTGTGCAAGTTTATGATTTTTTATCATATTCCTAACCCGCAAACTTTCAACGCAGATTATATCATTGTTTCTGATCAATTCAGTAGATAACTTCTGTAAAAAATCCCTTCTTTGGTTAGAAACTTTCTCAAATTGTCTCGCGACTTTTATTCTTGCTTTGTTACGATTTGAACTACCCTTTGATTTTCGAGATAACTCTCTTTGTAACTTAGCAAGTTTATTTAAAGACTTTTTGAGATATTTAGGATTTTTTATCATTTCTCCATTGCTTGTAATACAAAACTCTTTGATTCCTAAATCCAGACCTATTACGCTACCTGTTTTCTCTAATGGTTTCATTTCAACATCTGTATAACAAAGCGATACATAATACTTTCCACTTGGTTCTTGTGAAACAGTAGCATTAAGTATTCTTCCTTGCGGTATTTGTTTGTCTCTTGTTTTTACCATTTTAAGTTTAGGTAGTTTAATATATTTGCCACAAAACTCAATATTATTGTTCGTAAAACTCGTTCTGTAAGAATGATTATGCGTTTTCTTGGATTTGAATTTAGGAAAACCGGTATGTTCTTTGAAAAATTTCTGATAAGCGTTATCTAAATCTTTCAGAGAGTTTTGAAGTGAAAACTTGTCAACCTCTTTTAACCAGACTAAGTCTTTTTTTAATTGAGTTAAATCACTGCAACATTGATTATATGTTAATGTAGCATCTGAACTTTCGTACAATTCAATTCTCTTTGCAAGATAATGGTTGTATACAAATCTACAGCACCCAAATGTTTTAGCAATAATTTCTTTTTGCTTTTTATTTGGATATATTCTGAATTTATATGCCTTTTCCATTAAATCACCTTACTTGACTTTTTGGTTTTGAATGTATTTTCGTATCTGTTCTTCTGTATTTTAGGGGTTTCCGGCATTTCGAGTAGTATTGGGCGTTGTAGATTACGCCGCTACATATACGTTTCCGTATATGCTGACTATATCCGACCACTAACTCATGACTAAAGTCACGAGTGTGCGTGGTCGCTTTTAATCAAGAAGTAATATTCTTAATTTGTTCTTCCGTCATACCCATAGCTCTCATTTTCTCTATAATAGCATTACGTTCTTCTGCTCTTCCTTCCGCTCTGCCTTCTGCTCTTCCTTCCGCTCTGCCTTCTGCTCTTCCTTCTGCACTGCCTTCTGCTCTTCCTTCCGCTCTGCCTTCTGCTTTGCCTTTTTCAGTAGCCTGCTTTAATGCAGAGGCTTCATCGTGGAGAGCCTTTTCACGCAAACGAGCAATCTCACGGATTTTTGTATCTTCGCTCATATCATAGATAACCTTTACGGCTTTCTAAATAATCGGCATACTTGTTGCCTCTACCATCTCAAAATCCTCCTCACTATCAGCGTTAATGAATTGAAGCCATTGTTCACGTTTCGTTTTTGGCTTTTTGCTTACCTTTTTAAGTTCAAAGAAGTGCATACTGAATTTATCGGAAAAAACCTCATCACGGTCTTTTATCATAGCAGCAACCTCGGTATGGTAATCATCACCTTCAAACATATTGAAATTGATTATGTTTATTGTAATAGTCTGTTTGAGATTACCGTAATCTTCACCACTTTTCAGTTCAGATGTATATAGCTTTGCCCAATAGAACAACGTTCTGTCACGATAATCGGTATCGGTCTTTACCTGTATTTCTACATTTACAAGCCTATCATCAACTTTCAGACTTAAATCCAGTCTGCTGAATTTACTTGCTACCGATTCAGGTGACAATTCGGGGTTGGAAACCTTTATTTCCTTAATGCTTTCAGGCGGAATATCCAGCATACTTGCTACAAATGAATGAAGTAAATCACTGTTTTCAGTAAACATCTTTTTAAAAATGACATCAAGTTTAGCGGACACTACATCTCGTCCCATAGGGCATTCTCCTTTCAAAAAATATTTTCTCATTATTATTATACCACTATTTTTGGTGATTTGCAATATGTCAAAGTTGTTTTTTTGTTTCAAAAACGGTCGAGAGTACCCCGACCGCTTTGCAATATAGTTATGTAATCAATCCTATAAGGAAATCCCACACCGCAGTGAAATTAGCCACAAGCTCAAGTGTTGCCGCAAATGCTGCAATAACAGTTGAAACAACTATTACCACCATTCTTGAATTAAATTTATTCTGTTCAAGCAAAGTGGTACAGGTATCAATATCCTGCCTAAAATCAGCCACCATCAAATCAATTCTGTATACATCCAACATTATTCGATATATATCGTTCTGATGTGTTATATGGCTTATATCAAAATGTGCATTGCGAAGATAAAACAAATCTGCATCTGTTTTAAGTTTTTGCATATGACGCATTGTCCCTGCGGATGGCTTTTTAGCGTGGCTTTCATACAATGAAAGTGCCTTGCTGTTGAAGTCCTTAAAGCCATAATATTGGCACAAAGCTATCACATATATCAACATATAGCTGTCACGGTAGGTGTTAATAAGTCCAAACGGCTCGGACGAATCGCACAAAAACGGTCGACCGTTATCGACAACAAGACGTGCCGAACCTTCACGCGATATACCCTGACGTACCTCGTGAGATTGAATATATTCCGTGAACGTCATATCCTCTGTATAACAGAAGTTCTTGTTGTTTCCAGTTGTCAGATGAAACAGCGTTTCCTTGTTTAATTGTTCCGCAGGACATAGGGTATAAGAAAAAAGAAGTGCCTTGGAGGTGCATTTTTCAACCTCAGGGAACTCCTGCAAAAACAGAATATCCAAAATCCCTCGAGCGTAGCTGTAATTCTCTGCCGAGGGCATAGCAGACGACTCTGAGGTAAATCTTCCTGCCACAGCGTCATCAAGGTATTTAAGTGCCGAGTTTGAAAATATCACCTCATCTACCGTATGTTCCGATGAGTATTCAACACAAATTGCCACAAACGAAATCTCGGAACTATACTTAAACAACCGCACAAACGGAATATCTATCCTCTTTCCAGTAATATTATCATAAAAGCTGCATTCGTGAAAATGCTTGTCGTAAATATCGGAAACAGAATTGCTTCCGAAAAAGCTGTCCGTTATAAAATTATGGATTTCACAAGGCTTAAAAGCAGGAACCTCCTGCCAGCCCGACTGCATAAGAAATGCATTATCTGGAACAGCCTTGAATTTGAATGGGATTATAAAATATGTCTGAGATCGTATACTCACACGATGACCCCCTGAATGAATATTTGATAATATTATATATCATAAACTCACATAAATCAAGTGCTATTAGAATCACTCCCTATCTCTACTGCAATTTGTCATATATTGTAATATAAAGGTGTATTATAAAATAATTTTGCAAAGAACAGGACAAAAAATGTTCAATAAAGAAGTACGCAGTGAAATATTAAAAGACATAACAGACAGCTTCAAGATAATGAAACATACAATTAACCCTTGGCACCGCATTATCTCGGAGAAGGACATTCCCGATTTTACCGAGGAGATGGAAAATATCCATTCCGATAAGTTCGATGTTATACAATTCACTCCGTAAATAACAATTGTGTTTTGATGCTAAAAACAAAAATACCGTGACAGAATTGTTTCGTTCACGGTATGAGTATTTATTCGAAAAGTGCTGTCTGACCGAGATTCCTTCCGCTTACCAGGTCAGCAAGCGTAACACTGTCGAAATATTCATTGGTCAAACGGTGAAACTCACTCCACATAGAAAGCGTTTTGCAGGAATCCCTTTTCTCACACGGTTCCGCCTGACACCCAAGACAAGCTACGGGCGCAAGATCACCCTCTGTGAGCCTTAATATCTCGCCCACTGTGCACGCTTCGGGAGCACGGCTCAGCCTGTAGCCTCCGCCTTTACCTTGAACGCCCTCTACAAGTCCGTTTTTTACCAGAACGGGAAGTATCCTCTCTAGATATTTCAAGGATATCTCCTGACGCTGTGCGACCTCTTTCATAGGAATGTAACCCTCTGTCGCATGCTCAGCCAAGTCTATCATAACACGGAGTGCATATCTTCCTCTTGTTGAAATCATCACATTGATCACCTCTTATGCCTATTTTACCACAAGATTGATATGAAAATCAAGTGCTTGTTGAGTAATTCACCCATCACTCCCCACAGCAATGGTCGCAATGCTCGCAATCGGGAAATTGATTCTTGTCGTAAGCGATACCGTTCTTGTCGTAGTAGTCCTTGAGTGCGGACTTTATCGCCTCCTCCGCAAGCACCGAGCAGTGTATCTTGTGAGCAGGAAGTCCATCAAGAGCCTCCACCACCGCCTTGTTGGTAAGTGCAAGAGCCTCAGCTACAGGCTTGCCCTTGACAAGCTCAGTTGCCATAGAGCTTGAAGCGATGGCACTGCCGCAGCCGAAGGTCTCGAACTTCACGTCGGTAATTATGTCGTTGTCAATTTTCAGATATATCTTCATGATATCGCCGCACTTTGCGTTGCCGACTTCTCCTATTCCGTCAGCGTTTTCTATCGCTCCCACATTGCGTGGATTGCGGAAATGATCCATTACCTTTTCGCTGTATAAAGCCATATCCTTATCCTTTCAGTACAAATTCTTTTCTGTCGTTTATCATATCGTTCCATATTGGTGAGATGCTGCGCAGATACTCAACGACCTCTTTTACGGACTTAATGATATACTCTACCTCCTCGTCGGTGTTTTTCTCGGAGAGAGTAAGCCGCAGCGAGCCGTGAGCAATCTCGTGCGGTCTGCCGATTGCGAGCAGAACATGGCTTGGGTCCAGTGAGCCGCTTGTACAAGCCGAACCCGATGAAGCACAGATACCCTTGTCGTCAAGGAGAAGCAGCAGACTTTCGCCCTCTATACCCTCAAAGCAGAAATGCACGTTTCCCGCAAGTCGGCGGCTTCGATCGCCGTTGAGAATGGAATGCGGTATTTCCGAAAGTCCTTCGATGAGCCTGTCGCGCAGCCTTGTGAGCTTTGCGGTATTGCGTTCAATATTTGCGCAGGCTTCTTCGAAAGCCGCTGTCATTCCCATTATCGCAGGGATATTCTCGGTTCCACCGCGCTTTCCGTGCTCCTGTGCGCCGCCCTCAATGACATTTGTCAGGAGTAGCCCTTTTCTGCTGTACAGCACTCCCACTCCTTTGGGACCGTGGAATTTATGTGCCGACAGTGAAAGCATATCTATGTTCTGTTCGCGCACGTCGATATACAGATGTCCTGCTGCCTGCACCGCGTCGGTGTGGAAAAGAACTCCGTGCTTTATGCATACCTCGCCTATCTCCTTTATCGGCTGGACTGAGCCTATCTCGTTATTTGCATACATCACCGTCACAAGGCAGGTGTCCTCACGAATGGCGGCTTCTACCTGTTCGGCTGTCACCATTCCGTTTTCATGGACATCAAGGAGCGTGATATCAAATCCCTCTTTTCTGAGCTTGTCAAGCGTGTGGAGAACAGCGTGGTGCTCAAAAGAGGTGGAGATGATGTGCTTCCTGCCTTTTTTCTCTCCGAGCCTTGCGGCACTGATGATAGCCTGATTGTCAGCCTCGCTTCCGCCCGAGGTAAAGGTGATCTCCCTTGCCTCACAGCCGAGTATTTTCGCAATTCGTTCTCTCGCATTGGAAAGAGCCTCGTTTGCACGCTGTCCGACAGAGTGCAGGCTTGATGGGTTGCCGTATACCTCGTCAAAATAGGGAAGCATAGCGTTTATCGCTGTTTTGCTCATTTTTGTGGTTGCCGCATTGTCGGCGTATATCTGCATAGTTGTATTTCCTTTCAAAGAACACCGCCACCTATGAAAACGGCGGTGATATTTTATTCAGCAAAAAGAGGAGTAGAGAGATATCTGTCGCCCGTATCAGGAAGCAGGACTACGATGTTCTTTCCTGTGCTTTCGGGGCGCTTTGCAAGCTGAATTGCCGCCCATGCCGCCGCACCTGAGGATATGCCGACAAGCACGCCCTCGCTTTTACCGATAAGTCTGCCTGTTGCAAAAGCGTCCTCATTCGTGACGGTGATTATCTCATCATATATCTTTGTGTTGAGCACTTCGGGAACGAAGCCTGCGCCTATGCCCTGTATCTTGTGAGGTCCTGCAACACCTGTGGAAAGCACTGCGGAGCTTGCAGGCTCAACGGCAACTATCCTCACATCGGGATTTTGGGACTTAAGATACTCGCCAACACCTGTGACAGTGCCGCCTGTGCCGACTCCTGCCACAAAGATATCCACCTTGCCGTCGGTGTCCTCCCATATCTCAGGGCCTGTTGTTTCAATGTGTGCCTTTGGATTTGCGGGATTTGTAAACTGGGACGGGATAAAGCTGTTCGGAATATCCTTTGCAAGTTCCTCAGTCTTGGCTATTGCACCCTTCATTCCCTTAGCACCATCAGTAAGAACAAGCTCTGCACCGTATGCTTTCATAAGCTTTCTGCGTTCAACGGACATCGTTTCAGGCATTACTATAATGATACGATACCCTCTTGCCGCCGCAACTGCCGCAAGTCCGATACCCGTATTGCCTGATGTAGGCTCGATGATGACTGAATCAGGATTTAACTTTCCGCTTTTCTCTGCATCATCTATCATCGCCTTTGCAATCCTGTCCTTGACTGAGCCTGCGGGATTGAAGTATTCCAGCTTTGCAAGTATCTTTGCGTTAAGTCCCTGTTCCTTTTCGATATGTGCGAGTTCAAGAAGCGGTGTTCTGCCAATAAGCTGGTCCGCCGATGTGTAGATATTAGACATAGTAATTACTCCTCTACTGCCGCAAAGCCGTTTACAAGGTCTGCGATAATATCATCAATATGCTCTGTGCCGATGGAAAGACGAATAGTATTCGATTTTATATCCTGCTCCAAAAGTTCTTCCTCAGTAAGCTGACTGTGGGTTGTTGTTGCAGGGTGTATAACAAGGCTTTTGGAATCCGCAACATTCGCAAGCAACGAGAATATTTTAAGGCTGTCAATGAATTTGTGAGTCTCCTTGATGCTGCCCTTAATCTCAAAGGTGAAGATAGAGCCGCCGCCGTTAGGGAAATATTTCTCATACAGCACGTGGTCGGGGTGTTCGGGGAGCGATGGGTGGTTTACTTTCTCGACCTGAGGGTGGTCTTTCAGGAACTCCACCACTTTTTTAGTGTTCTCTGCGTGTCTGTCAAGGCGGAGCGATAATGTTTCCACACCCTGTAACAGCAAAAATGCATTAAACGGCGAAATTGTCGCCCCTGTATCACGGAGAAGTATCGCTCTGATGTATGTCACAAATGCCGCCGCACCGACCGCCTTAGTGAATGAAACACCGTGATAGCTTGGATTTGGGGCGGCTATTGCAGGATACTTTCCGCTTTTCTCCCAGTCGAACTTACCCGAGTCAATAATAATTCCGCCAAGTGTCGTTCCGTGACCACCGATAAACTTAGTTGCGGAATGCACCACGATATCCGCACCGTGCTCGATAGGACGGATAAGGTACGGAGTGCCGAAAGTGTTGTCAACAACGAGTGGTAAACCGTGCTTATGAGCAAGCTCAGCAAGAGCATCTATGTCAGGAATATCGCTGTTCGGATTGCCGAGAGTTTCAATGTAGACAGCTCTTGTGTTAGGTTTGATCGACGATTCCACCTCTGCAAGGTCGTGGATATTCACAAAACTAGCTGTGATGCCGAAGTTCGGGAGAGTATGTGCGAGGAGATTGTAGCTCCCGCCATAGATGGACTTCTGAGCTACGATATGTCCCCCGTTCTGTGCAAGAGCCTCTATCGTATAAGTGATAGCCGCCGCTCCCGAAGCAAGTGCAAGTGCCGCTACTCCGCCTTCCAGTGCCGCAATACGCTTTTCAAAAATGTCCTGCGTGGAGTTCGTGAGTCTGCCATAGATATTGCCTTCATCAGCAAGTCCGAAGCGTGCTGCTGCGTGCTCGCAGTTATGGAAAACGTAAGATGTGGTCTGATAAATGGGTACAGCACGAGAATCAGTAGCAGGGTCGGGGTTTTCCTGTCCAACGTGGAGTTGTAATGTTTCAAATCTGTAAGACATATTATTTATTTCCTTTCGTATACAAAAAATGTGTTTACTCAAAAAAGAACTGATGCAACACGATGTTACAAAGCCAAAACCCAATGTGCGGACGCATTATGCCTTCGGCAAAACGATGGACGCCGCACTTCCCAGTTTCGGCTAACACATTCGACCGAAACGAAAATTCGCTCTTACAAGCTTTTCAAATACAAATGTCATTATTTTCACCTGTTTTTTATTCCTACCAGTTTGGTAGGCTGATTGGATTATAGCACAAATCACCTACTTTGTCAATAGGTAATTAACAAAATATCTCCCCTATACTTCTATTTTACATACAAATTTTTTAAATAAGGATAGCTGAGATGTGATTATTTCTTGACTATTTCTTTTTTAGATGTTATAATTTATTCAAAGCAGTCGATTCCACATTGGGTAGATGGAGCTGATAAATTGAAATTGATAATTAAAACAGGAGTGATAATATTGTGTATTTCGGCATTACTATCTCTTTTCGGTTGTAAAGCTCATATTCTTGACGGACCCGGAATGGTAAACAAAGCACAGTGGACAGCTTTTTCGGTGTCAAGGAATGACAGTTATGCACAATATAATTTCTCCTTTACCGTAACGGACAATGAAGAAGGTTCCTTTGTTACAGGGTATTGCCGTGACAATGAGGGTAATCTGTACGAATGCGAAGACGGAATTCCTATACCACCTGATAAACTCATTGCACTGCGTGAACTTGGCATCGATGACCTTAATGATGTGCCGCAGTCGACAGCTAAACAAGAAGACTTGGAGGATCTGATCATTCTCGATGATTGTTCTTTAAATCTTTCTGTTGTATATTATAAAAACCTGAATATAGAAAAGTGCGTGACAGCAGAAATGACGTTGGATATCTATAACATACTTCTTCCGCTTTTTGCTGAAAACTGTGCAAAATAGCGTTTCTATGTAATGCAAAAAATGATAAGTGGTGATAATACTCGTGAATATACAAATACAAACCTATGGACTAATAATCCTGTTTATGCTTTTTATCTTTTATAAATCGCATAAGACACTGAATCTGTACACAGAGCAGGTGTTTATGAGAGCTATGTATATATCTATGGCAAATCTTTTGCTTGATATATCCTCGCTCGTGTTTATCTCGAATATGGCTCTTCTTCCGCTATGGTCAGTGAAGCTTGTATGCAAACTGTATATAACTTCGCTGGTGTGGGAAGCGATCTTTGCACTGGTCTATGTACTTACTGATGTTTACACCGAAGAAAAACACCGCAAACGAACGGGACTATTGTATATTATAGCAGGTGTTCAGAGCTTGTTAGTACTCTCACTGCCAATAAATATATATTTCGACAAGGATTCTTCCTATACATACGGTCCGTCAGTAATGTTGGTGTATTGCTTTGCAGTGTTCTATATACTGGGAATACTGGTGCTTTGTATCTTCAACAAAAAGCTCAGCAAACGACGCAGCTTTGCGGTTATTCTGTGGATGTGTATCTGGCTTGCTGCGGCAGGAATACAGTTTATGTTCAACAATCTCCTGCTTGTCGGCTTTGCAACAGCCGTAGGAATTCTGATACTCTTCGTTATTATGGAAAATCCTGAGGCAAATCTGGACAGAAAACTCGGCTGCTTCAATTCCTACGCACTGGGCGAATACCTTAGGCGCCTGTACAACAGACAGACCAATTTTACGATATTGAAAATAGGTCTTTCAGATGTGCTGGATGAAAAGCTCGGCTCACGCTCAGACGAAATTTTACTGGAGCTTATTGATCTTTTCGGAAAGCAAAAGGATGTATATGTTTTTCGCAATGTCGACTCGGATATAACTGTTATCGGCAGCACAGGTATGGATCTTAACGCACTTGCAAAACAGGCTGTGGAATTGCTGAATAATACTAATATTTCCTTAAAGAAGCTCACATATGTAATTGTACTTGAAGGACAGGTCTTTTCTGACAGTGAAGAACTTATGAGCTTTCTGGGTTTTGTATCAGACAAGCATTCTGACGGTGCAATAATCATTGCCGATGAGAATATGATAAGCAAATACAGGGAAAAGAATCTTGTACATCAGGAAATAGTTGCGGCGTTGGATGAGGACAGGGTCGAGGTATTTCTTCAGCCCATATTCAGTAATAACGAGCAGCGTTTTACCTCTGCCGAGGCACTGGTCAGAATACGGCGGCAGGATGGCAGTATGCTTTCACCAGGAGTATTTATTCCTGTGGCGGAAGACAGCGGTCTTATTGTCGAGCTTGGCGACAGGATATTTGAGAAGGTGTGTATCTTTTTGAAGGATCCTGTTGTGGCAGACGTAGGAATACACTATGTGGAGATAAATCTTTCGGTAGTACAGTGCGAAAGAGAAGATCTTGCAGACAGGCTTATAGAGATTACTGAAAAGCACGGCATAGACCCTCGCCAGATAAATCTTGAGATCACCGAAACCGCTACTGTGACTGCACGTAATATACTTCTCCATAATATGCACAGACTGATAGACTACGGCTTTACATTCTCGCTTGACGACTTCGGAAAAGGAGAGTCAAACCTTATGTATGTCGTAGAGATGCCTGTATCCATCATAAAGCTTGACTACGATATGAGCAAGGCATTTTTCAGCTCAGAAAAAGCCAAACAGGTAGTCCACGCGGTTGTAGGAATGGCTCACGGAATGAATCTGAAACTGGTTGCGGAGGGTATTGAAACAAAAGCAGAGATAGACGGAATGGCAGACGCAAAGATCGACTATATCCAGGGTTATTATTACTCCCGTCCGTTGCCTATGCCTGAGTTTCTTGAATTTATCGGAAACAGAATCACTTAAATTCTCCGACCTCTCACCTATCCTTGAATGATATATAGCAAACACCCTCCGTCAATAAAGCGAAGGGTGTTATTCATTTGTGTATCAATAGAAAAACGTTCCTGTTCAGTCAAGACAGACCGAATTAATTACATAGTATCTTCCTTTTGACACTAACCGAATTGTATCAGTCACGGTATTAGTATTGACAAAGATTGCGGTGTTTGATACAATCAGCTGAATATAACGCACACATTGAACATAATAACACACTGCATTTCAGCTAATTATTCAGCTTTCGGTAAAACGACCGTAACAGCAGTACCTTTATTTTCCTCGCTCTGAATTGAAATTTTTCCGCCGTGGTACTGAACAGAATGCTTAACGATAGAAAGCCCAAGTCCAGTTCCACCCGACTTCTTTGAGTGGCTCTTATCCACACGATAAAAGCGTTCGAAAATTCTTGCGTGATGCTGTGGAGCAATACCTATTCCGTTATCGGAAACAGTAAGCGTTACCTCTTTTTCCGTTTCAGAAATATCGACCTCTACCTTTCCGCCGTCGGGAGTATACTTGATACTGTTGTCGCAAAGATTGTAGATCACCTCGAAAAGCAGGTGCTTTACACCGCAAACATTTCCGCTGTCACCTGATATGGAAAACATAATATCCTTTTTATCTGCACTGTCACGGAGAACTCCGCAGACTTCGTTTGCAATTTCATAAAGCGAAACAGTTTCTTTCGGAAGTTCTGTCTGTTCGTCAAGCTGTGATAACCTTATAATGTCCTCAACAAGCGTTACAAGCCGTGTTGCTTCCTCTCGGATATGACCTACAAATCGTGGCATATCCTCCTGCTTCACAAGTCCGTTTTCTATAAGCTCCGCACTGCCTGTAATAGTCTGGAGCGGAGTTTTAAGCTCGTGCGAAACATTCGCCGTAAACTCTCTGCGGAGTCTTTCAGCATCAGCCTGTTCAGTTATATCAAATGCAAGGATAACAGCACCGACTGTTTCGCCGTCCGTTTCAATACGGCTTATGTCAAACTGATATTCCTTTTCATTCAGCTTTACACGGATCTCAGCGTGTCCGTCTGTAAGTGACCTTTCGATTGCGGAGGTTATTTCGTGTCTGCGGTTTATAGTCAGGAATTCGTTGCCAACACAATTTTCATCTGTGCTGAAAATCGTCATTGCCGCAGAATTGATAGTGAGGATATTTCTGCTTTTATCAAGCAGAACAAGTCCCTCACGCATATTCTTTGTAATAAGCTCGAACTCGTCTTTTCTGCGGTTAAGCTCTGCCGCCTTGCGTTCGACCTTCATATTCTGCTTGTGGATACGGCTGAGTAACGGTGCGATCTCCTCGTAAGCGTCATTCTCTGTCGGATTGTCAAGGTCAAGCTTGTTGAGCGGCTCGATTATTCGCTTTGACATCTTATGTGCAAGCACTGCCGAAACAACAACTGCAATTATTATCACGATAACGACAGGGTACATCATTCCTAAAAGCAGGACAAATCCGCTTGCACGGTTTACCGAGATACGGAGCACCGTTCCGTCAGAAAGAAGTACCGCCTCATAAAGGGTCTTCTCGGTAAGGGTCGCAGAGCGGCGGGAGCTGCTTCCCTTTCCCGTTTCAAAGGCCTCTGCTATTTCCTCACGGTCAAGGTGATTGTCCATTGTCGCTTTGTCAGCCTGCGAATCGAAAAGCACCGTTCCGTCGTTGGCTACCCAGGTCAGACGAAAGTTATCCGATTTCAGATCTTTAAGATATTCTGCACCGGCTTGCTCTGTTCCTACAGAGGCAATAGAAAGCTCATCTTTAATCTGATTTATCTGAATATTCGTGAAATAATCGTATAGAAAAGTCGTTATTATCGCAAGGGTTGCCAGAAGTACAACAAGCGAAGTAGCAAAAATGGAACGAAAGATCTTACTTGTCATAGCCGCCTCCGAACTTGTAACCAACGTGACGTACAGTTTCAATCATTTCACCGTATTCGCCCAGCTTCTGACGAAGCGTTCTGATGTGCATATCAACTGTTCTTGTTTCGCCGACGAAATCAGCTCCCCATATCTCGTTATAGAGAGTATCCCTTGAAAAGACAAGTCCCACGTTTTTCATAAAAAGCGAAAGCAGTTCAAATTCCTTGTATGTAAGTGAAATCTTTTCGCCGTTTTGCGTCACGGTACGCTCATCAAGATTAAGGGAAAGTCCGCCTGCTTGTAAAATACGGCTTACTGTTTTCGGCTTACAGCGTCGCATAACTGCCTTTACTCTCGAAATCATTTCCATCATTCCGAAAGGCTTTACAAGGTAATCATCTGCACCAAGGTCAAGCCCCTGCACCTTATCAAATTCAGCTCCCTTTGCGGTTGCCATAATAACGGGAATATCCACGTACTCTGCTGTGCTTTTGAGAGTTTTCAGCACTTCAATGCCGTCAGTCCCCGGGAGCATTACATCAAGAATTACAAGGTCGGGAAGCTCCCCTTTAAGCGCAGAAAGAAAGCTGTCGCCGTCCTCAAAGCCCTTTGCCTCAAACCCTGTTGACTGCAAGGCATAAACCTCTATATCACGGATACTTGCGTCGTCCTCAACGCACCATATCATAAAATCAACTCCTTTACGAGTTCTTGTGTTCGCCTGTTACTGAGAATATCACCCACTCGGCGATGTTCGTTGCGTGGTCACCGATACGCTCAAAGTACTTTGCTATCATCAGTAGGTCAAGAGCATATTCACCGTTTTCAGGGGCTTCCGCAATCATCTTTATAAGGCTGTTCTTTATCCTATCAAAATACTCGTCGACTTTGTCATCGTGGACGATGACCGATCTTGCAAGGTCGGTGTCCTTTTTCACATAGGCGTCAACGCTGTCAGTTACCATTGAGATCGTTTCAGCCGCCATATCACGGATATGCACTGTTTCCTCAGCTGTTCTGCCCTCAAGATAGGTGATTATCTCTGCAATATCTTCCGCCTGATCACCGATACGCTCCATATCGGTTATCATTTTAAGTGCGGCGGATATCTGCCTAAGATCTTTTGCGACAGGCTGCTGCTGTAAAAGCAATTTCATACAGCGTGCCTCAATGTCACGTTCCTTGTGGTCGATGTCCGATGAAATTGCCGAAACATTTTCAGCAAGCGAAACATCTCCCGTAGTAAGTGCCTTTGAGGCAAGGGCGATAGCCTCCTCACAGAGTGCACCCATTTCTATCATTTCAGTGTTAAGTATGCTCAGCTGCTCATCAAATCTGCTTCTCATTATCCAAACCTTCCTGTAATATAGTCTTCGGTACGCTTATCAACGGGCTGTGAAAACAGCTTTTCGGTCTCGCCGTATTCGATAAGCTCGCCCAGTAAAAAGAATGCCGTATTGTCGGAAATTCGGACTGCCTGCTGCATATTGTGAGTTACTATAACAATAGTATAACTCTTTTTCAGCTCGATTGCAAGTTCTTCTATCCTCGATGTTGAGATAGGATCAAGGGCAGATGTAGGCTCGTCCATAAGAAGAATTTTCGGCTTTACCGCAAGTGCTCTTGCAATACATAATCTCTGCTGCTGACCGCCCGACATTCCGAGGGCATTTTTCTTTAGCCTGTCCTTTACCTCGTCCCATATTGCCGCATCTCTGAGGGACTGCTCAACGATCTCATCAAGCTTTACCTTTGACTTTATACCGTGTGTACGAGGTCCGTAGGCAATGTTGTCATAAATGCTCATCGGGAAAGGATTTGGCTTCTGGAATACCATTCCTATCTCACGGCGAAGCACGTTTACATCAACACTATTGTCATAGATATTCTGTCCGTTGTAGCAGACTTCGCCTGTTATCTTAACCGTAGGAATAAGGTCATTCATACGGTTCAAAGTCTTGAGAAAGGTTGACTTTCCGCAGCCTGACGGGCCGATAAAAGCTGTTATGCTCTTTTCGGGGATAGTAATATTTACGTTTTTGAGAGCCTGAGTTTTGTCATACCACAAATTCAGGTCTTTCGCTGTCATTATATCACTCATTGTATCATTCCTTTCGGTTAAAGCTCACGCTTTTTTGCAAAATATCTGCTGACAAGGGTTGCAGAAAAATTTATCAGAAGCGTTAAAATCATAAGTATCGCCGCAATCGCAAAGGCAACTCCGAACTCACCCTGTTCCTTTGCGTAGACATAAAGGGCAACAGTAAGAGAAGCACCGGGGGAGGTAAGTCCCTCAAAGATGCCGTTCAGAGCGTGGGCAAAGCCTGCTGTAAAAAGAAGTGCCGCAGACTCGCCTAAAATTCGTCCTATGGACAGGATACAGCCTGTTATTACTCCGTCAACACAGCCGGGAAGTACCACAGTTCTTATTACTCTCCATTTTCCCGCACCAAGTCCGAATGCTCCGTCACGATAGCTTTGCGGAACTGT
>JAZUSC010000049.1:0-11628 GCA_045606505.1 Oscillospiraceae bacterium
CCAGCAAAATAACACCGCCAAGGGTGTTTGCAAAGGAAGAATAAGTTTCCCAGATACTGTTCGGCAGTCCTCCGGTAGCTTTTTTAGCTTCTATGCGGTTGTTTTCTTTGTATTTTTCTATGTGATTAAGGTTAATAATCATAGTAGCTACCTCTGCTTTCAAGGTTAAAAATGCTTTTTTTATATTTGTTTGAGCGAACGTGACTAAAGGAGGATTTTATGAAAAATGTATTTTTCAGTAAATTGCTGTCGGCTGTTACTGCCTCAGCAATGGCTTTTTCGTTCATAATCGGAGCACCATTTGATTTCGGAGTAACCGTTAAAGCGAATGCGGAGGATTACAATCCGAGTGCCTTCGCTTATGCAACGGCGGAACAGCTTGGCAATAACACAACATTTGCACCTTCGTCAATAAACGGTATAGGAGGCAATACTGCTGAAATATACTTCGGCGAGAAGGACGGCGTTCCTATTTCTTGGTATGTTCTCGGAGGTGACAGCAACGTTTCGGGGAAACCAGCTATCTGAATATCAGTCATATCCAAAAAATACGACAACAAAATTATATTACGCTTTTTTTCCGAAAGTGTGCTTATAGCCTCTCCAAGTAAATCATCCTTGATAATAATATCATATCCGTTTAATCAGATACGACCGAATGTTGCGTACATTACTTGTGTTTCTGTCAAACGCTGTAAGCACATAATCGATGTGGCTGTCGTTCAGCTTTAAGAACTGTGATTTTACCACTTTCTGCGGATAATCCTCACCGTTTACACGGATATATTCACGTGTAGAACACACAACTTCCATTTTGTTCACCCAGACAGGCTCATCCCGCAGACTTGAAAGCTCCTCACGGTATACGTATCCATTATTATCCCAACACCATACAAGCTGTGTGAAGGTGTAATCATCATGATGAAAATGTAGTGTTACATCAGATTCTCCGTCGCTGTTTACATCATCAAAATAAACAGCGTTATAGGCATCCCACGAGTCGGTTACGGAAAACGGAAAAGAAACGCTTTCAAACAGTTTTTTATTTGAGGAGTCATAATAAAAAGAAGCCCCTTCATTATCCAGGGTTACAACCACATCTACGCTTTTGCCGTTACGTGTTATAATTCCATAGTCGATAATAATTCCCGTAGTGCGCCAGTCAGCTCCGTCTTCATTGTTTTCTTCCATATCGATGAATATATCTGTTTCGAAAGAATCATAAATACTTATATTATAATCTGTTTCTGCAATTTCTCCTGTTTCATCAACGCAACCGGTTGTTACATTGTCAGTGTAATCTGATGTTTCACATCCGCTGACTAAGACACACCCTACAACGGCAGCTGATATAAGCATACATCCTGGTATTTTCTTCATAAATTCTGCCTCTTTACAATTTCTGTAATCTTATCTGCATATATAATGCATTATAATAAATTATACATTTTTTATCTTTTACGGTATTAACCAAAGGTTAGTTTTTAAGTGCAAAGTGTTGCTTTTTAATATAGGATGAATTATAATTTATTGTATAGAAATGCTTATTTCAGATAAGACGCTTGTATTTTCAGGGAGGCGGAAAATGATTATAAAGAAACCATTGTTATTTAGAGCAGGAGCTTTTTTGTTGGTGCTGTCAATGTTAACGGGATGCGCGGACGATGGAGAGTATAATCCTCATACGGATACTTCCGAGCCTGTTGTTACATCATCGGAGGATATAACAATAATTAACGATATCGACATATCGGAGGAAGTAAATATCATAAACGGTGTGCTGATCGTAGATGATGATGTGGTTGTATATGATGATGACAATGGTCTTAGCATCAAAATAGAGCCTGCTTCCGATAAAGATATTTCAACCCCCACCCAGACAGGCAATACACGGGGCGGCAGCAACTGGAAAGCGGCAGATGACGAAATCATTATTGATAATAAAAAGGTTACCGTTTTATGCAATGATAAAAACAAGGATAACGGAAAGGTAGCAGCTATAACTGAAGCCCTTACGGCTAGGAATGGATACAAAAAAGGCACCGACGATTTTAATCATAATTATGCGGTATATTACATAGAGGTGGCAGATTGTCTGTTGTATTATCCAAAGCAGCTTAATCTTATTAAAGAGGGAGAAGACAGTTCTTTGATTTTTCGGGACAGCAGAAGCAGCGCAGAGCTGAGAGTATGGCTTGGCGAAAACAGCTACGCTTGTATGGACGATGTTGAGAGCTTTATTAAAAATACAGAACACAACAGGGTTCTCGCTTCGGGAAATGACTGGTATTCCTGCGAAACAAGCGGAACTGCCAAGACGGTATTCACCTTAACGGGTCTTGGAAACAAGTTTTCTGTAAATGCGGAGCTTACTTATGAAAACAAATACGATTTTGTGTTTGAAGAACTAAGACGACTTATAAAATGTAAGTTCGTCGATGACGGAGTATGGGTAAGCAATGCATTTGATAATTCTTATAAAAAAGTCGATGCCGTAGCAAAGGAGACGGGTGCTTATGACCCTGTATTGAAACGCACATCCTGTTATATCGAAGAATTTGACTGTGTAGTTGCTTATCCCGATATTTTTACGAAGGAATACTTCAATTTGAAGGAGGAATACGCTGTATTTACCGACCCTGTAACAGGCGCATCTGTCACGGTAATGAAAATGCTTTCCGAAGAAAGTATAAGCGATATTCAGAGCCAACTGGAAGGAAATAAAAGCGATCTCGTAAGCGACCACTCCCTTAAAGCGGCAAACGATACCGAGGTTATATTTGTAACAATTCGTGACGGTTATATGTGGATAGCTATGATGGAATTTGACGAACAATATTCAGGTATTTATTCAAACGCTTACGATATGCTGGAGATCTGTATTGAGGGAGATGATGTAAACAACACGGAAATGAAGGAGATATATTTTCCTGCTTTCGGTTGTTATGCTACCGTTCCCGTTCAGTTTATGGAAAACGGCACTGATGGCGATGTGCATTTATTCAAAGATAAGCTGACAGGGCTTGAAGCAAGGCTTTCTCTGACTGCTGTTACAGATGCTTCCGTATGTGATAATCTATATGAGTTGTTTGAGGTTGTAGCGGAGGACGCCGCCGTTACTCTTGGCGAGGATTATGTTAAATGGCACAACAATGACGGGTTATTTCTCGGTGCGGCAGGCAGAGAATATATGGGATTGCTGGAGCTGACTAATCCTAACGCTTATGATGTCTATAAAAATTGTTGGCAGGATTTTGGTTTGTTTTTCAGTGCAGGAAACGAGCTTATTACCGACGCAGAGGAAATACGAAAAGAAACGGCTGCGGTTATTCTTATGGAAAGCACAGCAGAAGAACAGCAGGTAGCAGAGGAATTTGCCACTGAAGACGCATTTGCTATGGCAACAGAAACCGACAGAGCTTCCGACAGCAATATAGTAGAAACGCTCGTAGAAAACAAAGTCGAGTTGTCGGAAAAAGTTGTTCATAAACCGCAGACGGAGGTTGAAAACAATTCTGATAACAATGAAAATAATGTCAACAATGAACAGAGGAAAGTTCTTTTCTATAAAACAAGGGCAGATTATCTGGATGTTACAACCACAGCTGACGAATGGCTGTATGCATATCCTGAAACCTTTAAATATCAATGGGATATAAGACTTGCAAGATATTATACAATTCTGTATTCTGTAAATGTTCTTATGTATAACGGCTACGATATTGCGGATAAAGTAGATGAATGTGGCGGAATTTTTGATATAGCCGACAAAACAGACGAATATCTGAACATACTAATTTATGAACAGGATACAATCAAATGTCAGCTGGGAGATAAAGTTATTTCTGTTTTTGAGGTGCTTTGTGCTATTCTCGAAATAGATACCCCTATATATGTTATAGAGGGATTTGAAACGCAGGGTTCGCAGGAATCAAATGGCTCACAGGCTGATACTTCAGGCGGAGATAACAATTTTGATAATGAAATATCAACGCCAAAGGAACTGTACCATTCTCTGCCCTTCGAAGATGTTGACGGGCTTATTGAAGAAAGCTCGTATTACGGCGAGCTTACCGCTTTGAAATATGAACCTGCCGAAGCTACTGTCAACGGCATATATCTTGCAATGGAGGAATTGATAGAGCTGGGATTTGAGTACACAGAAACAGAGGATACCCAATGGTATGAAATGTATCTTATGGAAGGTTATATTCCCGACACACAGACAGAGATGCTTATATTTATCTATATTGATGAATATAACATCAATATACTGTATCTTATATCCGAGGTGTATTTTTTCGGTGCACCCGGCTCGCTGGCTTATGACTCTTCTCTTGATTATTATGATCTGGACTTTCTTTCTGAAATCGGTATGGCGATAGAGGCAAATCTCAACAGTATTATCGAATACGAAAAAAGCAACGATATTAAGGATATGTGCTATATGTATTCCTATGGGTTTATGGATCCTACGAAATATGACTATGATAGTTTTGTTCAAGGGTCTTTTACAGAGGACGATCCGTTTTCGGGCAGGGATGGAAGTATAATATATTCAGGGTATTATGATAATAATGAGTTTGTTATTGTCAATACTTATTTCTGGCTTGAAGTTGAAGGCTTTACTCTCGTATTTGATCGGAACGGAGTAGCACAGATTATTTAACCGGTTTATTTTGAAAAACACAAGTAAAAACCGAGGTTTTCGCAAAAGATAACCTCGGTTTTCTGCTGAAATATAATTAGCTCCGTTTAGTCATAATCATACCTATACTCATAGCTTTGCACATTATAAGCTGATATGCCTATTACTATTTTGTTTAGATATTGAGTAACCTCGACGGGATATGTTTTAACTTCCTTGCCGTCATAATCAATAAAGCTGATAGTTTTTGTCGAAGCTTTAATTATGACAATATTATTGGTATTTTCGTAAATATATTAACCAACTGCTTCAAGAGAAATCCGATAATAATAATCATCAAGATTATAGTTTTCTTTAAAATAATCCAATGTATAATCTGAATCTATGCTCTTTTCCCAACAGGCTTCAACGTCCTCAAGACAAGTGAACGCTTCCCTTATGCAGGCACACAGGTATGCGGATTTCAGCTGCATATTCACACTTCTGAAATAGTCGGGCAGCGGAGTTGTTTCGGAGAAGAATATATTTTCAAATATTCTTGCCTTATCCTCTTTTGCATAAGAGGTTGCATAGCCGTCAACAAAATATACGCTGTCAAGAGGCATGTCACCGCCGTCGTAATATGTTGTTCCAATATATTCGGTTACATCATAACCGGTAGTAAGGCCGTTTTCATCGGTGTAAGTTCCCGTATATCTGAAATCTTCGGGATTAAGCATTTCCCAGCGTTCAAACATTTCCAGGCTATAATCCCAGAAGCCTTTCGCATATATTGCGTCTTCAATACAGTGCATAAACTCATGAGCCAGAGTAATATCAATATCATTCTGAGTTATATCAATAACAATAACACGGTTTATTTCGTTTTCAAGAAAAGTAAATGCCGCTGCATCAGAAATTGACTCGCTGTCAGAATTATCGGGTATAATTTTGCCTGTCAGATAAATACTTATAGTTGCATCTTCTCCGTGCATTTCTTTCATTTCATCAAGAAAACCAACAGGAAGAGCCGTACACACGTATTCAATATCCAGCAGTGCATTATAAATATTCTGCTCACCTGTTTCGTCTTTAACGGCATAGCCGCCGAAATACCGCACAGCGTCTTCGCCCGAAACAATCTCAATTCCATGGCCTGTTTCTATGGAGCGTTCCAGTTCCTCAGCTGATACTTCGTAATTTGTACCTGTCAGTATTGCAAGCTCCGCTTCTTCTGTTTCAACAAGCTTCGGCTCCCACACGAATATACCCGTGTGTTCATCGAGGGTTGCCATAAGCACAACATAATTTCCGACCTCTGATATATAGTAGATATATCCCGCTGATTCAATTGCCGGTGCAAATTCTGCCGTACAGGCACCTGTTTCAAGAGAGTAACGTTTCATTGTGGGCTTATCCGTGTCGCAGGAAACAAAATACATATTATACGTACTGTCATAGCATCTTATTGAGCTGTAATCCATAGGGAATGCAAAGCTTTTTTCCATATTCGGATGACTTTGACTATATATATTTACCTTACAGCTTTCATAGTCCACTCCTATAATCCTGTTGCCGATTACATAGGAGGAATACGGTGAGCAATCGGGTTTTATCCGTGTTTTTGTTCCGTTTTTTATATCCCACAGGCAAATACGTTCACCGTCTCCGTTATATTCAGTCACAATAAGCATATCGTCTGACAATGAGCCTGCAATTCCCCCGAAGATATAATCATCTTCAGCAGGAAATATCCTTTCATCTATTGCCAGCTTGCCATAATCGTCAATTCTTATAAGATTTATGCTATTGCCGCTGCTATGCACCTCCGACAATTCAGAATTAATGCCGGTAATGGTATAATATCCTTCAATGATTAAGGGAAGAGAATGTTCGTCAGTTTTTTCAAGCTCATCGTTATAAATTGTAAGTTTGCCATCATTAGCACACATTACAGCGATATGTCCGCTGATTACGGCTATTGTTGAATAACCGTTTTCGTCTATACATATTTCTTTGCTGTTTCCCTTTTCAAGGTCTATAACAGAAATATATGACGCACCTGTTCCTTCAAAGTCATTTTCTGAATATAAAAACACGAACTTACTGTCACTGAGGGCAATAAGATTTTGTATAGAAAGTGCCGTATCCTCAAGGAAATAGCAATCATTACAGATTTGCGTTGCAAAGTCGGATAATTGCACTTTTGTATCCATAACAGCCTCTGTATTTTCTGTTAAAGCAGTAGTCTGTTCCAACAGAGCAGATGTTTTAGCGGCAATATTTTCATCAGCATTATTACAGCCCGATAACATCAGTATTACTGCCGAAAACAAGGCTATGACTTTTGTTTTTGAATTGCTCACTTTATTTACTCTCCCATTATCTGTTTGTGAAAATATGATTGATTTTCCTGATACATATAGCCGTTCTCCTGTTCCCACAGCCATACAAAATGTGTTTTGCTGTTATCCTCGTGAGAAAAATCAATTGTTGCATCAGATTCACCGTCGCCATTTATATCTTCAAATGAAATACTGCTGAAAGCCCCCCATGAATCTTCCACCTCTTTGGGAAATAACACGCTTTCAAAGAGCTGTTGATTCGGACTGTCATAATAAAAAGATGATTTCCCGCGATTCATCGTTATAGCAACTTCTGTATTTTCGCCGCCTCTTGTAATTGTTCCGTAATCAATAATAATTCCCGTAGTGCGCCAGTCAGCTCCGACTATATCCCCTTCGCTGTTGTTATTTGAAAATACAGGATCTTTTTCGTTTGCGTCGCTTTTTACGGGATCTTTTTCGTTTGCGTTGCTTTTTACGGCATCTGAGTTTGTACCGCATCCGCTTAAAGCAGAGCAGACAACAATTACAGCAATCGCAAACATAAGCTTATTGTTTATTTTCATAATTTCATCCCTTTTTTGTTTTTATAGCACAAAAGACCGTCATATATTAATTATACAGCGGTTTTATTGTAAAAAATATTAACCAATGGTTAAATATTACCGTTTATCATATTCAACAGCTTGCTACGCTTGGTTCTTGTATCTCCGCCTATATAAAGCTTTGAATATATCTGGTTTATATACTGTTTGACGCTTCCTTCAGACAGGAAAAGCCTTTCGGCAATTTCACGGTTGCTAAGACGCTGTGCCATAAGACCTACAATTTCATACTCACGCTCTGTCAATCTCTCCAATGATTTCTGTCGTATATGCTTGCAACACATCCCGACACGACGTTTCTCGTATCTGTTACCGAATTCTGCAATACGTGAGGTAAATTTCTTGTTATAATCCATACATTCACAGAGCAGCTCATCAATATAGTAATAATTCTCCACAAAAGGCATAATAAAGCCATCAGGAACGGCAGCGTCCATTGTTTTTAAAAGCAAACATTTTGCCTTCTCGTGCTTGCCAAGCATTTTATATGCCGACGCTGTCTGTATGCTGATGTGAATATCCACTAATTTATAGTGCATATTACTGCATACGCCGAAAAGTCCCTCGCTGCGCCCGATAACCTTTGCATAGGCACCCTGCATAAGATAAACCTGATTTTCAATCATGTCAATAATGGGTTTACCCGGTGCAAGAAGATTTATTTCGGAAAGCTTATGATAACGGAAGATTTCAGGGATTCTGTCTTCCTCGTGCGTTAATGCAAAATAATATGCACAGCAGGCGTTATAAAGATTTATCCATGATGAATTGTGATGAGCAAGCAGCTCACGATAACGCTGTTCAAAGGCATAAGGTCCTTCTGTATCAAGGCAAAGAGAAAGACGCATGGACAGAAAATCACAGCAAAGCGCCATATTTTCCTGCCAGTTATCCTTTATACGTGCATAAGCACTTTCAAGCTCTATATGTGCGTCGTTGAAATGTCCCTGCTGAAATTCCGCCTCTGCGTGCATTATTTTTTCTGCACCCTGACCGTGACCGTCGGTAATTTTGTAGTAATGAGGCATACATTCATACATTTCCCGAAGTTCGCTTTTCAATGCTCCGGGCTCACGATAATACTGCATAAGTATAGACGGAGAGCCGAATGTCCAGCCGCCGTTTTTCTGAATTGTGACAGCAACACGGCTCATCTGCTTACTAGCACTTCGGTGAAGTCTGCTCATAGCGCTTATATCGTTGAACATAAGAAAGCTTGTGATAAGATCGCATTCACCGAGAAGATTTCCCCTTTCTTCTTCGGTCATTTCAGGCTGCTCATCAATAGAGGTCAGCAACAGCGCTTTAAGCTCCATCATTTTAGGAATATTCCGCCAGTTGAACATACTGCGCATAAGTACAAGAATTGAAAAAGGATGTTTTTTAAGAATGCCGACAGGGCATTTATCCAGCAAGCAAAGAACATCTGCCGGGTCCAGGTGTGAAAGGAGTATCCCTGCGTCTCTAAGTATAACCTCCAGAAGAGAATCGAAATTTCCATTTTTGCCGTAAGCTTTAAGAGCGTGAAGATATTGCTTGTTGTTTTCGTACCATAGACCGAAACGGTTATAATAACAGGATTGTTTTTCAGTGGGAAACTGTAAAAATGCACGTTCGGCACACTCCTTCATCATGTGATGAAATCTGAAGGTTACATTATCAGACAGGCGCTTTACAAAAGCGTTTTGTTCCGTTAAAGAGGCAAGTACGTTCTCTGTATCCGAAAGTCCTGTAATGAATTGAGCCATCTCAACGGTAAATTCGTCGGCAAGTCCCATAACTGCAAGAAACTCCTTGTGCTTTTCGGGAAGCGGATTAATCATAGCTGCGGTAAACATTGTGTAAATATCCGAATTGCAGTCGGGAAGCGCTCCCTGCTCGGCAAAAGCCCGCAGATTAAGATATATTGCCGAAAACCAGCCCTCGCTTGAATAAAGAAGAGAGTTGATTTCTTCATCGGAAAGCTCTGCTCCGCATCGGTGTGCATATATTGTAAGCTCAGAATGATTAAGCTTTAACTGGTCAGCACTTATCTGATGTACTTTTGCTCCAAGACGTATAATCTGTGCATCGGGCAGACAGCGGTCACGTCCGACAACGATAAGATGAACATTGTCGGGAATACGGTTTGCAAAGTTACACAGAAACACAGAAACATCTTCATTTTTTAAAAGATGAAAGTCATCAATGAAAATATAACAAGGCTTTTTCCCCGAAAGCTCGTGGCATAAATCGTCTGTAAGCATACTGCTTCCCGCCATATCGGAGGGACAGGGATACTCCGTAAGGAAATCAAAGCCAGAATATGCAAAGGCATCCTGTACACTTTTCCAGAAAATCATAAGATTATCGGAATAAACGCTTATCCGGACAACAGAAATGTCCTCAGCCTTTTCACGTTCTTCAAGATACCAGTTAACCGCAGTGGTTTTTCCGTAACCCATCGGCGCGATTACGGTCGTAAGAGGACAGTAGGATAAAAAATGAAGACAATCTTTCAGTCTTTCCGATATGTATATGGTATTAAAATTCCGTTTATGTCTTGGCACTTTCCTCAACCTTTCTGCTTATATTTGCTTAAAGTATATCATAACCAACTCTGAAAATCAACCACTGAAATTGGTCAATTCCCGTAACAAGGCATAAATCACCTATTATAATAATTATACATTATTTTTATTTTTTTAATATTAACCAAAGGTTAGTATTATGTGATCGGCATATTGAACATTAAATTAATATTTCTCTTTTGCTCCGAAAGCAGCGAAGCAGCCACACCCAGCAGCTCATTTTTGATATATATTCTTTGACCGTATACATTAAATTCAAAGTAATCTGTCATATATTCATCGCAAACTCCCATTGTTTCGATAGGGGAATCGCTCATATCTGAAAAGGTTATTTCGCGTGCCACACGTTCAAAAATCTTTTTCTTACAGTTTTTCGCCTCGACTTTCAGAGCGATCTTCACAAGAGTATCGAACGGATGTTCAATTCTTTCTTTGTACGAAGATGCTATTTCTTCTGTTTGCATAGATTTTCTCCTGTTTCTGAATTAGTTAAACAAGATTCAGCGTGTAATGGAACTGTTGAAAAATCCCCTGTTATACGGAGCAAATACTGCATAACAGGGGATAGAATATTAAATTATTGCAATTTAATCGCCTTGCATCATCGCCCTGTTGTTCCAGCCGACGCTGCTTTCACGCATTGTAACAAAGCTTCGGTAGATACCGTTTTGTTCCATAAGGGAGTTGTGAGTGCCCTCCTCGGAAATCTGACCGTCCTTGATAACAAGTATTTTATCGGCATTTCTTATTGTGCCGAGTCTGTGAGCAATTACGATAAGGGTCTTGCCCTCGCAAAGCTCGCTTATAGCCTGCTGGATATAGCTCTCGTTGTCAGCGTCAACGCTTGCGGTAGCCTCGTCAAGAATAACGATCGGAGCGTCCTTCAGAATACAGCGTGCGATTGATATTCTCTGCTTTTCGCCACCCGAAAGACTTGCACCGCCCTCTCCGACAACTGTCTGAAATCCGTGGGGGAGAGCCATTATAAAGTCATAGCAGCGTGCTTTTTTTGCTGCCTCATACACTTCATTTGTGGAGTACCTCTTTTTTATCATAGGCAAAGCTGACATTTTCAAATTCCATTTCATATTTCCCTGTTTCGGGAAGCTTTGAAGTTCCGTTGTCGCAAAGCTCTTTTTCCTTAAATATCTCCTCTATTCTGTCCACACAGTCGGAGATAACTCAATCACATTTCGTTACATACCCAAAGCCATAAGCTGTGGGAGCTGACCCGTTCACGACGAGTCGGCATTTAAAAATGTGTATAATAACTCAATTTTTATTATACCACAAAATCTGTTGGATTTCAATATCTGAACGGGTTTGACGGGAAATTTTGTCAAAATATAATTTAAGGTTTTACAAGCCTTAATTCCCTTACAGATATAATTATCCTATCCCACATCTCCGCAAGCCTTACAACGCAAAAATCCCCGTTTTTCTTCCCAGATTTGTCCCGAAATCCACATAACAGACATCCC
>JAZUSC010000050.1:0-144989 GCA_045606505.1 Oscillospiraceae bacterium
TGTTTTCGGACAGACCTATCAGGGTATAGATATTATCGAAAAAATATGTGCTATCCCGACAGATGAAAATAATGTCCCCCAGCAAAAGGTAACGATAAACTCTGTTACTCTCTCTGAATACAAGTCGGAGAGCTGAACGAAAGGAAAAATAAATGAAGATCAAAAACGCAATTCTTTCTGCTGTGATTGCAGCGACCTGTTTAATGGCGACCTCTTGCAGCTCAAATAACAGCAGTAACACCGAGTCCACAGCTGCTCCCACCGTTTCGGACAGTAGCAACGCTTCCTCCGATAAAGATAATTCCTCCGAAAGCGAAAGCTCTGCTGTTGAAGGCGAATTAAACAGTTCGGGTGAAGGCAATATCAATATGCAGCTGAAAGCGGGCGATACCATTGCCGAGATAACAGTTGAAGGATACGGTACAATAAAGGCAAAACTTCTCCCCGAGGTTGCACCAAAAGGTGTTGACAATTTTATCAAGCTCGCAAATAACGGTTACTATGACGGTAAGACTATCCACCGTGTAATGTCCGATTTTATGCTGCAAGGCGGCTCACTTAACGGCGATGGCACAGGCGGAGATGCGGCAGACGGCGGTTACTTCGGTGTTGAGCCAAACACAAATGCCCGCCACTTCTACGGAGCACTCTGCTACGCAAATGCAATGGGCAGAAACACCACACAGTTCTATATTGTGAATAACAATAAACCTCAGGATATAAGCACGATATCAATAGCTGACCTACAAACCTATGTTGAGGTTTTTGCAGGATATAAAGCTATGTTTGAACCCGGTACTACCGAATACGAATACTACGGCAGCTCTGAGGAGTATTACAAAAACCTTATCAAGATGATAGAGGCAGCTACCGACGAGGTTAAGGCTCAGTACAAGGCACAGGGCGGCACTCCCACGCTTGACGGCGGCTACACTGTTTTCGGACAGGTATATGAGGGCTTTGACGTTATAGACAGTATCTCCTCCTGTAAGGTAATAGACAGCGGCACCGGTGAATTATCCACCCCCGCTGAAACCATAACGATCACATCGGTAAAAATATCTGAGTACGCCGGATAACTCCGACGACGAAAGGAGTAAATTATGAAACTGGGACGTATAATTCTTGGTGCAGTATTGGCTGTGAGCTGTATATTTAGTGCAGTCGGTTGTTCAGGCTCACCGAAATCATCTGTCGGCAACGTTGAGGAACTTAACTTTGTTGACGGCGACAAGATAGCAGAGATCACCATTGAGGGTTACGGCACTATAAAGGCTAAGCTCTTCCCTGACCTTGCACCAAACGGCGTTGACAACTTCACTAAGCTTGCGGAACAGGGATATTACAACGGTCTTAAAATACACCGTGTTCTTGCTGACGCACTTATTCAGGGCGGCTCGCTCAACGGCGACGGCACAGGCGGTAAGGCTCTTATAAACGAAGACGGTGCGTTTGATATCGAGACCAGCTCAAAAGCACGTCACTTCTACGGTGCATTGTGCTACGCAAACGAATATGGAAGTAATACAACACAGTTCTACGTTGTAAACAACAAAAAACCTCAGGATATCACAAAGAGTGATCCTACTAAGATCACTGACGCCGCAACTGCAAACACTGAAAAACTGGCTTCCGCCACTGACGGAACACCCGAATATAAAGCATACAGCTTTAAAGCAAAGCACTATACAAACCTTGCAACAATGCTGAATGAGAATGATGAAAAAGTAATTGCAAAGTATAAGGAAGTCGGCGGATATCCTATGCTGGACGGCGGATATACCGTTTTTGGTCAGATATTTGAGGGCTTTGACGTGCTTGAAGCTATCTCTGCGGCAGCAGTGGAAAACAACGCAGCAGGCGAAAAATCAAAGCCTACTAAGGATATAGTGATCTCCTCCGTTGTTGTGGTTACATACAAGACTCCTACAACAGCAGAGGCTACCGACGAAGCTGAAAGTAGCAAGACCGATACCTCTTCTGAGACGAGCGGCTCTGACAGCTCCGCTGCTGATGATACAGGCTCTGCACTTGATACTATAGAAACAGGCGAAAGCACAACAGACAGCACAACAAGTTCTGAAAATGCAGCATAAATAAACAAAAGGCGGTATCTTAGATATCGCCTCTTTTTATCTGCAAGAAAACATTCTATATTACTAATATTCTCTTAAATATCCCTTGCTTTTTCTGTCGAAAAGTAGTATAATAATTGTATACGCCGTGCAAGAAGATAACTCACGGCAAAAACATAATTCGGAGGACATATTAAAATGGCAGAAATTCTTATCGAAACATCAGCACGTCACGCACACGTTACACAGGAAACTCTCGAGATCCTTTTCGGCAAGGGTCACGAGCTTACAAAGAAGAAGGATCTTTCCCAGCCCGGTCAGTTCGCTTGTGAGGAGCGTATCACAGTTGTTGGCCCTAAGAAGGAACTTGCAAACGTAAGTATCCTCGGCCCTGTTCGTCCCGCAGATCAGGTTGAGCTTTCCGCTACCGACGCTCGTTCTATCGGTCTTGGCATCGACATCCGTGAGTCCGGTGATGTTGCAAATACTCCCGGCTGTATCCTCAGAGGTCCTGCTGGTGAGGTTGAGATCAAGGAGGGCGTTATCGTTGCAAAGCGTCATATCCATATGATCCCCGAAACCGCTGAAAAGCTCGGTATCAACAACAAGGATATCGTTTGGGTTAAATGCACAACAAACGGCAGAACAGCTATCCTCGGTGATGTTGTTGTAAGAGTAAGCGACAAGTTCGCTGACGCTATGCACATCGACACTGATGAGTCCAACGCTATCTGTGCAACTCCCGGTATGATGGGCGAGATCATCAAGTCCCTCTGATAAACCGTACTCAACAAACAACAGCCCTTGTCACAAACAGGGGCTATTCAAACCGTCGAAAAAGTCCCGTTGGGACTTTTCCGCCGAAACATCCGCACTGCCCGCACTCGTTGGCGGCGATGCCGCCAACTCGCACAGTTGTGCGGATAGAAGTGTTTTTTGACCGAAGTGAATTCGGTCAAAAAAGATATCAAAAAGTCCGATTCGCAGGCAAACACTTTTTTACAAGCATAACAGCCCTTGTCACAAACAGGGGCTGTTTGCTTTTTTGTGACAAAAAGCTCGCTTTTCCTTAGTTTTATTTTTGTTTGCCATACAATGTGCATTGACAGTTTTTTTCAGATTTGATATAATATTATTGTATAGACGTTATAATTGAAAGGAGGTTAAAAATGGCTACGGAAGAAAAAACTCTTGTCCCCGAAAATGATACCGAACAAGCTATTGAATCAATAGAGGAGGCTCAGGTAACTGTCGCAGCAGTTACGGCTGAGATAAAGGGAACCCTGTCACAGGAATCCGCAGACCCTCGTCAGGCGTTTGACAGCCGCTTTCAGGAGGAATTGGAGGCCCGTGACCGCAGTATCCTTGCTGCTCTCGATGAGATGTTAGCACGTCAGCAACAACCAGCTCCGCCTAAGAAAAAATCTCCCGATGAAAACAGTCTGGAAAAATTTGCGATAGGTGTCGTGAGAAAGGGTGCGGGTATCGTTTCACTCTCACTTATCCTTGTATTTATGGGAATTGTTGTAGTTTGCTGCTTTTTCTCACCTGACCCAGACTATCTGCTGCCGCTGAAACTCTCCCCTGTTGCCGCTGTGCTGCTGGGAATAGAGCTGCTTATCTACCACGTTATTTCGGGAAGAAAATTCCGCATACATATTCCCGCTATCATTATCTCTGCACTGATAATCGGTGGCTGCTGCACTATGGCTGTCGTACTGAATAATTCCTATACAGAAAGTCAGAGCGAGTACGATAACCGCTCTATTGCCGCAAAGATATACGAAAGCGGCTACTATGAGCTTCGTCACGCCGCTGAAATAGCCGAGATACAGGTAGAGGTAGACCTTAACCCTGACGGAATGGCAAGAAAATCAGGAATCGAATCGCTGTCTACCGACGATATCGTAAAGCTCACTGTTACATTCAATGGAGAATACAAGTCACCTACTGATTTTGCGGAGGAATGTAAGACAGTTATTGACGCTTACCGTTTCCTCAGTATTCCTGTTACGGAGTTCAGATTTATCAGCGAAAGCAAATTCAACTCATACCGCCTTAATGTAAATGGTATGTTTATGCAGGACTACACAGAGGAAAAGTTACTTGAAAATGTAAACCACGTTTATATAGAGGATTTTGACTACGTGGAAGACCTTGAAGATTTTGTTGCGGAAAGCATTGAAACAAACGAATCATAAAAGATAAAAGCGACTATCTTTCTAGTCGGATACAATGAAAGGAAATAAAAAATTTGACACAAGAAAAAAAATCCGAGATATTCAGCTGTATTTTAAGACAGTTTCCCGACTCGGGCATATACAGAATATCAAGAGTATCCGAGTGGCTCTCCACTAATGGTTACTCACTTCAAAAGCTGGGCTATACCGATTTCCGTCAGCTAGTACAGGATTTCCCCGAGGCATTTACTATGCACCCCTCGGACGGCGGAAATACTTATGTTATCATCAATAAATGGAAGGAGGCAGCAGATATCAATATAACACAGGAACATCCCGCTGACAACTTTTTCGGAAGCAACAGTATTATCCTCAACGATGATATCATCGAAATGTCGCAGCAGTCCCTCTATGCACTGACAAAGGTTCTTGGCACAGGACTTTCAGTACAGGAGATGAAGCAGTGTATCTATCAGCGTTTCTCCGACGCTAAGGAGAACAATACGCTGAATTTCTTTGCGGAGCGTTACACATTCCCCATAGACTGCTGTACAGACGGCTTCCTTGTAAACGGAATAATTACAAAAAACCTCTCTCCAAGAGGAAAGAGCCTGTATTTCTCCTTTGAGAAAACAGCGATATTCTATGGAGATAATGCGGATAAATTCACAAAGCCTCCCGTCACACAAAGTAATGTCACTGCTGAGGATAAGCAGATGATATACGACCTGTTAAGCTCTAACTTCCCCTTTGATGTGCCACAGCATATGGCGGCTGTAAGTAAGCTTCTTACAGATAACAATATCGATCGCTCAAAATACGGCTGCTTTAAGATGAAAGACCTCCTTGCAAGAATAGATTACCTTGAAATGGAGGACGTTGTGCTTGGCGGCGTACCACAGATAATGGTTACTATCCACAAAATGCCGCAACAAGCCGCCGATAACCTCTCTCCTACTCTGCCAACCCACACAGCCAACACAGAAAGTATGGATATACCCACAGGTAAGCTTGAAGACTTCTGTAATCTTCCACAAAAGCCTGTCGGCATATTACTGAAATACTTACAGGATAACGGTCAGTACAGTTCTCCTCAGGAGGTGCGTGACGCCCTCTGTGAGGACTTTGAAAAGGCAAAAAGCGGCTCAATACGTTTCTTTGACGGCAAACTGATATTCCCTTGCCGCTATCTTAAATCTGACGGCACTCCTGTTGAGATAACGCTGAAACGCAGCACCTATGACGGTAAGCCGTGGTTCCTAAACTTTATCGACACATATACTCACAACGTTGTTCCCTCTACTAAGCTTTATCCCGGTAAGCAGCTTGAAAGCTTTGCTTTTCTTGGCAGCTGGAACAGTTTCCTCACCGAACTCGCCGAAAAGGCTGTAAGCGAGGAATGGGATTTCGCAGACTCTGTTTCAAAAGATTATCATATACTTATTAAGTATATCAAGTACACATTCTACCGTCTTACAAGAGAGAAAAAGGTGTGTATCTCCGATGACGGACAGTTTGCGGCATTCAACACAGGTCTTGTTGACAAGCACTATGACGACCTGTACGCCTGCTTTGTACCAAACGATCCACACACCGAAACGAAGTGGAAATTTGCAGGCTTCTGCACAGCTGCTTCAAGAGGTATGGGAAAGCTGCTGGTCAACTATTTTAATCCTCTCCCCCAGCCGCCCCAGTATGTAAAGCGTAACGAGGATCTGATATTCGACCTTTCAAAGCCGCTGCACCCTGATTTTGACCATATAATAATAGACAACATCAAGCGTCTGCCGCTAAGATTTTTAATGGATCAGTTCAACGACTGCCCTGAGGCTCAGAGCATTGCCGAAAAGCTTCGTACCGCAGATAAATACGAGAGAAACACCCTCTACGAGCAGCTTAAAGAGCTTATCTCCGAAAACAGCAGGATATTTATCCGCATTCAGAATCGCATTAAGGACTCGATAGAACTCGCACGTAAGCGTGTACGCTGGAATTACAAGACCGCTATCCCCTCCTACTTTCCGAAGAGGGACTCTATGTCGCTTATGTTACCGCTCTGCCTTGTGGACGAGGAAACTCCCGATGTAGCTCTTGTGGTGGAGCTTACACCCTCAGGAAACTATCAGGGACAGACAATACTTACTATCCCACAGGCATATATCGACGCACGTCTGCTGTGCCGCCTCAACAGCGAATGGCTTACCCTCTCACACCAAAGCAGCGAGGACAGCGACGACGACAACGAATAATAAAAGAAAGCGTGAGTTTCGGCTCACGCTTTTTTGTTATGTTTAATAAAATATATGGAGTTTTCACCGCATAACAAAAACTCCCCCGAAATGGGGGAGTTAAATGCAATTCTTTTAAGAATTAAAGCTCTGCAAAGTACTTGATTGTTCTTACCATCTGAGATGTGTAAGAGTTCTCGTTGTCGTACCAGGAAACTACCTGTACTTCGTAGAGGTCGTCAGCGATCTTAGCTACCATTGTCTGTGTAGCATCGAACAGAGAACCGTATGTCATACCGATAACGTCGGAAGATACGATCTGATCCTCGTTGTAGCCATAGGAAGCAGAAGCAGCAGCCTTCATAGCAGCGTTGATGCCTTCCTTAGTTACGTCTGTGCCCTTAACAACAGCTGTGAGGATTGTTGTAGAACCTGTGGGAACAGGAACTCTCTGTGCAGAACCGATCAGCTTACCGTTCAGCTCAGGAATTACAAGGCCGATTGCCTTAGCAGCACCTGTGGAGTTAGGAACGATGTTAGCAGCACCTGCACGTGCTCTTCTGAGGTCACCCTTTCTGTGAGGACCGTCGAGGATCATCTGGTCGCCTGTGTAAGCGTGGATTGTGCTCATAATACCGGACTGGATAGGAGCATAATCGTTGAGTGCCTTAGCCATAGGAGCGAGGCAGTTTGTTGTGCAGGAAGCAGCAGAAATGATTGTGTCGTCCTTTGTAAGAGTGTTCTCGTTTACGGAGAATACGATTGTGGGGAGGTCGTTGCCTGCGGGAGCAGAGATAACAACCTTCTTAGCACCAGCGTCGATGTGAGCCTGTGCCTTGTCCTTGGAGCAGTAGAAGCCTGTGCACTCGAGAACTACGTCAACGCCGATCTCGCCCCAGGGAAGCTCAGCAGCGTTAGCCTTAGCATAGATCTTAAGTGTCTTGCCGTCAACTGTAATTGTACCAGCCTCGTCGTCAGCGGAAACAGTGTGAACGTTCTCGCCCATCTTACCGCAGTAGCCGCCCTGAGCGGTATCATACTTGAGAAGGTGAGCCAGCATAGAGGGCTTTGTAAGGTCATTGATAGCTACTACATCGTAACCCTCAGCACCGAACATCTGTCTGAACGCAAGGCGTCCGATACGGCCGAAACCGTTAATTGCAACTTTAACTGCCATTGGAATATTCCTCCATTATTTTCCGGATACGGGAGCGACCCGTTATCCTATTATTTTGATATATATCATATCACAATTATTATACTAAAAAAAACGGATTTAATCAAGATGTTTGTCTAAAATTTATCATAAAACTTAGTAAAAATCTTGTGAATTTTTTTATGCACTTTTCACAACAAGCCAATGATTTTAATGTGCATTATACAAAAATATATGCACTTGCTACTGTATTTAAAGCCTTATGAACCTGCTATCCGTATCATTATCGGAATTATCAGGTGAAGTATACCTCTCCACTCTCATATGAAGATCATATTTTTCCCTAAGACTGATTATCTCTGTCATCATAGGAGAGGAGTGATGTATATCAATAGCGTGTTGATCAATCCAGCTGTCAATCAGCAACACCATTTCTTCGTTATCCATCGGAAAGAAGTATTCGTAACGCAGATTTCCCTCCTCTGCACGAATATCATTCACTATACCACGGGCTGTCATTTCCTCAGCAAACTTTCGGGCATTGCCGTTTATTCCGGTATAATAAATGTTTACCGTTATTGCCATAATATCAACCTTTCAGTTCATTATACCGCTTCACAAACCATATACTGCTGCGGTCTGCGACCTCAAACTCACGGTGGTTGAGATATTCAAGGCAGCCGCCGTCCGTTGTGAATTCAAAGGTCAACTTGTAGGAATACAACGCCTGTCCGTTATAGCCGTACTGCTTATTTACCTTGTTGCTGCCGTACTTACCGTCGCCCATAAGGGGGTGACCGATATGTGCAAAATGTGCCCTTATCTGATGAGTTCTGCCTGTAAGAAGGTCTACTTCCACAAGGCTCTGCGTTCCTATGCTGTCAAGTATGCGGTACTTCGTCTTTATGGTACGGTTTTCGGGGGTCTTTTTGTCAGATACCACTACCCTGTTCTCCTCGGAAAGCTTGTGAAGATAGGCGGTTAGAGTCGCCTCTGACCTTTCGGGTCTGCCCTGTACTACGCACAGATACAGCTTTACAAGCTCTCTATCACGTATCTTCTGATTGAGTATACGCAGGCTCTCCGCATTCTTTGCGGCAATGACTATACCTCCCGTGTTACGGTCGATACGGTTACACAGTGCGGGGGCAAAGCTCTGCTCCTTGTCGGGGTCGTACTCGCCCTTTTTCCACAGATAGCACTTAATACGGTTTATCAGAGTATCAGAGGTGTTGTCGTTATCCTCGTGGACTACCATTCCCACAGGCTTGTCTGCAAGAATAATATTCTCGTCCTCGTAAACTATATTTATGTCTGATGATACAGTACGGAAATCCGTTTCCTTTACTCCGCCTTTGTCCAGAAGCTCATCGCTGAGATAAAAACGGAACACATCGCCCTCGCACAGCTTTGTGTTAGGCTCTGTCTTTGCACCATTTAGCTTTATGCGTTTCTTTCTCATAAGCTTACAGATAAGCGGTAGAGTAAGGTTAGGATAAGCCTTTGTAAGAAATCTGTCTGCACGCTGTCCTGCGTCATTTTTTGTTACGGTTATTTCGGTCATAGGTCTGTTTCCTTTGCATTTTCGGTCTGATTTAGTATAACATAAAATCGGCTCATTTGCAATATGTCCTGCGTAAACTCAGTTTGTTCATATAATTGTGGAATATGACTATTTGACGAAATTAAGGAGGGTGTATCTTGTAGGCTTATACCCTTGACAAATAACTTTATAATACAATATAATAAGTGTATATCATTACTTTTCGGGAGAATATTATGGCTGAAAAAGAGAATATTCACAAGGGTCACCGACAGCGAATGTGGAAGAAATATCTCGACCACGGCATTGAGTGTTTTGAAGAACACGAGCTGCTTGAAATACTGCTTTTTTCCTGCTATACAAGACGTAACACCAACGATATCGCCCACGCTCTGATAGAGCGTTTCGGAAGCCTTGAAAGCGTGATGAATGCCTCGGTCAATGAGCTTTGCGAGGTGGAGAACGTTGGACCCTCCGCTGCGGCAAATATCTGCTTTATAAGCGACCTTGCCAGAAAAATGAGCAGCAAAATGCCCGATAATGTAAGACTGTCAAACTCCGAGGAGATGAGGGAATACTGCACAAAACTTCTTATAGGCAGCAAGATAGAGATGTCGTATGTGCTGTACCTCGACCAAAGCTCAGTACTACTTGCACAGCAGAGATTGGCAAAAGGCACTGCCGTAGCCGTTGAATTTGATGTACGCACCATTGCCGAAAAAGCTATTAAGCTGAATTGCAGAAATGTGGTACTTGTACATAATCACCCAGGCGGGATTTCGATAGCCTCCTCCGCTGATGTGGCTGCAACACGTCGTGTTTCCAATGCACTGCTTAATCTCGGCATATCTGTTACCGACCACATAATCGTTGCGGGAGATGACAGCTACTCTATGCGTAGAGCAAAGCTGCTTCCCGATATATGGGACTAAAAAAGAGGGCATAATTTATGGATAGATTTGAACTTTACTCTCAATATAAGCCCACAGGTGACCAGCCTGAGGCTATCAAAGCACTCTCAGAGGGAATACTGAGAGGCGACAAAGAACAGACCCTGCTTGGTGTTACAGGCTCGGGCAAGACCTTTACAATGGCAAATATCATCGCAAATGTGAATAAGCCCACACTTGTACTTGCTCACAACAAGACACTTGCGGCACAGCTATGCTCGGAATTCCGTGAATTCTTCCCGAATAATGCGGTGGAATACTTCGTGTCATACTACGACTACTACCAGCCTGAGGCTTATATTCCCTCAACGGACGCTTACATCGAAAAGGACAGTGCGATAAACGACGAGATAGACCGTCTGCGTCACTCCGCTACCGCCGCCCTCGCCGAAAGAAGAGATGTAATAATCGTTGCCAGTGTAAGCTGTATCTACTCTCTCGGATCTCCCGAGGACTATCGCTCAAACACACTCTCCATAAGACAGGGACAGGAGATAGGCCGTGACGAGGTAATACAACGCCTTGTTGAAATGCAGTATGAGCGAAACGAGATAGCCTTTCAGCGAAACCGTTTCAGAGTGCGTGGCGACGTTGTGGAGATATTCCCCGCAGGTGCTATGGGCGAACACGCTATCCGTGTGGAATTCTTCGGCGACGAGATAGACCGAATAAGCGAGTTTGAGGTAGTAACAGGCAACGTGAAGTCCACACTTCTCCACGCAATGATATTCCCTGCCTCTCACTACATCGTAGGACGTGAGCATCTTCACAGGGCATTGGAGGATATCACCGCCGAAATGGAGGAACGTGTACGTTTCTTCACCGAACAGAACAAGCTTATCGAGGCACAGAGAATAGAGCAGCGTACCCGTTACGATATGGAGATGCTGGGCGAGATAGGTATGTGCAAGGGCATTGAAAACTACTCCCGTGTTTTACAGGGACGTCCCGCAGGCTCTACGCCTGTAACACTTATCGACCACTTCCCTGATGACTGGCTGCTGTTCGTGGACGAGAGCCACGTTACACTTCCGCAGATAAGGGGAATGTTCGGAGGCGACCACGCAAGAAAAAAGAACCTTATCGACTACGGCTTTCGTCTGCCGTCTGCTTATGACAACAGACCGCTGAACTTCGATGAGTTCTACGAGAAGGTACAGCAGGCGGTGTTCGTATCTGCTACCCCCGGCGACTTTGAAAAGGACTGCTCTACCCAGATCGTCGAGCAGGTTATAAGACCCACAGGACTTCTTGACCCCGAAGTCATTGTAAAGCCCACCGAGGGACAGATAGAGGATCTCATCTCCGAGATAAACACACGTATCGAAAAGAAAGAGCGTACCCTTGTTACCACGCTTACAAAGAAAATGGCGGAGGACCTTACCGCCTACCTCGAACGGCTTGATATAAAGGTCCGCTATATGCACCACGACGTTGACACTATCGAGCGTATGGAGATAATCCGTGACCTGCGTGCAGGCGAATTTGATGTACTTGTAGGTATCAACCTTTTACGTGAGGGGCTTGATATACCAGAGGTGTCGCTGGTTGCTATCCTTGACGCTGATAAGGAGGGATTCCTCCGAAGTGAGACCTCGCTTGTACAGACCATAGGCAGAGCAGCACGAAACGCAGAGGGTACGGTAATAATGTACGCAGACAACGTTACACGCAGCATGGAGCTTGCAATAACAGAAACACTCCGCCGCCGTGAAATACAGATGAAGTACAACGAACAGCACGGAATAGTCCCCAAGACTATAATCAAGGAAATACGTGACGTACTGGAAATAACCAAGAAATCTGACGGCAGCTCCTCACACGGTAAGAAGGGCGGTAAAAAGCTGACAAAGGCTGAGCGTGAAAAGCTGATCGCACAGTACACCGCCGAAATGAAAAAGGCGGCAAAGCTGCTTGACTTCGAACACGCCGCTTTCCTGCGTGACAAGATAAAGGAATTGCAGGACTGATATATGGAGATGACACAATGAAGATACTTTACGGCACAACAAATCCCGCTAAACTAGGCTATATGAAAAAACAGCTTACCGGACTTGATATAGAGCTTATAAGCCTGAACGATATCGATGGAGAGATACCCCTAGTCCCCGAAACAGGCGACACTCCCCTTGAAAATGCCGAACAAAAAGCAAGGGCATATTATAAGGCTTTCGGAGTACCTGTTTTCTCCTGTGACAGCGGACTTTATTTTGACAGCCTCCCCGAATACTCCCCCAAAGTACACGTCAGAAATGTAAACGGAAAACACCTTTCCGACGACGAGATGATAGAATACTACGGCGGTCTTGCCGCAAAGTACGGGGACATCACCGCAAGATACAGAAATGCTGTCTGTTTCATCATCGATGAGGATCACATCTACACCGAGTTTTCGGACGATATCAGCTGGAAGCCGTTTCTGATAACCGCTGTTCCACACAAAAAAAGAAAAGAGGGTTTTCCGCTGGACAGTATCTCGAAATACATCGAAAACGGCGAATACTTCTATGACTGCGACGACCCATACTCCGAAGATGATGCGAATGGGTTCAGACGGTTTTTCAGAGATATACTTGAACAGATGATTTAAGGAAAAGAAAGGACAAAAGAAAGTGGCAAACGATAAAATAGTGATAAAGGGTGCGAGAGAGCATAACCTAAAAAACATCGACCTTACTCTTCCCCGTGACAAGCTGATAGTAATGACTGGTCTGTCAGGCTCGGGAAAATCAAGTCTTGCATTTGATACGATATTCGCAGACGGTCAGAGAAGATATATGGAGAGCCTGTCCTCTTATGCAAGAATGTTCCTCGGGCAGATGGAAAAACCCGATGTAGACAGCATTGAGGGACTTTCCCCCGCTATCTCCATAGACCAGAAAACGACATCAAAAAATCCTCGCTCGACCGTAGGCACGGTAACCGAGATATACGACTATCTGCGTCTGATGTATGCACGTATAGGTATTCCCCACTGTCCCGAATGCGGCAAAGAGATACGTCAGCAGACCGTTGACGAGATAGTGGACAAGGTTATGACCCTGCCCGAGAAAACAAAATTCCAGGTACTTGCCCCTGTTGTAAGACAGCGTAAGGGCGAGCACCAGAAGGAGTTTGAAGCGGCACGTAAATCGGGCTTTGCAAGGGTGCGTGTTGACGGAATAACCTACGACCTGTCCGAGAAGATCTCCCTTGAAAAAAACAAAAAGCACAGCATTGAGATAATCGTTGACCGACTTGTAATAAAAGAGGGCATAAAGTCCCGACTTACAGACAGTATCGAAACCGCAGGTTCTCTCACGGGCGGTCTTGTCTATATCGACATTATAGGCGGAGAAGAATTACACTTCTCCCAGAGCTATGCTTGTCCAGAGCACGGCGTCAGCATTGAGGAACTTGTTCCCCGAATGTTCTCCTTCAACAATCCATACGGTGCTTGTTCAAAGTGTACGGGTCTTGGCAGCTCACTGCGTATCGACCCCGACCTTATCATTCCAAACCTTAACCTGTCCATAAAGGACGGTGCGATAAAGGCTTTCGGCTGGAATTACACCGAGGGCAGTATTGCGGCAATGTACTTTGACGCTCTCGCAGAAAAACACGGCTTTGACATTTCTAAACCTGTGGGAGATATTTCCGACAAGGCAATGGACGAGATACTTTACGGCACAAAGGGCGAGAAGATACTCATAAAACGTCCGAAAACGCAGGGCGGCGGTCAGTTCTACACCGATTTCGAAGGAGTAATCAACAATCTTGAACGCCGCTATAAGGATACATCAAGTCAGTACTCCCGTGACAGCTTAGAGGAGCTTATGAGCGAGGTTGAATGCCCCGAATGTCACGGTATGCGACTGAACAAGGCTGCCCTCTCCGTTACCGTTGGCGGAAAGAATATCCACGAATTCTGCTGTATGTCTATCGTGGACGCTCTGAATTTTGTGGAGAGCCTCACCCTCTCTGAGCGTGAGCAGCTTATCGCTCAGCAGCTGTTAAAGGAAATAAAGGAGCGTCTGGGCTTTTTACGCAGCGTAGGCCTTGAATACCTAAATCTTACACGCTCTGCGGGAACTCTTTCGGGTGGTGAAAGTCAGCGTATCCGCCTTGCAACGCAGATAGGCAGCTCCCTTATGGGTGTGCTGTATATCCTTGACGAGCCTAGTATCGGACTTCATCAGCGTGATAACGACAAGCTTATCGGCACACTGAAAAGGTTGCGTGACCTCGGCAATACTCTTATCGTGGTAGAGCACGACGAGGATACTATGCGTGCCGCAGACTATATTGTAGACATCGGCCCTGCTGCGGGAGTAAACGGCGGCGAGGTGCTGTACAGCGGTAATGTCAGCGGTCTGCTGAAATGTAAAAACTCTATTACGGGACAATATCTAAGCGGAAAGCTGAAAATACCCGTACCCGAGGAACGCAGAAAGCCCTCTGACAGGTGGATAAAAGTCATCGGTGCGGCAGAGAACAACCTAAAAAATATTGACGTTGATATCCCAGTGGGAGTATTCACCTGTGTGACAGGTGTTTCGGGAAGCGGAAAAAGCTCCCTTGTGAACGAGATAGTGTACAAACACCTTGTTGCAAAGCTCAACCGTGCAAGGACTCGCCCAGGTAAATTCAGCGATATGCAGGGTGTTGAACACCTTGACAAGGTGATTATGATAGACCAGTCGCCTATCGGAAGAACTCCACGTTCAAATCCTGCGACATATTCGGGAGTATGCAGCGATATAAGAGAGCTTTTTGCTCAGACAAATGACGCTAAGACAAGAGGCTACGGGCCCGGAAGATTTTCTTTCAATATCAAGGGCGGCAGATGCGAAGCGTGCGAGGGCGATGGTATCTTAAAGATAGAGATGCACTTCCTTCCTGATGTTTACGTCCCCTGTGAGGTCTGCAAGGGTCATCGCTACAACCGAGAAACACTTGAAGTACGTTACAAGGGCAAGAATATCTACGAAGTGCTTGAAATGACCGTTTCAGAGGGTGCTGAGTTCTTTGCAAATATTCCGAAGATAGCAAACAAGATGCGTACTCTGGAAGAGGTAGGACTTGGCTATATCAAGATAGGTCAAAGCTCCACTACCCTTTCGGGAGGCGAGGCACAGAGAATTAAACTTGCAACAGAACTTGCAAAACGCTCAACAGGAAAGACTATCTACATTCTTGACGAGCCTACAACGGGACTTCACACAGCAGACGTGCGTAAGCTTATAGATATTCTGCAAAGGCTCACCGACAGCGGAAACACCGTGCTTGTCATCGAACATAACCTTGATGTCATCAAGACCGCCGACTATATCATAGATATGGGGCCTGAGGGCGGAGATAAGGGCGGTACGGTACTTGCAAAGGGTACTCCCGAGGAGATCGCCGCAAACGAAAGCTCCTACACGGGTTATTACCTTAAAAAGATGCTGTAATTATTAGATTCAAAACAAAAAGACCGCCGAAAAAATTCGACGGTCTTTATTATTATGTAGTTTACTCTGCTGTGTTCTCGTCCTCTTTAAGGAGATCACGGATCTCAGTAAGCAGAACGATCTGAGGATCGGGAGCAGGTGCAGGAGCGGGTGCTTCTTCCTCCTGCTTTTTCTTGAGCTTTTCTGCCTTTGTCCTGATAGTATTGATGATCTTAACCATTGTAAATACTGCCATAGCGATAAGCAGGAAGTTCAGCAGTGCGTCAAGGAATACGCCGTATCTGATAGCGAGTTCTTCCTTAACAACAGTTTCGCCTTCCATAACAGCCTCGGAGAGGACGATTTTAAGTTCTGCAAAGTCGATATTGCCTGTAAGCAAACCGAGTGCAGGCATAATAATGTCGGAAACAACACTGTTTACTATCTTTGTGAAAGCACCGCCGATGATAACACCGACCGCCATATCAACAACGTTGCCTCTGGAAATGAACTCCTTAAACTCTGTAAAAATTGATTTTTTCTTGTCTGCCATTTTTATTGTTCCTTTCAAATAATAAGATAATTATATTATATCCTATATGCCGAAAAATGTCAACGGTAAGTTTTAATATAAAAGGCGAAGTATTTCTACTCCGCCTATATTTATCAGCATCTTAAACCATATTCACGGTACTTGCAGTTGCCCTTCATTCCGCAATCCTCACAGTTTCTGCGTTTGCGGTCAAGCTCTCCCCTTGAAAGTCCCACAATTCCTATGATAGTCTTTCTTGGTGTAAGCATATTCGTTGCAGTACAGCATACGCCTATCTTTCTTACAGCGTCAACACTGGCTATAAGATATGGAGCACACTGGATAGGAAAATCTCCGTAGCCCGCACCATACAGCCACGTAGTGGAGTAGCCGCTCATAGTGGAAAGCACGTCCTTTCGTGCGTTCTCAGCAACCTGCTCTATCATTGCGTTTGCAAGTGCGTCGGTGATGACCGCCCTCATACTGTCGGAAACATCAAGCTTCTTCATATATCTGTCGGTATCTGAGGACAAAGTTGCACATATTACAGCCGCTTTGTCGCAGCTGCAAAGATGGTCAGCTATATCCTTACCTTCAAGGATAAAGTCACACTCTGAAAGTCCAAGCACCTTGCCGCTTCTCACGATATCAAAAACTCGCCATACATACTGCGGACGTGCCTCTCTGATAAGGTCACGCTCACACTCGTCAATTACCGCACTGATCTTTTCATCGGGAGCTTCCTTATATCCCATATAACGGAGAGCCTCCGTGCGGTTTATCCTTGTGATCTCACTTAACATCTTATCACCTTTTCCACACTTTCACTTATTTTTCTTGCAATATAGGGGTTATTCATCGTATAAAGATGTATTCCGTCTACTCCGTGTGCAACAAGATCGATTATCTGATCTACTGCATAGGCAATTCCTGCGTCACGCATCGCTTCCTCGTTGCCCTCGTAACGCTGTATCATCTTGGTGAATTTAGGCGGCAGACTTGCTCCGCACATAGTCACCATACGCTGTATCTGCTTTGCATTCACACAGGGCATAATTCCTGCCTCGATCGGAACATTTATTCCTGCTATACGGGCTTTTTCAAGAAACTCGTAAAAATAGGTGTTGTCAAAAAACAGCTGAGATATCAGATGCTCCGCACCTGCGTCCACCTTTTTTTTGAGGTTTCGTATATCCTCAACGATATTTGCGGACTCGGCGTGACCCTCAGGATAACAAGCACCTGAAAAATTAAGGTTGCTTCGTGCCTTCATATACTCTATAAGGTCACTTGCGTGCTTGAAATCGTTCTTGGGCGGGATATCGGGGTTGATATCTCCACGCAGTGCAAGAACATTCTCAACACCGTACTCCTGAAACTCCTTTATTATGCGATCGATATCCGCTTTTGTGGAATTCACACAGGTAAGATGAGCAATGGATTCTGTCTTGTATTTTTCCTTAATGAGGGACACGATCTCTCTTGTGGAGCAGCCTGCCGCTGTACCTCCCGCCCCGTAGGTCACGCTGATAAAATCGGGGTGAAGATCGCTGAGCTGCTCTAAGGTGGAGTACACCGTCTGAATAGAGCCGTCCTTTTTCGGTGGGAATATCTCAAATGAGAATACCGTTCTTCCACCCTCAAAAAGTGATGATATCTTCATTTTTTCTCCTTTGTAAGACCGACACAGGATACGACATTTTCCGCACTGTAACGCACAGAAATGCCGCCCTTAAAATCGGGTCAGTTGTTCTTTATCTTCTTTAATGCCTCTGCAAGTTGTGCGGGACAGGAGGTGGGTCTTGCACCGCAGCGGATACCGTCAAGACGAGCTATTATCTCGTCCACTTCCATACCTTCCACAAGCTTTGATATGCCCGTGAGGTTTCCGTTACAGCCGCCGATAACTTCAAGTTTCTGTATCCTGCCGTCCTCTATATCTATTATCATCTTGCGTGAGCATACGCCCCTCGGCGTGTATTCGTAGGTCATAACTGCTCCTTAGGGGTTATTCTTAGTCCATTCCTTTGCCACTGCGTCAGCCACCGCACTTGCGACAGCCTTATCAAGGGCACTGGGGATTATATAGTCAACAGAAAGCTTGTCCTCGGGGATATAATTTGCAATGGCATAAGCCGCTGCAAGTTTCATCTCCTCGGTGATAGCCTTTGCACGAACGCTTAATGCTCCCTTGAATATTCCGGGGAAAACAAGTACGTTGTTTATCTGATTGGGATAATCGCTTCTGCCTGTGCCGACGATATATGCACCAGCTTCCTTTGCGTTGTCGTAGGTTATCTCAGGGTCGGGATTTGCCATAGGGAAAAGTATCGACTTGTCCGCCATTGACTTCACCATATCGGGGGTTACAAGATCGGGTCTTGATACACCCACAAAGACATCTGCACCTTTAAGCACGTCCGCAAGACTGCCCTTTTTGTTGTGCTTATTGCTGAGCTTAGCCATTTCAGCGTGGGCAGGGTTTTCATAGCTGTCATCACGATTCAACGCACCGCAGATATCCACCATAACAAGGTCACCTATACCAAGCTTTAACAGGAATTTTCCTATTGCTATTCCCGCAGAACCGGCACCATTTATGACAACAGTGATATCTGAAAGCTTTTTGCCTGCAAGTTTCACTGCGTTTATCATCGCAGCACCCACAACTATTGCAGTGCCGTGCTGGTCATCGTGGAACACGGGGATATCAAGACGTTCCTTTAACTTTGCCTCTATCTCAAAGCAACGGGGCGCGGAAATATCCTCTAAATTTATACCGCCAAAGCTGTCGGAAATAAGCTCGATAGTGCGTACTATCTCGTCAGGGTCTTTGCTCTTTATACAAAGAGGAAATGCGTCAACGTCTGCAAACTCCTTGAAAAGACAGCACTTGCCCTCCATAACAGGCATACCTGCAAGACCGCCTATGTCACCAAGTCCAAGCACTGCTGTGCCGTCCGTGATAACAGCGACAAGGTTACTTCTGCGTGTGAGCTTATAGGAAAGCTCGGGATCTTTTGCTATTTCAAGACAGGGCTGTGCAACGCCGGGAGTGTACGCAAGAGAAAGATCCTCACGGCTCTCTATCCTTGCACGGGATACCACTTCCAGTTTACCCTGCCATTCGTAATGCTTTTGTAAAGCCTGCTGTTTGATGTCCATTCTTTTGTCCTTTATATATTTATGTATTTATTTTACCTTGCGGTTTAATATTCTGCTGAGCGATTCTTCGGGAGTAAGCTCAGAGCCTATCTGTATTGCGTAATGATTATAGAATCCGTGGAAGTCAGAGCCGCCTGTTGCGATAAGATTATGCTGTTCGGAATGCTTTAAAAGCTCTGCACGGAAAGCATCATCTGCACTGGTATGCCAAACCTCAACGCCATCAAGTTCACCCGACTTGGTAAGCTCTTTAAGCAGATCAAAGCTGTCATATACCTTAGGGTGAGCCATAACAGAAATACCTCCACTCGCCCTGATAAGCGTAGTCACAAAATGAACATCGGGGTAGAAATCCGCCTCGGACTTTACCTCCTCGCTGCATATACCACGCTCTCTGTCAAATATCTCGTCATATACCTCGCCGTAAAGCTCGGTAGTATAACCGTAGTCCATAAGTGCGTGCATAATGTGGCACTTATATATAGCTTTGCTTCCTGCGGAGTAACGCAGAATACTTTCAAGAGTAATGGGATACTTATCAAGCACCTTCATAGCCATTCGTTTGCCGAGATTCATTCTGCCCTCGGAGGTACGAAGGCACAAGCCTTCAAGTCTGTCGGGCTTTTGAGGATTGTAACAGAGGATATGTACCTTTCTGCCCCTGCTTCCGTCAAACGCAGAGAACTCAACAGCGGGTATCACGTTTACGTTGTATCTCTTGCCGAGGACAGCCGCCCTCGATGATGACGCAAGGCTGTCGTGGTCTGTGATTGCAAGGTACCGCACATCGTCCCTGTCTGCCTGTCTTATAATGTCGGAAATGCCGAGGGAACCGTCGGAAATGGTGGTATGGCAATGCAGATCTGCTTTCATAAATCATTCTCCTCATAGCAAATTTCCTGCGGCTGTTCGCCGTGGGAAAGCTTTGTATCAACCAAAATAAATACAATTAGCCATTAAATATTATACACCCATTTCAGAAATAATGCAAGTGTTCTTTGTAAAATTTTTGACAATTTAGGTGAAAAGTTTAAAACTCCGCCATATAACAACCACAATGATTATGCTTTGGTATATAACAAACACAGAAGGGCGACCGATGATCGCCCTTTGTTTTATTTATGAAATCATACTGTCGCCTTGTGGAATACCTTCTTGCCCTTGCGGATAATTACCTCTGTTTCGATAGCTATCTGTGTGGTGGGATCTTCGATAACAACATCGTCAACAGTGATACCCTTGCCCGCAACGAGGTTTCTTGCCTCTCTCTTGGAGGGTGCAAGCTTTGTTGCAACGAGCAGGTCAAGAATACCTATCTTGCCGTCTGTAAGCTCAACCTTTGTGGTGGGCATATTTTCTGTGTTGCCCTTGCCGCCGAAGAGGTTCTTTGCAGCTTCGAGAGCCTTGTTAGCCTCTTCCTCGCCGTGTACCAGCTTTGTAAGCTCAAATGCGAGTATTTCCTTAGCCTTGTTCAGCTGGCTGCCCTCCCAGGAGGACATAGCGTCGATCTCTTCAAGAGGAAGGAATGTAAGCATTCTGATGCACTTCATAACGTCTGCGTCTGCGATATTTCTCCAATACTGGAAGAACTCGAAAGGAGATGTCTTGTTGGGGTCAAGCCATACAGCACCCTTTTCGGTCTTGCCCATCTTCTTGCCCTCAGAGTTTAAGAGCAGTGTTATGGTCATTGCGTGAGCGTCCTTGCCAAGCTTCTTTCTGATAAGCTCTGTACCGCCAAGCATATTTGCCCACTGGTCATCACCGCCGAACTGCATATTGCAGCTGTAATCCTGATACAGCTTGTAGAAGTCGTAGCTCTGCATAATCATATAGTTGAATTCAAGGAAAGTAAGACCTCTCTCCATACGCTGCTTGTAGCACTCAAATGTGAGCATCTTGTTTACAGAGAAACAAGCACCTACCTCACGCAGAACATCGATATAGTTAAGGTTCATCAGCCAGTCTGCGTTGTTTACCATAATAGCCTTGCCGTCAGAAAAGTCGATAAAGCGGCTCATCTGCTTACGGAAGCACTCGATATTGTGGTCGATATCCTCCTTTGTCAGCATCTTTCTCATATCAGACTTACCGGAGGGGTCACCGATCATACCTGTACCACCGCCAAGAAGAGCGATAGGCTTGTTGCCTGCCATCTGTAATCTCTTCATAAGGCAGAGTGCCATAAAGTGTCCCACGTGAAGGCTGTCTGCTGTGGGGTCAAAGCCAATATAAAATGTAGCCTTGCCCTCGTTGATCATCTTCTTGATCTCATCCTCGTCTGTTACCTGTGCGATAAGACCTCTCGCAACAAGCTCGTCATAAATAGTCATTTTGGTTTTCTCCTTTGTGTTTATTATAGTGTTAGTTCTAACTTTATCGTTCGGGGTTTCATACCCTGTTTTGAATAAAATTCAAGAGCTTCGGCGTTCTTTGCCGCCGCTCCAAGCTGTATTTTATCACAGCACTGATCTTTTGCAAGAGCCTTGATATACTGAAAAAGCTCCGTACCTGTCCCCTGTCGCCGTGCGTTTTCCAAAACCGTAAAATGCTCGATATAACACACCTTTGCAGGAGTACGCTCTGCCCTTTCTCGGTCGAAAATGCGGAATACCGCATAAGCGGTGAGAGCTCCGTCACGCTCTGACACAAGCACTGTGAGGGTTTCGTCCTCCAAGAAAGACCTCATTTCCAGCTCAAAATACTGCGGAAACGGCATACGGTAGCTTTCGGGAGAGATACTTATATGGTGCTCGTGCAGCTGCCTGAACAGCTCGCCGAGTTGCGGAATATCCGTTTCCTCCGCTATTCTTATCATAGTGTTACTCCTTTCAAACTATTCTGATGAGTAACCTCCATAAACGATGGAATTATTGATAAATCCCACTGATATCACGACCTTTCAAAGAATATATGTGCTAATCGGTTGTGTAGTTCTCTGATAACTTCAATCCAACCAGAGAAAAAATGCAGCTCTCTTCAAGATCAAAGTTATACGGCAGATTTATCGCTATCATTATAAACTCTGTATCTGATACTTTGTAATATCCTGACGCAAATATGGGACTTCCATTTTCGTGCTGCAGTGAAATATATGTATTGTCATTTAACTTATAGTTTGTAATCTCGCCGAAAATGTCGGGATCATCATCAGCGACTGCGGACATACTGTCAAGGGCATATTGCCACGCTTTCTCGCCCCTCCATCCGTGCGCCGATATAGTTATATCTTCATTCTCAGCAAAAAGAATTGTGCAGTAATCTGGGTTATCACCTGCTTCAAGGTATTGCTGCTCCGGGTATTCTATCTCAAGCTCATACGGTAAAGTAACGCTGAAATCGGGTGAGATCTCACTATTATTGACGATTTCAGTACTTATCTGGGCACTTTCGTTTTCAAATATCCTTACGGACTTCAGCGAATCAACTGCTGTATTATAGTGTTTCTGCATATACATCTCATACCCAAAGAATATCACGCCGTCTTTTATCGGATATATGCCGCAAACACCTGTATTATCTTGCTGACCTTTTTCAGGATAAAGCTCAACCATTACCATATCGAATGCTTTTCCGTCATCGGTGGTTTCAGAAATGAATTCTATACCCTCGTATAGGGCACCCAGGTGATCAAGCAGCTCCTGTGGCTGTCCGAGTGTGTATTTATATTCCAGCCACATTAAGGCGACAGTATATTCATCATTATTACCATAGAAATCATACACGCCGATCTCAGCATATTCTTCCGAGAAATCAAGTGCTTCGGGGACTTCCAATGCTACAATAGTATCTTTATTGCCTATCATATATCCTTGAAACGACACCGGGACTGTTTCTGCTTCGGAAGAAATATCGCTTTCTGTTACATTGTCCGATATTGAGGAGCCTACTGTCTGAGAAGTCTCCTCACCCGCAGAGCCGGTATTTTCAGAATAGGATACGGAACGTGACTTACAGCCTGATATTATGACCGTCATCGCCAGGAGCAAAGAAATAACCATTATTTTTTTCATAAGCTTCTACCTTTCCAACAAAAAACGCCCCCTGCAAAAGCAGAGGGCGATAGTGACCGCGGTACCACCTCAGTTTGCGGCAAAGCCGCCTTTAAACAGCTGTAACGGGCTTACCCGTGCCGCACTACTAGGATATCCTTTTGCACGACCGCTCGGGGAGGTAATTCGTCTGCCGCTCTCCTGCCGATTTCCACCACACATCGGCTCTCTGAAAGGAGGTCACGGAGCTACTGCTTTCCCGTCAACGCTTTACAATATTACTTTTGTATTATATCATATTTGAAAAGCGTTGTCAAGCTGTTTGATATTACATATTATACCCATTCTTGAACCCCTTCTTGAAATCAGAGTGATCGATGATCTCCCAAAGCTCAGGATCAAGTATCTCTTTACGCTCATTCATAATCTCATAGAACTTATCACAATCGAATTCCACAAAGTCTTTCAAAGCAGAACCTAAATCCCTATCATCACAAGATACCACAACGGGGTTATGAGTTCCCACTCTCGACACAAGAGGAAGAATATATGTATTGGTCTTAGACGGGAACTTTACCACTGTAAAACCGAAGTCACAGATAAGGCTCTCTACAAAGAGATTACAATACTTACTGCCGGAATTAGGATTATTAATATATCCATTTGTGCAATTTTTCAAAAAAGCATCATATAATATAGGCACAGAAGTAACAGACCTCATATCCAACTTACCGTTACTCGCCCACAGACATTCCGCTGCAAGTTGCTGAGTATTTGTAAGACCACCGATAAAAACAGGGGTCATTCCGCTACCCGTTTTTGCCATATTGCTGAACAGCGAATGATTTGTACGTCTTACATCAGTCTTGTTTGAATCAGCGGTAAGCTTGATCACCCCATTTCTATTCTGTAACAAAAATCTTAGATCCTTTCCGAATCTGTAATGACGAATATTACTGCAAAAGCCAACGACCTCTCCGAAATGCTCTTCATTATTGAATACAGGGCAACCTCCATAAATATCTAACATAGTAATTATCCTCCTTCTTAGAATGAGTTTGTTCTTTACTGTAATTAGATTATAGCATAAACCCTAAAGTAATTTCGGACAAATTTGTACGAAAAAAGGCACACGTTAATTGTTTATCTAAGAAGATCAGCTATTTCAAGAACGAGCTTTTCACTCTTATCCCAGCCAAGACAGGGGTCTGTAATGGACTTACCGTAGCAGCCCTCGTCCACCTTCTGAGCTCCGTCCTCAATATAGCTTTCGATCATAAGACCCTTGACCATACTGTTTATCTCGTCCGAGTGACGCATACTGTGCAGTATTTCCTTGGAAATACGGATCTGTTCGAGATACTTCTTGCCGCTGTTTGCGTGGTTGGTATCAACGATACAAGCAAGGTTTTGGAGTCCCATTTCACTGTACATATCGTAAAGCTTTTTCAGATCCTCATAGTGGTAGTTGGGGATATTCTGATCGTGCTTGTTTGTCAGACCACGAAGGATAGCGTGTGCAAGAGGATTACCGTCTGTGGTTACCTCCCAACCTCTGTAAATGAAGGTGTGCTTAGCCTGTGCCGCACGGATAGCGTTAAGCATAATGGAAAGTGTGCCGCCTGTGGGATTTTTCATACCTACGGGACATTCCATACCACTGGCTGTAAGGCGGTGTTCCTGATCCTCAACAGAACGGGCACCTACCGCAACGTAAGACAGCAGGTCGGAAAGGTAACGGTAGTTACTGGGGTACAGCATCTCGTCTGCACAAACAAGCTTTGTTTCCTCAATAGCTCTTGTATGAAGCTTACGCACCTGAATAAGACCTTCCAGCATATCCTCGCCCTTTGTGGGGTCGGGCTGGTGTATCATACCCTTGTAGCCCTCGCCTGTTGTACGGGGCTTGTTGGTGTATATTCTCGGAATGATGATTATCTTGTCCTTTACCTGCTCTTGCAGTCTGGAAAGTCTGCATACATAGTCCATTACGCTGTCCTCATTATCAGCCGAGCAAGGGCCGATTATAAGCAGGAACTTATCGGATTTTCCTGTAAAAACATCTGCGATCTCGATATCACGAGCCGCCTTTATCTTCTTTACTTCATCGCTTAAAGGATAAAGCTCCTTTATCTCCTTAGGTACAGGGAGCTTTCTTAAAAAATTCATTGACATAGCTTAGTTTCTCCTAATTTCCTTATATATCCCGTATCAGACGGAACTTTTGACCGTTTATTATTATATCATCATTTCAAATCCGTGTCAATATATTTCATCAATTTAAAGCTAAAAATTCTTAAAGTAATACCGCCTTGCTTTGTGAAATATGCAAAAACTCTTGTCTGATATCTATTGACAACCAAATGCTTACAGAGTATAATCTATAATAAAAAAGATACAAAAGAAAAGAGATTGATATGATAAAAAAACTTAAAAACAGGCTTATAGGCGACAGGAATTTCTATCGCCGTATTATTTTCCTTGCTCTGCCTATGATAGTGCAGAATGCTATAACCAGTTTTGTAAGCTTCCTTGACAACATAATGGTTGGACAGATAGGTACAGAGCAGATGTCGGGCGTTGCGATAGTAAACCAACTTTTGTTTGTGTTCAATATCTGTATTTTCGGCGGAGTTTCGGGTGCAGGCATTTTCGGAACGCAGTTCTACGGCAAGGGCGACTATGAGGGTCAGAAGTACGCTTTCCGCTTTAAGCTGTACGCAAGTACCGTGATATCTGTAATTGCACTGTGTCTGTTCGGTTTTATGGGGACAGAGCTTATCTCACTGTACCTAAGCGACAGCGGTGAGGTCGGTGATATTACTCTTGCACTCGCCTACGGCAAGGACTACCTCGGAATAATGATGCTCTCGCTTATACCCTTTGCGGTGACGCAGACCTACGTTAGCACGATAAGGGAAACAGGACAGACGCTTATCCCTATGCTCGCAAGTCTTGCGGCAGTGGGAATAAATCTTGTGCTTGACTACGCACTGATATTCGGTGAACTGGGACTTCCTGCTATGGGAGTACAGGGTGCGGCTCTTGCGACGGTCATCGCACGAGTTACGGAGCTTATCATAGTTGTAAGTTGGACGCACGTCAAAAAGAACAAGAACCCCTACATCAAGGGTGCATACAGAAGTCTGCGTATCCCAAAGGATATCTGCATTGCGATACTCAAAAAGGGGACTCCCCTTATGGTGAATGAAATGCTGTGGGCATCAGGAATGGCGGTCATAGCCCAGTGTTATGCAGCAAGGGGTCTTGAAGTGGTTGCGGCTCAGAATATCTCCTCAACTATAACTAACCTTTTCAACATTGTTTATATACAGCTTGGTGCTTGTATTTCGGTAATCGTGGGACAGTATCTCGGTGCTGGTAAGATAAAAGAGGCAAAAGACGCTGATGCAAAGATGATATTTTTCAGTGTTGCGTGCTGTGCGGCGGTTTCAGTAATAATGCTTTTAGTCGGCGGCCTATTTCCTGATATCTATAACACTGAGGAGAGTATCCGTCAACTTGCAACAAAATTTATACACATCTCTGCACTTGCAATGCCGCTGTGTGCATTCTCTCACAGTGCATATTTTACACTTCGCTCGGGCGGAAAGACGATAATAACCTTTATCTTCGACAGCGTATATACCTGGGTGCTTATTATACCCTTTGCATACATTCTGGCGAACTTCACAACCCTCCCCATTGAACTTGTATTCTTCCTTGTGCAGTTCACGGAGATAATAAAAGTGATAATCGGCTTCTTTATGGTAAAAAGCGGAGTCTGGGCTCAGAACATTGTAACAGACAGAAAAGGCTCAGCATAACTAGTTTTTCAAATAAAAAACGGCGAATCGAACGATCCGCCGTAATTTATTTATTTCAGTACCTATTATACACAGCCCTGAGCCTTCATAGCCTCAGCAACCTTGATAAAGCCTGCGATATTAGCACCTGCTACGAGGTCATCGCCAAGACCATACTTATTAGCAGCTTCTACAGAAGCATTGAAGATGTTCTTCATAATGCCCTTGAGCTTCTCGTCAACCTCTTCTGCTGTCCAGCTGTAACGCATAGAGTTCTGGCTCATTTCAAGACCGGAAACTGCTACGCCGCCTGCATTAACTGCCTTGGAAGGAGCAACGATAACGCCCTTGCTCTTGAGATATGCAACAGCCTCGTTTGTTGTGGGCATATTGGAAACCTCAACATAGTACTTAACGCCGTTAGCAACGATCTTCTCAGCCTCTGCCATACCAACTTCGTTCTGTGTAGCACAAGGCATCATAATGTCAGCCTTAACACCCCAGGGCTTCTCGCCTGCGTGGAACTCAACACCGAACTTGTCTGCGTAGTCCTGAACTCTGTTACGGCAGGAGTCACGCATTTCGAGCATATAGTTGATCTTCTCCTCTGTGGAAACACCATCGGGATCGTAGATGTAGCCGTCGGGACCGGAGAGTGTTACAACCTTACCGCCGAGCTCTGTTACCTTCTTTACTGTACCCCAAGCAACGTTACCGAAGCCGGAGACAGCAAATGTCTTGCCCTTGATAGAATCGCCGAAGTGTTCAAGCATATTGGTGGTGTAGTAAACTGCACCGAAGCCTGTTGCCTCGGGACGGATAAGAGAACCGCCGTATGTGATGCCCTTACCTGTGAGTACACCTGTGAACTCGTTTCTGAGTCTCTTGTACTGACCGAACATATAACCGATCTCACGAGCACCTACACCGAGATCGCCTGCGGGAACGTCAAGGTTAGGACCGATGTGTCTGAAAAGCTCTGTCATAAAGCTCTGGCAGAAACGCATAACCTCTGCGTCAGACTTGCCCTGAGGATCGAAGTCTGCACCGCCCTTGCCGCCGCCCATGGGGAGGGAGGTCAGGGAGTTCTTGAAGGTCTGCTCGAAGCCGAGGAACTTGATGATACCGCTGTATACGTTGGGAGCAAATCTGATACCGCCCTTGTAAGGACCGATAGCAGAGTTGAACTGTACACGGAAACCACGGTTTACGTGATGCTTGCCGTTGTCATCTACCCAGGGAACACGGAATACGATCTGTCTTTCAGGCTCTACGATACGCTCAAGAACGCCTGCCTCAACGAGGTCGGGACGCTGCTCAACTACGGGCTCGATACTCTCGAAAACCTCTGTTACTGTCTGAATGAACTCAGGCTCGCCTGCGTTTCTCTTCTGAACTCTTTCAAGCAAGTCGATAAGATACTGATTCTTTAATGCCATTGGTATGATCCTCCTAAAAAAATGTCTGTTATTGATGACGGATATAAATAACTATACATCTGACTTTTTTATTATACATCATTAAAGTGTTTTTTGCAAGTTTTTTTTTATCAATTTTCATTATCAAATTATTTTTTGTTGATTTTCCACATCATTTCCCAACATTTAGACGAAAATCGGGTGATTTTACATACAAAACAGAAATTTTCTGAAAGCTCGTCTTTCATTTCACAATCTTTTTGACATCAAAAAAGGGCGGTCAACAAGACCGCCCCTATTATGTCTTTTTTATTTAGCTTCGCCTATAAGCCGCAGTGCATTCTTATATAGGATAAGCTCTCTCTCCTCTGTTGTGAGGGGTATCCTGTCAAATCTCTCCAACTCTTCCTTTGCAGTCCACATAGGATAGTCCGTGCCAAACATCACACGTTCTGTTCCGAAGATGTGTATAAGCTCTCCTGCACGTTCAGGCTCCATTGCGTAAAGTGAACTTGACAGGTCGCAGTATATCTTTCCGCCTGCGAACAGCTTTTCTGCCTTTTCCCACTCTGACCAGCCTGCAAAATGTGCTCCGACTATGGTGAGGTCGGGATACAGCTCCATTATCTTTGCAAGACGTTCTGGATCGGAATACTCATATCTGAAATCGCCCACGTGAAACAGTATCGGCAGTTTCATCTTCTGTGCAGTTTCGTATATCTTATATGCCTTAGGATCGTCAATGTCGAACTTCTGAAAGTCGGAATGTAGCTTTATTCCTTTAAGTCCAAGTGAAACTATACGCTCTGTTTCCTTTTCGATATCAGAATAGTCGGGGTGTAACGCTCCAAATCCCACCAGCTTGTCTGGGTATTCATTCACACTTGCCGCAATGAAATTATTTATGCTCTCTACCTGTTCAGGTATCGTAGCCACGGATTGCACGATATAGCGATCTATTCCCGCCTCGTCACCCACACGGAACAGTGTTGAAAGTCTGCCGTCGTGACGGATATCCAGATCGTAAAATGCACCTATTCCTGCTGCTGCCTTGTCAGCAATCTTGTCTGGAAATATATGTGCGTGTGCGTCGATTATCATATTGATGTTCTCCTTTCCGTAAAAGTGTGGGTCTTGCTGTGCCGTCTATCTTCGGTACAAACGGCAAGGCTCTCGCTTTTGGGGTATATTATTTCGTCGCTTTTGTTTTAAGCAGCAACGTTATATGCTTTTTACATTACGAGATATTCGTAAACTCATTTTTTTTCAAATAATCCTGTGCATTGTGACCCAACGTTTCCGAATGATCATCATAAACTGTATCATATATGTGAAAAGAATATTTTATGGTGGTTATCGGAATGAACATAGTCTATGTACCTACACAGACTTTAAGATCACTCTATGTAATTATGTCCGATAGTACCTAAGGTCTCTGACGGATCAACATATAAGGTAAATGTAGGCAAAGTCCGTCGTGTCGTAGCCACTGTCGTGTTGCTTGTTCTTGCCGCAGTGGTCGTGACCGTAGGCGTTACAGCAGTCGTCTGAACAGGACGGACTGTGGTCTTTGCCGTTGTTACCGCACTTGTTGTCGTGGTAACAGTGGTCGTTACTATTGTTTCAGTGGTGGTAGCAATGCTTTCTTCCGTTGTGATAGGAGCAGAAGTTATGCTCTCCGCTTCGCTGCTTTCGGTAGCCAGTGTTTTCTCTGGGGTTGTAACAACGGCAGAAGTTTCAGGAGTTTCGCCGCTGTCTGAAACACTGTTGCTGTCTGTGTCCTCCGTATCGGGATATACTTCAACAGGAACGGTGGTGCTGGTACCTGTCGTGACGGTAAGTGCTGTCGTTGTCGTTGCGGCTGTCGTGACAGAAATCTCGCTGCTGACAGGCTTGTCATCCTTGTCAAGCTGCTGAACGAAAAATATACCGAACGCTATGATACCTACGCAAAGTACGGCTATTATCAGCAGTAAAATGTGTTTTTTCTTCATTCTGAATTCCTTTCTGCAACTACGTCTTACAAGTGGGAATATTGTCTTTTTATGGTGTTTATAAGTAATTTGCTTTGCTCGGATCAATCGTTATAACGCAAAGCCTTTTCCTGCTTCGAAGGACTTTACACGCTATACCGCTAAACAGCTTTTCGCTGATATGCTTTCAGTTTTTCAGTGTGCGAAAGTCAAACAAAAAGAAGTGCCGCACACTCCCTTATCCAGTTGTTAAGCAGATTAAATACCGATGTTGTCGCCGAATAATGTCCCGTTTGAAGTCCATATCTCTCCGCATACAGCGAAGCACGGTACTGGTGAAAATCACTGGTCACCACTGCTACTCCGTCCGATATGCCAAGCTGTGCAAGTATCTCTGTACTGTTGCGGAAATTCTCCGCTGTTGACGTCGCCCTGTCCTCGATGTATATCCTGTCGGGGGAAATTCCTCTTCTTACAAGATAGCGACGCATAGCCTCTGCCTCGGTTATCGCTTCCCCTCTGCCCTGTCCTCCCGTGACGATACAAACAGCGTCGGGATTTTCATTAAGCACGGTAATCGACCTGTCAAGCCTGTCCGCAAGCATATAGCTTGGCACTTCGCCAACTACCTGACAGCCAAGCACCATAACGCATTTGACGTTATCAAGCGGCTTTTCGATATGAATTATCATCTGCACGGTGAAATATGAACATAGCCCCACTGCAAAGGTAAGGACAGCACCGACAGCTATCAGAACTATCCGTCCGAAAAACTTTTCCCACAATTGCCTTATAAGAGAAAACAGCTTTTTGTAAAACACCGCACAAAGCAGTATCGTCCCAAAAGCTATCGTGCCGATAAGTGAGCCTGCTGTAAAATACACAGTGTTATTGACCCACACAAGACAGAATACCGAAACCAGTATCACAAGCACCTGCAAGGAGATACGTACTGCTTTCATTTGTCCTCCTCAAAAAACGAATGTGCCGCGAATTACCACGGCACATTTATGTATAGGTTATCAGAGTTCCATTCCGAGAGAGATAGCCTTCATATTAGCGTCGATGAGCTGAGCCTTTGCGGGAGGGATTATCTTCTCCAATGCCTTGCGGATTACCTCCTCAGATGCAATGCCTGTTTCCTTTACAAGCTTACCGATGAGGATAATGTTAGCCATTCCTTTAAGACCCTTTTCATCAGCCAGTGCTGTGGAGGGGACATAGAAGCACTTGATATCTGTACGGTCGCACTTCTGCTCAATGAGTGTGCTGTCGATGATAGCGATACCGCCGGGCTTAACGTCGTTGATGAACTTGTCATAGGACGGGCCGTTCATAACAATAAGCACGTCAGGCTCAGTTACAAGCGGAGAGCCGACGGGAGCGTCACTGATACATACGGAGCAGTTAGCTGTACCGCCACGCATCTCAGGACCGTAGGAAGGAAGCCAGGATACCTCCTTGCTGTCCATAAGTCCGAAGTAAGCAAGCATCTTACCTGCAAACAGGATACCCTGTCCGCCGAAGCCTGCAAGGATTGTTTCTGTTGTCATCTTATTGCTCCCTCCTTATATACTCCGAGAGGATAGTAGGGTATCATATTCTCTTTCAGCCAAGCGATAGCGTCAACAGGAGATTTGCCCCAGTTTGTAGGACAGGTAGAAAGCACCTCGATAATAGAGAAGCCCTGCTTGTTCTTCTGGAATTCAAAGCCCTTACGGATAGCAGCCTTAGCCTTGCGGATATTTGCAGGGTCTGCAACTGTAACACGCTCTGCGAGTGCAACACCGCTAAGTGTGGACAGCATCTCGCATACTCTTATGGGGAAGCCTTCTCTGTCGGTGCTTCTGCCATAGGGAGTTGTCTGTGTAACCTGACCGGGAAGTGTTGTAGGAGCCATCTGGCCGCCTGTCATACCATAGGTGGTGTTATTTACGAAGATAACAGTGATGTTCTCGCCACGTGTAGCTGCGTGAACTATCTCAGCTGTACCGATAGCGGCAAGGTCGCCGTCACCCTGATATGTGAATACGAATGTGTCGGGGTTTGCTCTCTTAACGCCTGTGGCAACAGCGGGAGCACGGCCGTGAGCCGCCTCAATCATATCACAAGCGAAGTAGTCATAAGCCATTACAGAGCATCCAACGGGAGCTACACCAACGGTCTGTCCCTCGATACCCATTTCATCTATTACCTCGGCAACAAGACGGTGGATTATACCGTGTGTACAGCCGGGGCAGTAATGCAGAGGTGCGTCTGTAAGTGCGTGAGGTTTCTTGAATTCAGGCATTACTCTGCTCCTTTCTGTGTCATTGCAACTATCTTTTCGAGTATCTCGGAGGGCTTGGGAATGATACCGCCTGTTCTTCCGAAGAACTCAACATTCTTCTTGCATTCCAGTGCAAGTTTTACATCTTCTATCATCTGACCCATAGACATCTCAACACAGAGAACGTCCTTTGCGTTTGCACAAGCGGCGTTGATCTCCTTTACGGGGAAGGGCCACAGTGTAATGGGTCTGAACAGACCTGCCTTGATGCCCTGTGCTCTTGCAGCGTCAACAGCGGACTTTGCAATTCTTGCAACAGAACCGTATGCGGTTATAACTATCTCAGCGTCGTCTGTAAGATAGCTCTCAGCCTCAGTGCAGGTAGCCTTTATCTCATCATATCTCTTGAAACGCTCTACGATACGTGCTTCAAGCTCATCAGGCTTTAAGTAGAGAGAGTTAGAAATGTTGTGCTTTCTCTTGTTTTCGTGACCTCTTGCAGCCCACTCCTTATCAGAGCCGTCGCCGAATGCGATGTCAACGTCCTCAAAAGCAACAGGCTCCATCATCTGACCGAGCAGACCGTCCGCAAGGATAAGTGCGGGCATTCTGTACTTATCGGCAAGGTCGAAAGCCTTTGTTACTGTATCTGCCATTTCCTGTACGCTGGAAGGAGCGAATACAAGCAGCTGGAAGTCGCCATGACCCAGTGCCTTTGTTGCCTGCCAGTAGTCAGCCTGAGAGGGCTGGATACCGCCAAGACCGGGACCGCCTCTCATAACGTTGATGATAACACAGGGAAGGTCGGCACCTGCTATGTAGGAAACACCCTCGCTTTTAAGGGAAATTCCCGGAGAGGAGGAAGATGTCATACAGCGGATACCCGAACTTGCACAGCCGTACACCATATTGATAGCTGACACCTCGGACTCTGCCTGTAAGAACACACCGCCTACCTTAGGCATACGCTTGGACATATATGCGGAGATCTCTGTCTGGGGAGTGATAGGGTAACCGAAAAAACACTTACAGCCTGCTCTGATGGCAGCCTCTGCAAGAGCCTCGTTGCCCTTCATAAGATTTCTTTCCATTACTTGTCACCTCCGCTGATAGTTATTGCACAGTCGGGACACATCATAGCACACATTGCACACGCAACACAAGCGTCGTCATCGGTGCAGTATGCGGTATGGTAGCCCTTTTTGTTTAGCTTTTCCTGCTGAATTGCGACGATCTTCTTGGGACAGGCTGTTACACACAGACCACAGCCCTTGCAGACATCGAATTCCACGTTCATCTTTGCCATAGTTATGCTCCTTTATATTATTTGTATGGACACGTTTTCAGCGTCCATTAGCATACGTTATAAATTTTCCCAGAACGGACGGACATAAAGATCCACCGCCCTGAATTCGGAGAGTCTTAGTTCTCTCAATGCACAGGTGAATGTAAGCGGTATTCCCGCAGCCTGTGCGGATTTTTCGGCATACCCCACCGAGCCGAGGACGTCCTCCGCCGTGGTTTCGCTGCCGAGATTTGAATTATTGACAATTCCTGTGGCTTTAAGCCCCGATACAAGCTCTATCTCACGGAGAAGCTCCACAGTCTCCTCGGGAGTGCCTGTAAGATAGCGGAAGCTGTTTACCACATACAGCATCTCATAACCGAAGTTTTTCAGTATCGTTGAATACTGTCCGAGAGCGATAGCACCTGCGTCATCGCCGCCCACGTCTATAACGACACGGTCGTAGTCACGAAGAAGTGCCGCCATATCAAAGCCGAGTGAAGGAATATCAAGATTGGTATTCGCATACTGAGGTGCGACCATATATATGCCCTTATCCTTGAAGATATCCTCAAAGTCCGCAGTGCGGAAATAGGGGTTTACTATATCAAGATCGATAATGCAGACCTTCTCCCCCGCCGAAGCGTAGTCAACGGCAAGATTTACAGCCACATTTGTTTTTCCGGAGCCGTAATGCCCCGTAATGATGATTGCTTTTTTCGACATAAATTATCCTAATTCTGAAAGTGCGAAGATAAATGAGGGAACACTGAATGCAAACGCAAAACAGATTATGATCCAAATGAGAGCAAGCCCAAACATAATGCCCTGTACGATAAGCATACCACGGCAGAAGGTCTTTTTAGGCTCGGGAGTGTCAGAGAACGCCCAGATAAACAGAAGGATAAGGCTGACAATTCCCAGACAGCTTGTAAGCAGGATAGTTCCTACCCACTGACCAAGCGTAAGGCTCTGATAACCTGCGGGAGGTACGACAGCATTTGTAGGATTTACATAGGGTGCTGCGTGTTCGTCTGTATATGTATTATTTGTATAGTTTGCGTTATTATCCACTACGGGGGTAGCTTCTATCTGAGTAGCCTCAACCTGTGACACAGGCTTTTCAAGGCTTACGCCCTTTATCTCATCAAGGTCGCTTCCGCACTGTGTACAGAATCTTCCGTCACCAGATACAAGTGAACCACAGCTGTGACAAAATCTTTCCATAATATTACCTCCTGTTTCGCTTTGAAACGACATAATATCCAACAATACAAATATATCATATCACAAAAATGCAATCTTGTCAATCAAAAAATTCATTTCATTGTCGCTTTACCAAAACAAAACCCCACAGCTTATGCTGTGGGGCAAATGATATTCACATCATTACTTTCTGCACACGATAAACTCGATCCTGCCGAAAGAGAACTGCAATCCAACGGAAAGACCGTTTGTAAGACCGATAGCAGCATCAACACGAGCCTCCTGCGGAGTGAGGTCAAGCTCAATATTGCGTGAGTTTGACATATTTACTGCAAACAGACCGTTTTGGAGATTAAGGAACTCGCCGACACAAGCCTCAACGAACTCGTCAACCTGTTCAAACAGACCGAATTCTTCAAGATCACCGTCCTCCTCATCGCTGGAATCAACAGCATAACGGGAAGCAAGCATTGCAAAAGCCGAAGCGTCGCCGCCGATAGCTGTGTATGCTCCCATTTTACCTGTAAGATCCTGTGAGCAAAGGTGTTCGCACTTCAATACGGAGTTCTTTGTGCAGCCTGCAAGTACGAAATCGTCACCGATAAAGCGGATAGCGTTTCTTGTAAGCAGCATTATGTACTCGATATAGAAATCCTTGTCCTCGTCATTTTCAAGATCAAAGATCGAGATGAGGTCTTCTGCAAATGCACCGTCGCCATTCTCGTCACCTGCAAAGGAGGCACTCTTCTTATAAGCGATAAGTGTATCCTCAAACTGCTGATTTGTGATGTATCCGAGATCAATAAGGGCCTGTCCCAGAACAATGTTTGCTGTCTTCTGTCTTGAAAGCAGCTCTACGACCTGCTCCTGTGTGAGGAAGCCCATATCGATAGCGATATCACCGATACGCTTGTCTACGTGCTTTTGCTCTGCGTGGACAGCCTCGACCTGAGCGGCATTCATATATCCTGCGTCAATAGCAAGTGCACCAAGCTTTGCACTGGTATTGGACTTAACTTCAAGTGCCTTTCCGAGCTGCTCGCTGGTAATGACATTATTATTTAAAAGATAGTGTCCGAAAAGTTGTGTAAACATTTAGTGTATATTCCCTTTCTTATTTTTCAGTAAGCTTAGAAAGCACCTTATTTACGTCATCATCACGTACGGGCTTCTGGAGGAACTCATACGCTCCTGCCTTGATAGCACTTACAAGGTGGCTCTGTGTGCCGATAGTGGACGCCATTACGACCTTGGCATCGTTATCGAATGCCTTGATCTCCACAAGTGCGTCAAGACCTGTCTTAACGGGCATAACGATATCCATAAATACAACATCGGGCTTGTTCTCTTTATAAAGTTCAACAGCCTGTACACCGTCCTTAGCCTCGATAATAGTGGTGATACCTGCCTTTTTAAGAACATCACTCAGTTTTCTTCTGACGAGAATAGAATCGTCACAGATCAAGACTTTAAGTTCTGAAATATTCATCATCTTATCCCTTTCGTATATAGCTGATACCGCAGCCTAAATTTATATTCACATTATACTATAACCGAATAAAAAATACAATAGCTTTATGTTAAATTCGTTTATAAAGGACAACAAATCCAAAAAATAGTTGGTAGTTTTGCACAAAACTGTTATTATTACTTCGGCAAATATGCATTTACTGTACCTCACATAAAACATATTAAGGCATATAATGTAGAGAAATGCTACATTTACGAGGTGAAACTTTATGAATACACTTAATGATATAGAGATAGGAAAGACCGCCGTTGTAAAAAAACTGCTGACCCACGGGACTATGCGTCGCCGTCTGCTGGATATAGGTCTTATTGAGGGTACACCCGTGCAGTGCATAGGAAGAAGTCCCTCAGGCGACCCGAGGGCTTACCTTATAAGAGGTGCCGTCATAGCGATACGCTCCGAGGACTGCGCCGAGATAATCACATACTAGGAGGGGAAAATGCAGGATAAACTACTTATCGCCGTTGCGGGAAACCCGAATGTGGGGAAAAGCACACTTTTCAATGCACTGACGGGACTTCATCAGCATACGGGAAACTGGACAGGAAAGACCGTCGCTGCCGCCGAGGGGGAATTTAAGACAGAACGGCACAGCTATCGTCTGGTGGATATCCCAGGGACTTACTCGCTTATGCCTCATTCTGCCGAGGAGGAGGTCGCACGCAGCTTTCTATGTTTCGGAAAGCCTGATATATGCATTGCCGTATGCTCTGCGGTGTGCCTTGCGAGAAGTCTTAGCCTTGCATTGCAGGTAATAGAGCTGTGTCCACACACGATAATCTGCGTAAACCTTATGGACGAGGCGAAACGCAAGGGTATATCAATAGACCTGAAACTACTGGAAAAGCGGCTCGGAGTACCTGTAATAGGGACTTCCGCACGTGACAAGGTGACATTGCAGGCTCTTACGAGAGTGCTTGACAGCATTGCAGACGGAGAAATACTCCCCTCCCCTGTTGCCACAAGATATCCAGCCACTATCGAAACAACCGCCGCCACTGTCGAAATGGCTGTAAAGCAGCGTTTTGGGAAAGAGATAAACAATCGCTGGACTGCTCTTAGGTTGCTCGAAAACGACAAGGCACTCCGCCGTGAGCTTTCCCGTAGATACAGCATTGACCCTCAGACCGACGAGGTGCTTTTTTCCGCCGCAGAAAAGGGACGGAATATTCTCGCTGCCGAGGACATCACCGCAGACCGCTTCAAAGATATAATAGCCTCGGCTTTTGTCAGAAGTGCCACCGATATATGCGACGGTGCGGTAAAAAACAGCAAGTCCTCTGACAGCTCATTTGACAGAAAAGCTGACAGGATACTTACAAGCCGAAGATTCGGCTATCCGATAATGATACTTCTGCTGCTTGTCATCTTCTGGATAACGGTAACAGGGGCAAATTATCCGTCACAGTGGCTGCAAACGGGACTTTTCTGGTTAGGTGACAGACTTTCGGAATTGCTGCTGTACTTCGGAGCGGCGGAATGGCTTAGAGCCATTATCGTTGACGGAGCGTACAAAGTCCTTGCGTGGGTGGTGTCTGTTATGTTGCCGCCTATGGCGATATTTTTTCCGATGTTCACGCTGCTTGAAGACTCGGGCTATCTTCCACGGATAGCATACAACCTCGACAAGCCATTCAAGAAATGCTCCGCCTGTGGAAAACAGGCTCTTACAATGGCTATGGGGTTTGGCTGTAACGCCGCAGGAGTGGTCGGCTGTCGGATAATCGACTCTAAACGGGAGCGTCTGATTGCAATGCTGACAAACAGCTTTGTCCCCTGTAACGGACGTTTTCCCACACTTATTGCGATAATATCTATGTTTTTCGCAGGGGCCGTGGGAGGTTTTCTCGGCTCGGTGTGGTCGGCTCTGCTGCTGACCGCTGTAATTCTGCTGGGAATAGGTATGACATTTGCAGTTTCAAGACTGCTGTCCAAAACTATCCTCAAAGGAGAGCCGTCATCATTTACACTGGAATTGCCGCCCTACCGCCGTCCGCAGATCGGAAAGGTGCTTGTCCGAAGCGTACTCGACAGGACTTTGTTCGTCCTCGGAAGAGCCGCCGTTGTTGCCGCCCCCGCCGGTGCGATTATATGGATACTCGCAAATGTTAATATCGACGGCATAACACTGCTGTCACACTGCACTGCCTTTCTCGACCCGTTTGCACAGTTTCTGGGGCTTGACGGGGTAATCCTTATGGCATTTATACTGGGACTTCCCGCAAACGAGATAGTTATCCCCATAATCATTATGTCATATATGGCACAGGGAAGCATTACAGAGCTTGACCTAACGCAGATGAGGGAGCTTTTCATCTCAAACGGCTGGACTTGGGTCACCGCTGTAAGCACTATGATGTTTTCACTTATGCACTGGCCCTGCTCCACAACTATCCTTACCGTAAAAAAAGAGGCGGGTGGCTGGAAATGGGCGGTAATCTCCGCAATTCTCCCGACCCTTGTGGGAATGATAGTGTGCTTTCTTTTTGCAAGTATCGCCAAGATGTTCCTGTAAAAAACGCAGATACCCTTGTTTTCCTCCGTGTTTTGTGGTAGAATAAACAAAACATTCACCCAAAAACGGAGGAACGATATGGAACGCTGGCTTGACAAATCACTCACTGCCGAGGAACGTGCGGTGGCTCTCACCGACAGCCTTACTACCGAACAACAGGCAGAACAATTAAGATACAACGCACCTGCTATCCCACAGGCAGGACTTCCCGCATACAACTGGTGGAACGAGGGTCTGCACGGAGTTGCAAGAGCAGGTACCGCAACGATGTTCCCGCAGGCTATCGGACTTGCGGCGGCTTTTGACACGGAGCTTATGCACGATGTTGGCAGAGTGACCTCGACCGAGGCAAGGGCAAAATACAACGCCGCCCAAAAGCAGGGCGACTGCGATATATACAAGGGTCTTACACTGTGGTCACCGAATATAAACATCTTCCGTGACCCACGCTGGGGCAGAGGTCACGAAACCTACGGCGAATGCCCCTATCTCACTGCACGACTTGGCGTGGAATTCACAAAGGGGTTACAGGGTGAGGGAGAATTTCTCCGTACCGCCGCCTGTGCAAAGCATTTCGCCGTACATAGCGGCCCTGAATCGCTAAGGCACGAGTTTGACGCCTGTCCCTCTAAAAAAGATATGGAGGAGACCTATCTTCCCGCTTTTAAGGCTCTGATAGAGGAAGCTTATGCCGAGGGCGTAATGGGTGCATATAACCGTGTCTACGGTGAGCCGTCCTGTGCGAGCGGATTTCTCTTCGACAAGCTGAAAGAGTGGGGATTTGACGGATATTTCGTGTCCGACTGCTGGGCGATACAGGATTTCCACGCACATCACTGCGTTACAGCGACTGCTCCCGAATCTGCCGCTATGGCTCTGAAAGCAGGCTGTGACGTAAACTGCGGCAGCACATATCTAAGCATACTGGAAGCTCTTGATAAAGGTCTTATCTCAAAGGAGGATATTCGCAAAGCCTGTATACACGCTCTGCGTACAAGGATAAGGCTGGGACAGCTTGACAGGACAGAGTTTGACGATATCCCCTACGACATTATCGCCTGTGATGAGCATAAGGCGGTATCGCTGAGGTCGGCTGAAAACTCCGCTGTGCTGCTGAAAAACAACGGCGTACTTCCCCTTAACAAGGAGAAGATAAAGACTATCGCTGTAATAGGCCCGAATGCGGACAGCAGAGCGGCACTGGAAGGCAACTACAACGGTACTGCTGACCGATACATCACCTTTCTGGAGGGCATACAGGACGAGTTTTCGGGTCGTGTGTTGTATGCGGAGGGATGTCACCTCTTTAAAGACCGTTGTCAAGGACTTGCTGTTTCGGGCGACCGCTATGCGGAGGCTGTTTCGGCGGCTGAAAATTCGGACATCATAATAGCTTGTGTGGGGCTTGACGCTTCCTTAGAGGGTGAAGAGGGTGACACAGGAAACGAGTTTGCCTCGGGCGATAAGCCTGACCTAAGACTTCCCGAAAGTCAGCGTGTTCTTCTTAAAAAGCTCCGTGCTGTCGGAAAGCCGCTTGTCGTGGTACTTGCGGCAGGAAGTGCTATAAACATCGAAACAGACTGCGACGCACTGCTTGATATGTGGTATCCCGGTCAATTCGGCGGCAAGGCACTTGCGAATATCCTTTTCGGCAAGGTCTCTCCCTCAGGAAAGCTGCCTGTTACATTCTACAAGAGTGCAGATAAGCTCCCCGACTTCACCGATTACTCAATGAAAGACCGTACCTACCGCTATACAAACAGCGAAAATGTGCTGTATCCTTTCGGCTACGGACTTAACTACTGCCGTTTCACCTGCAAAGACCTGTCTTACGAAAACGGCACTGCACGGCTCACTGTTACAAATGAAGCTGAAAGCGGCTCTGCGGAGGAGGTAATTCAGCTCTACATCAAAGGTTACGACAAAAACGATGTTCCGAACCATACGCTGTGCGGCTTTAAACGAGTATGCTTAAACGCAGGAGAAAGCAGGGAGATAGAGTTTAGGCTCTCCCCCTCTGCCTTTGAAACAGTTGACGAAAACGGTACAAGAGCCGTATGCGGAAAACACTTCACACTGTATGCGGGAATATCTCAGCCCGACGAATTAAGCGAAAGCCTTACCGGGGTCAGCTGTATAAAAACGGAAATATTTTTCTGAAACTCTTGACAAACATAAAAAACTATGCTAAAATAATCACGGACTGAACGGGGAGCTTCAATGGTGTTTCACCGCCGAGGCTGAGAGTGTGCAGGTCACAGCACAGACCCTTATACCTGATTCGGATAATGCCGACGTAGGAAATAATGTTCTGTATTTTAGACATTACAAGCGTGCTGATATCCGTCGGCACGCTTTTTGTTACGACGAAAAAATCTGATAAAGTATACAGCCCGAAAAAACGTATCTACGGTTTCGGGCTGTTTCTTTTAGGCATTCGCAGACAGGAGATCAGTTCGGAAAGGAAAAATGCTATGAATAATTCTAACATAGATACTGCAAACAAAACGCAGAATAACAATCACTCCAAGATATCCGCCCTTGTGGAGGGTGCAGTTATGGTGGCTCTTGCAGCTGTATTAAGCTACATAAGGGTATTTCATCTGCCGTGGGGCGGCTCGGTAACGCTTCTGTCTATGCTGCCGATTGCAATTTACAGCATAAAACACGGCGTTGTGAACGGTCTGTTTGCTGCTTTCGTGTTCTCTCTGATACAGCTTGGACAGGGTGCTGTTGACGGTCTTTTCGGCTGGGGACTTACTCCTGTTATGCTCATTGCCTGCATAATGCTTGACTACATTCTTCCGTTTACGGTGCTGGGTCTTTCGGGAATGTTCCGCAAAAAAAGTACTGTCGGCTGGATAACAGGCACTGCTGTCGCTGTGATACTCCGCTTTGTTATGCACTTTTTAAGCGGCGTTGTGATATGGCACTCCGTAGGAAAACTTTGGGAGGATTTCATTACCGACAACGAATATCTGTACAGCCTTTGCTATAACGGTGCGTATATGCTGCCTGAGCTTATCTTCACACTTGCGGGTGCGGTGGCTCTGTTCAAGATACCGCAGACAAGAAAGCTGATAATCGGCACTAAGTAATATCGGCGAAATGCACAAGGGGACAGGTAGTTTCGGGAAAATATTCCTATAAGCTTAACGGTTGACAAAACCGCCCTTAACGTATATAATATATTACAGAAACAACGGCGTTTCGACAAGGGTATATCATACCCTGTCATACGCCGTTTTTATATTTCGGAGGTATTTTATGTCAGAGAAATTCAATGTGGTAGAACAATTCGGTATTGATGTGTTTAACGAGGGCACTATGCGTCAGCGTCTGCCTAAGAACGTATATAAGCAGCTGAAACAGACCATTGCGGAGGGCACTCAGCTTGACAGCAGCATTGCTGATGTGGTTGCAAGTGCTATAAAGGACTGGGCTATCGAAAAGGGTGCAACACACTTCACACACTGGTTCCAGCCTATGACAGGAATCACTGCTGAAAAGCACGACAGCTTTATCACTCCCGTGGGCGACGGCACTGTTATTATGGAATTCTCGGGCAAGGAGCTTATCAAGGGCGAGTCTGACGCCTCCTCCTTCCCCTCGGGCGGTCTGCGTGCCACATTCGAGGCAAGAGGCTATACAGCGTGGGACCCTACCTCCTACGCATTTGTAAAGAGCGGCTCACTTTATATCCCCACCGCATTTTATGCATACTCGGGCGAGGCACTGGACAAGAAAACTCCCCTGCTGCGTTCTATGGATATAGTATCCGAACAAGCTCTGCGTATACTCCGTCTTTTCGGCAACACAACATCTAAGCGTGTAGTTCCTACCGTAGGTGCGGAGCAGGAATACTTCCTTGTTGACAAAAACACCTACGACAAGCGTAAAGACCTCATCTTCACAGGAAGAACGCTTTTCGGTGCTCCCGCTCCCAAGGGACAGGAGCTTGACGACCACTACTACGGCTCTATCAAGGCAAGAGTGGCGGACTATATGAAAGACCTCGACGAGCATTTGTGGAAGCTTGGTATCGCCTCCAAAACAAAGCATAACGAGGTAGCTCCCGCACAGCACGAAATGGCTCCTATCTTCGGCCCGTGCAACCTTGTTTGCGACCAGAATCAGCTTACAATGGATATTATGAAAAAGGTAGCACTGGAACACGGTCTTGTGTGTCTGCTCCACGAAAAGCCCTTTGCAGGTATCAACGGCTCGGGTAAGCACGACAACTGGTCGCTGTCCACAGACGACGGACAGAATCTTCTCGACCCCGGCTCTTCCCCTATGGAGAACGCACAATTCCTTACATTCCTCACCGCTATCATCAAGGCAGTAGACGAATACCCCGAACTGCTCCGTATGTCCGTCGCAACAGCAGGTAATGATCACCGCCTTGGTGCAAACGAAGCTCCTCCCGCTATCATCTCCATATTCCTCGGCGAGGACTTAGAGGCTATCATTGAACATCTTATTGACGGCACAAAGTACACCTCAAAGAGCGGTACTATGTTCAACGTGGGCGTATCCTCTCTCCCCAGCTTCCCTATGGATACCACAGACAGAAACAGAACATCTCCCTTTGCTTTTACGGGAAACAAGTTCGAGTTCAGAATGTGCGGTTCTTCCCTCAATATATCAGGTCCCAACACCGTGCTGAATACTATCGTTGCAAACGCACTGAAAGAGTTTGCAGATGAACTTGAAAAGGCAGAGGATTTCAACTCCGCACTTAACGACCTGCTTGTAAGAACTATCCGTGAGCATAAGAGAGTTATCTTTAACGGAAACGGCTATGGAGAAGAATGGTTTGAGGAGGCTGAAAACAGAGGACTTCCGAATTTCAGATCCACTATTGACGCTATCCCTTCCCTCACCTCTCCGAAGAGCATAAAGCTTTTCACAAAGTTCGGTGTATACAGCGAGATAGAGCTTCACGCAAGAGAGGACGTCTACCTTGAAAACTACGCAAAGGCGATAAACATTGAGGGTCTTACCGCCGCAGATATGGTAAGGACAGAGATACTCCCTGCTGTTATGAAGTACACAAAGGACGTCTGCGATGCCGCCGCAAGTAAAAAGGCTATCGGCATAGAGCCTTCTGTGGAACTTGCACTTGCTGCAAAGCTCAACTCACTTACGGTGTCCCTCAGCGGTATGGCAGATACCCTCAGCAGTGCTATCGTTAAAGCACAAGCTGTCGAGGAGGCATACGCAAAGGCAGTATGCTACCATAACAATGTGTTCACCGCAATGCAGAGCCTGCGTGCAGTGGTAGATGAGCTGGAAACCCTCGTGGGAGAAAAATACTGGCCCTATCCCACATACGATGAGTTGCTTTACAATATCTGATGCTCTAAATACAAAACAGCGGTACCGCCTAAAAACGATACCGCTGTTTTATTCATTCCGTGTATTGACAAGTGTGTTCAGATATGATAATATATATCCAAAGCCAACGTTATTAAAGCCCTGTGGCGATAGGAGTTGCAGCACACTGAATAAACGTTGGCTTTACCTATATCTTCATATACTATTTCATTATTCTGAAAGAGCTGACCTTTTGGGTCGGCTCTTTTATTTATCTATCTGCTGCGTACAGGTCAGCCTGCGAAGTCGGGGAGTTATTATCTGTCTGTGGGGTATATCTGTAATACATTGTAACTAAAATGTAAACTTTGCTATAAAATATAACTGTTTTTATTACAAAACGGTTACACTTTTGTCCAAAGCCTTGAAATCGAAGCTGTCTTAATATATAATATAATAAATTTCAGAAAACGGAGGTATATTGTATGAAATACCGCAGAAAGCTGTTCTCCGTAAAAGATCCTTACGACATAAGCTCTACCGCCGGGCTTTTCCTTTCCGCTGTAAAGGAAGGCTGTACATTCCACTATACCCATTGTCCCGAATACAAAAAAGCACTTGACAGCAAGGGTTTCTCACCTGATATGCTGAATGCTTACGAGGATATAGCAAAGCTTCCATTTCTGCCCACCGCACTGTTTAAGCGGCACGAGATATTCTCCCTGCCAAAAAACAAAATAGCAGTAAAGGCAACATCGTCCGGTACAAAGGGTATTTTCAGCAATATCGGATTTGACCTTGGCGGACTATGGTGTGGCCTTAAAATGACCATAAGAGTCACTTCTCTGCGAAAGCTGATATCTCCTTTACCTGTAAACTACATAGTTTTCGGCTATAAGCCGCACAGAAAAAACAAGACCGCTGTTACCAAGACTGCATTCGGTGCAACGCTTTTTGCTCCCGCACTGAGGCGTACCTATGCTCTTAAATTTGACGGCGAAAAATACACGCCCGATCTTGAAAGTGTAATTACAGCTATACAAAAATACAGTCGTTCACGCTTCCCTACGAGATTTATGGGCTTCCCCTCCTACACCTATTTTGTAATGAAGCTTATGGAGGATCGCGGCATTTCTGTAAATCTCCCTCCAAAATCTATAATAATGCTTGGCGGCGGCTGGAAACAATTCTATCTTGAACAGGTGGACAAAAGTGAATTCTACCGTCTTGCAAAGAAAACACTTAATGTTGACGAATGCAATATCGTGGAATTTTTCGGTGCAGTAGAACACCCTATTCTCTACTGCGACTGTAAAAACCACCATTTCCATATTCCTGCATACAGCAGGGTTATAGTGCGTGATGTGCATACTTTAAAGCCACTGCCGAACGGAAAGACAGGACTTGTAAACCTGATAACGCCTATGGTCAAGGCAACTCCCATTCTGAGTGTTATGACAGATGACCTGGGAGTTATCCACGACAGTACCGAATGTGGCTGCGGTATAGATTCACCCTATCTCGAAATAATCGGCAGAGTAGGATTGAAGGACATCAAGACCTGTGCTGCGGGTGCAGCAGAGCTTTTAAAGGGGGCAATAGAATGATACTTGCCAAAGGAAAGATATTTCCATCTGAAAAGCAGGACGAGATACTCTCCGTACTGGAAACAGATATAAATGATACCCTTCTCACAAAAAAGCTCTTACAGGAAACGGTCATTGCAGCGTTTGATAATTTAAGCAGAAAAATAAGCGAGGGCAGATTTGACAAGCTTATCACTTCTATCGGCATTGAGGGTGCAGAAAAATATGCTCAGATTGCCGCCAAAATGCTGAGCCGTGAAAATATAGAGCACAAAATACAAACAGAGCTTGGCACAACTCCCGATAAGACCTCTCCCCCGCACGGTCTTAAAACTGTAAAAATACGCCGTGAGCCGCTTGGCGTACTGTTTCACATTGCCGCAGGAAATGTAGATATCCTGCCAGCATTCAGCGTTGCGGAGGGACTGCTTACAGGCAACATAAATATACTAAAACTCCCGCAGGCAGATAATGGTCTTACCATTGAGATATTACATCAGCTGCTTGAAGAAGAGCCTGCTCTTACAGACTTTATATACGTATTTGATACGCCTTCATCAGATATTACAGCTATGCGGAAGATGGCAGAGCTTTCAGACGGTATAGCCGTATGGGGCGGTAATGAAGCAATAAGTGCGGTACGCCGCCTTGCCCCTGACGGAGTGCGTATAATAGAATGGGGACACAAGCTTGGCTTCTGCTACATCTCGGGATACTTAAACAAAGATTCGGAGCTGATTGCTCTTGCAGAGCATATTATGGCTACAAAGCAGCTTTTATGCAGCTCCTGTCAGGTGGTATTCCTCGATACCGACAGCTTTGAGGAGGTAAAAAAGTTCTGTACGGAATTCCTGCCGTATCTTGAAACAGCTGCCAAAAAATACCCTGTAACAGAAATAGGTGCTGTCGCAGAAATAACACTGCGTCGCTATACCGACACTCTGGAAAAAGATATCTACGGCGAGTCTCAGACAAAGCAGGTGCTGTTTCAGGGAGAAAACACCTCTCTTACAGCCTGTACAGACAGCACACTTGAACTTTCATATATGTACGGTAACTGCCTTGTAAAGCCTCTACCGAAACAGGATATGATGACAGAACTAAGGAAAAGCAAGGGAGTGCTTCAAACGGCAGGACTAATATGTACTGCCGAAAAACGCAAGGAACTTACCGAGCTACTGATACACTGCGGTCTTACCCGTATTACTACGGCAGAAAATATGTCCGAGAATTTCAGCGGAGAGGCCCACGACGGAGATTACGCACTGCAACGATATACTAAGATAGTAAATATAGAATAACAATATACCGTCCATAATATATGGGCGGTATTTCCGTTTTCTATGTATCATCTGGAAATTCATTACAAAAATAACATTTCATAAATGTTAAGATTTCGACAAGGTTTGTCAGGATATGACCCTGAAAAGCGAGATAACAGGCGTCTTAAATGGCTTTATTATCGCATTTGTCGGAGTTTTGACGTAATTTTTGTCTACTGGAATTTATTTGAAATATTTTCCAAAACCCTCTTGAAATTTTATCCAGTATATGGTAACATAAGATTGTAAAAAATACATTGGAGGTCTTAAAATGACGAATCAGATCAAAGTACTTATCGGAAATGACACCGCCGACTGCGGTATGGCTTGGGCAGGAGCAATGAAGGCTGCCGGAATGTATGCTATCACCCGACGCTGTGACGGAAACTCGGTGCTTAATTCCATTAAATCAGAAGCTCCCGACGTTGCAGTGCTGGACGAGAAGATGCCCTTCTGCGACGCTATCGAAGTTATCCGCCGCCTGAAAGTGGAAAAGAAATACGTTCCCGCTGTTATAATCGTTACCAACATCAGCAATCCACAGCTTGAACGTGACGCTATGAACGCAGGAGCTTCCTGTGTACTGGTAAAGCCTGTTGACCCTCAGTTCCTTGTAAGCAGGATATCCCAGCTCTGCGGCTTTGACAACGAGCCTACCGCAACCCCCGACGAGACCGACCTTGAATGTGCAGTTACCGAGATAATCCATCAGGTTGGCATTCCCGCCCACATAAAGGGCTACCACTATCTTCGCACTGCGATAATGCTCTCCGTAAACAACGACGAAATGATAAACTGCATTACAAAGCTGCTGTATCCCACTGTTGCAAAGAGATACCAGACTACCTCCTCCCGTGTGGAGAGAGCTATCCGCCACGCTATCGAAATTGCATGGGACAGGGGCGACATTGACGTGCTGACAAGGATATTCTCCTACACAGTACACACATCACGAGGTAAGCCCACAAACTCAGAATTCATCGCACTTATAGCAGACCATTTAAGACTGAAATTCAAATCAAGGACTGCTGTACCTGCTTACAGATAACAATACCGCCGCAGATTTTTTCTGCGGCGGTATATCATATTATCCGGAAATAATCTTCGGCTTTCTGTTGTTATATCTGAACATCACATAGGCTGCGGCGATTATTATTCCGTAGCCGATAAAGCTGAGCCAGTCGGGGATCTGTCCCATAACAATAAATCCGACCAAAGCGGAGAAGATTATCTGCGAATAATCGTAGATAGAAACCTCCTTTGCAGGTGCGTAGGAGTACGCCGCTGTGATACAGAACTGTGCCACTGCCGCACTGAGTCCTGCACCTACCAGCATAAGGAACTGGAACATCGTCATCGGGTGGTAATCAAACAGAACAAAGGGCAATGCCGCAAGTGACGAGAACGCCGAGAAAAAGAATACCACATAGTAGCTCTTGACGCCCTTCTTCGTTGCACGGCGTACAAAGGTGTAAGCCGCTCCCGCACACACTCCGCCGATAAAACCTGCTATTGAGGGAATAAGCTCTGCATTCTGAAAGCTTGGCTTGATTACGAACATCGCTCCCACAAAAGCGGTGAGAATAATTATCCACTGCACTTTGTTTGCCTTTTCTTTCAGCAGAAACACCGAAAAGATTATCGCAAAAAACGGCGACATCTTGTTAAGGAGAGAGGCGTCCGACAGATTGAGCCGTCCCAGTGCGTAGAAATTACAAAGCACTCCTGCGTAGCCTACGGCTGAGCGTAAAAACAGGTCTAGTCTTGCACCCTTTTTGGGAATAACGCTCTCCTTATTCTTAATCATTACTCCACTTGCAACGATAAGTGCGAAAAAGTTCCTGAAAAAGGTCTTTTGAACAGTCGGCACATCTCCCGAAAGATTCACGAACATATTCATAAACGAAAAGAACAACGCCGAAGTCACAAGCAGAAGTATCGCCTTATGCAGAGGTTTCATTTCTTTTTTTGCCATTTATATCTTACCTATCTCATTTATGTAATACGGCAATGCAAGTTCAAAATGCACACCGTAAAAACGCTTGTCGGGGGCTTCTACCGTCAGCCGCACCGCCTCGTAGGAAAATCCCACGGCGATATCAAGTGCCTTGTTATAGTCCGCTCCACGCATTACAGCACCGAGGAAGGCGGCAGACATTATATCTCCCGTGCCTGCAATAACTATATCCTCGTGGGGCATAAGGCTGTTATGGAAATGCTGTCCGTCAAAGCCTACCGCTCCTATCCTGTCACCCGACCTTATACCTGTGATGAAAGCATAGCCTCCGCAGAGGGAATACAGTTCACACAGCATATTCTCTATATCACTGCGACTTATGTCGGGAGAATATTCCTTTCCGAGAAGCAGACAAGCCTCCGTTAGATTCGGGGCAAGGATATCCGCCTTTTCACACAGCTTTATCAAGTGCTGTGGATAATCTTCTGAAAGTCCAGAATAAATACGTCCGTTGTCGCCCATTACAGGGTCAACAAATATGAGCGTATCATTCCCCTTGAAGTCATCTATAAAATCAGAGATAAGCTCCATTTGACGTATACTTGCTATATAGCCCGTATATATTGCGTCAAAATCTATACGCTCACGCTTTAACTGTCTGCCTACGGGGATAAGCTCCTCCGTAAGGTCTTTTGAATAAAAGCTCTCAAAACCCGTATGATTGGACAGAAGTGCCGTAGGGATAGCACAAGCCTCCACACCTGCCGCTGAAATAACAGGCAGTGCCGATGTGAGCGAGCATTTTCCCACGCAGGAGAAATCCTGTATCGTTACTATTCTTTTCATAAGGTCACTCCGCAAACATCTCGGATGAGAGATATCTCTCGCCCGTATCAGTGAGTATCACTGCGATATTCCTGCCGCTGTATTCGGGCATCTTTGAAAGCTTTAAAGCCGCCGCAAGTACCGCACCGCTTGAAATACCAACAAGTATGCCCTCTGTCCTTGCGATAAGTCTGCCGCACTGAAAAGCCTCCTCGGTTTCGGCGGTGATTATCCTGTTGATAAGGGACTTATCCAGTACCTCGGGGATAAAATTCGCACCTATTCCCTGTATTTTGTGGGGAGCGGCTCTGCCCTCGGAAAGAAGCGGAGAATCAGCAGGCTCTACCGCAACTATCTGTATATCGGACTTCTGCTCCTTTAAATACCTTGCCGCACCTGTAAGAGTGCCGCCTGTGCCTACACTTGCAACAAAAACATCTATATCGCCGCCCATATCACGCCAAAGCTCAGGACCTGTTGTTTCGTAATGAGCAAGGGCATTCGCCTTGTTCTCAAACTGACCCGGGATAAAGCCGCCGTATTCACGGCAAAGCTCCTCCGCCTTTGCAATAGCTCCTTTCATTCCCTCTGAGCCTTTGGTCAGCACCACCTCCGCACCGTAGGCACGGATAAGCTTTATACGCTCCACCGACATTGTGTCGGGCATCGTCAGTATCACACGGTAGCCTTTACTTGCACCGACAGCCGCAATACCTATTCCTGTGTTGCCGCTGGTAGGCTCTACGATAACGCCGCCCTGTTTAAGAAGTCCACGTTTTTCAGCGTCTACTATCATATACAGAGCTACCCTGTCCTTTGCACTGCCTGCGGGATTTGACCGTTCAAGCTTTGCGTAAAGCTCAGCCCCGGCACCGCACTCCTCCGCAAAACGCTTTAAATGCAGCGTCGGAGTACCTCCGATAAGCTGAGTAATATTTTCAGCAAGCATTGTTATTCTCCTTTGTATGTTCACACATTTATTTCTTCTTTTTATGGTCGCCAAGCCATATCTTCAATTCCGCTATCAGACGTGAAATATCGAGCGGCTTTGCAATATGTCCGTTCATTCCTGCTTCCTTTGCCTCTTTTATATCATCAACAAAGGCGTTTGCTGTCATTGCTATTATCGGAATGGTGAGTGCGTCTTTTCGTGCCAGTGAACGAATACGCTTTGTCGCACCCAGTCCGTCAAGCTTTGGCATTTGCAGATCCATAAATATAAGGCGGTAATATCCCTCGGGGGCATCGGAGAACATCTGCACCGCTTCCTCGCCGTTTTCGGCAAGTTCGGTCACGATATTAGCCTCCGCAAGGAATTCTGTTGCTATCTCCGCATTGAATTGCAGATCCTCCGCAAGAAGTACCCTAACGCCTCCAAAGTCGTAATCCGACATACGGGGCTTTACAGGTTCCTCCATAGATATTTCAAGGATACGGTTCTGATTGTGAGTTTCGCCACGCTTTAAGCACACGGTTATCTCAAAAACAGTACCCTTTCCCTCTTCACTGTTTACAGTTATGTTGCCGTTCATCATACAGGCAATGTTAAGTGCGATAGCCATACCAAGACCTGTACCCTCAACTCGGGTAGTACGGTAGTCGTCTGCTCTCACGAACGGGTCGAACACCTTTGAAAGGAACTCCTTGGACATACCTATACCATTGTCACGCACAGTAAACATATAGCGGCTGACGTCCATTCTGTCGGGTTCAAGCTCCTCTGCGGCAAAATAGATATGACCGCCCTGAGGTGTATACTTTATCGCATTGCCGATAACGTTCATAAGAAGCTGTCTTAGTTTTAAATGGTCGCCGTTTACAGCTGTACGCATATCGCCGATATTCACTTCAAGAGTATGTCCCGCCTTATCTACAAGTGGTCTTACAAGATTAAGCGTGTTGTCGATGAACTGCCGCAGATCGAACTCCTCGGTTGCAAGTTGGGTCTTGCCGCTCTCAATAGAGCTGAGGTCAAGCACGTTGTTGATAAGTTCCAGCAGATGTCTGCCCGAATACTCTATCTTATTCATACAATCCATAACACGCTCACGGTCGTCGATATGCTCCTGTGCTATCGCCGCCATACCTAAAATTGAATTAAGCGGTGTACGGATATCGTGGCTCATCTGCGACATAAACAGCGTCTTTGCACTGTTCGCCCTCTGTGCCTGATAGAATGCGTCACGGAGTGCCTGCTCTATACGCTTGTTTCTTTCGCTTTCGTTTGTAACGTTCTTAACATAGGTAAGTCCCCATATCTCGCCTGTCTGCAAGTCCTTTGTAAGGATTACCGCCTCACGGAATACGCCCTTTTTCCCCTTTGCAACGAACTCATACTCAAAATCGAATGAGCGGCGGTTGCTGTTAAACATATCGATAAGGGAGGCTGTATTAAAGCTCTTTCTGAAACTCTCCGCCTCCGCCTCGGAAGTAAGCATAGTAGATTTTCGGTTAACATACTCGTTATAAGAACAGGGACAGCTGAGTCCGATAATAGGAAGCAACGGGTCTATGCCCTTTGTTTCTATTACCTCATCATACATAGTATCTGTCGTAACGTTGTATGTATACATTGCAATAGCCGTGGAAAGGATAGCCTGCTTGTACTGACTCTCGGAGCGGAGTGCAAATTCAAGCCTTTTCTTGTTGCTTATCTCCCTTTCCTTTTCGGTGTTTATCTGCTGTATCATAAGGATAGCGGTGAGCGGCTCGCCGTCCTCGTCATAGGCTGAGCAGAAAGACTGTACTCTCACCCATTCGTATTTACCTGTTGTGTGGTTCTTGTGACGTATCTCCGCCTCGATAGTCTTTTCACCTGTTGAGAAGATACGTTTCATATTTGCAACAAGGAACTTGTCATACATCTCGTCACGCTCTTCCTCACTGCAATCGCACATATATATATATCTGGCAAGAGCGTCGTCTGAAAAGCCTCTGTAATCAAACTCCTCCGCATATCTTCCGTCACCCGCCTCGGAGGAGTACATACGTCCCGTTTTCAGATTGATAAGGTCGATTATCTGATACGGCAGAATAAGTCCGTTGATAAGCTTTATCCTCATCGTTTCTTTAAAATCCGCACGGTGGTTATCGTTTATATCACGAAAAACAAAGAAGTGCTTGTACTTCTGGGCAAGTGCACTCTTAAAACGTACAAAGCGTATACTCATCCACCTGTACTTTCGTGTAGATGGGATAAGACAGCGGAATTCCTCCCTGCGTTCATCAGTACCGGTCTTGAAATAATGGAGCAGCGACTTTCTTGTACTCGCCTCGTCAAAACGTTCTACCTCCTCACGGGCGATAAGCCCCGAAACAGTATCACGCCACTGGTCATAGGTAAAGTTCTTTCCAAGCACCGCACCTATATTAAATACGTCTTTTAAAAGCGTAAGGGTATTTGTTTCAAGGTCGCAAAGTCCACACACAGCAAAGCTGTCCACCATTGCCTCGGCAAGCATATTGCTAAGCAGCAGGCTGTCGGACTCCTGTTCCTCTTCCTGTTTTAGCAGGCTCACTTTAAAATATCCCCTTATCATATAGTTTTCATCTGTGCCATCGGTATGGATACCCACTGCCATAAAATCTATCCAACCCACAGTGGGATGATTCCACTTGAATTTCGACTCTGCTTTAAGTCCCTTTGCACAGTTTGCTACGCCAAAGCTCACTGCTTTTAAACCGTCCTCGTCTATGCGGCTGAAAAAACCTTCAAGCTGCTGCTGTGGTGTTTCACACATCACAAGTCCGACCTGTCGGCAGAAATCCTCGTCAGTATACAGAGCGTATGGCTTACCGTTTTTTATCTCCATAGAAAACAGACCCGTCAATGTGCCGTTTTCAGGCATACCGGGAATTGTGGAAAGCTGTATGTTATCCATAGTTCCTCTCCTTTTTTATCCTAAAATCGCAGGGCAAATGCCCTGCGAGATATATTTTTCCTGTATTTTGTAATACAATCATTATACGCCTGTAAAGGCATTTTGTCAAGGTAAAAGCATCCTGTTACCATACCCACGGGCGGGTGAACCATAGCGAAAATCTGTCTGCACACATTATCGCAGCACTTACAACGATCACCGCAGGAACAGCCACAGCAGGGATAAGCGTCCACAGCCTTGAAACTCCCCTTTTTCTGTGCCACAGAAGATATAGTAGCAGATTGGCCGCTATCGGTATAACAACAGCCGCCGCAAGAAAGCACATACCTGCCACAAAGTCCTGCCCGTAAATAACGCTGTCACGGTCGCCCTCAGGAGAAATGAGCGGACCGTAGCTAAGACATAATGTTCCGAGCATCCAGAGAAAATACTCCACAGGAATAAGCACTGCGTTTATTATCACCGAAATAAGCTTTGGAGCAATATTTTCTTTCATCGACAACTCCCTTTCACCAGTTCCATCTTGCAGTTGAAAAACCGTCACCGACGCTTATTACATAGATAAGTATAAGCAGAAGTATCACAGATGAAAATATTACAGCTGGCACTATCGCCCATTTTTTCGATACTCCGAACTTCTTATGAAGCTTTGAAAGCAGAAAATTCACTATTATAGGCAGAAGTACGCTGATAATAAAAACAAATATACCTATACTGAAATAGTTACCATCAATAGTATATGGTGCCATAAAAATTCTGAACGGAACTGTAAACAAATATCCTATCAGACAAAGGAATACCGACCCCGCCGCCGTGATGATATTGACTATGACCGAAACGACCTTTGCAGCTGTGCTGTCCTTCATAACAATCACTCCATTCTTAAGAACTTAAGCTACACCGTATATCAGCACCACAAAGGCAGCACATAATACAGCGTTGCGGCAATCGTCACTGAAGAAATGATGATTGCAGGAATAATTGACCACCATCTTGAAACATCGTTCTTTTTATGCCATATCCGCAAAAGATAATTCACGCCAAGTGGCAAAAGAATGCTTACAGCAAGATGGGATATCCCTATAATGATCTCGATAGTAGTTATCGTTCTCTCGCCGTCAATTCCCGAATCCGAAATAAAAGCAAAATATCCTATGGTCCAGAAATAACACGAAACAGGCAGAGAAGCGATGTTTAGCACCACAGATAATATTGCTACTTTGGGTTTGTTTTTCATAGCATTCTCCCAGGGAGTTATTTAAGCTCTACTACTGTAACTCCCGCCTCGCCCTCGCCGTAAGCACCAAGACGGTAGCTCTTTACAGAGGGGTGGCTCTTTAAAGCCTGATGTACGGCGGCTCTTAACGCACCTGTACCCTTGCCGTGAATGATAGTAACGGAATGGATACCGCCAAGGATACAGCCATCAATGAAACGCTCTACCTCCATTACTCCCTCGTCGCCCATCATACCGCGGATATCAAGTTCAAGTGAACTTTTACGCTCCATATTGGATCTAAGCTGCTTTTTCACCTTGCCGCCAACGGGTGCGGACTGCTTTTTCTTATTTTCGATAAGGCGGAGATTCTTCTGGTTGGTCTTTACCTTCATCATTCCCACCTGTACAAAGCATACGCCCGACATATTCGGTACGGTGAGCAATGTACCCTCCTTCTTCGTGTCGGCAAGCATTACGCTGTCGCCTGCTTTAAGCGGTCTTGGGAGTACATATTCCTCGGTGCGGCGTTCCATAACAGGGTTTGCCTCATCGTGCATACGGTTCAGCTCGCCGCCTACCTTACCCTTTGCGGCAGAGTATTTCTGACGGAACTCCTCCTTGTCCTTGACTTTTTTAAGCTCGTCAAGTTCATTTAACAGCATATTTGAGCGGAAACGTGTTTCCTCGATAATGCTCATCGCACGCTGACGTGCGTTTTCAAGTTCCTTTTCTTTCTGAGCTTCAAGTTCGGACAACTTCTGTTTAAGCTCGCTCTCGGTCATCTTTGCGTTACGCTCGGAGATAGCCACGCTCTCTTTAAGCTCCTCAAGCTCCTGACGGGATTTTTCCAGTGCGTCGACTACCTGCTCGAAACGTTTATTCTCGCTGCTTACAAGGCTCTCCGCACGCTGAATTACAAAGTGCGGCATACCAAGCTTTGAGGATATCGCAAATGCGTTGGATTTACCGGGGACTCCCACGATAACACGATATGTGGGCTTTAAAGTGTTTACGTCAAACTCACAGCAGGCATTCTCAACCCCCTCAGTTTCCAGGGCAAACATCTTTACCTCCTGATAGTGGGTCGTTGCCACTACCTTTGCGGAGTATTCCTTTAACTGCGTTAAGATAGACACCGCTAGTGCCGCACCCTCTACGGGGTCTGTACCGCTTCCAAGCTCATCTATCAGCACAAGAGAACGCTCGTCGGCTTTCTCCAATATCTTTATAACATTCGTCATATGCGAGGAGAATGTGGACAAACTCTGCTCGATGCTCTGCTCGTCGCCTATATCCACATATATTCCGTTGAATACACCCACAACACTTCCGTCGCCTGCGGGTATCATAAGGCCGCACATAGTCATAAGGGTGAGCAGTCCCACTGTCTTTATGGCTACCGTCTTACCGCCTGTATTAGGACCTGTGATGATAAGGCTGTCGTAATGTTCGCCTATTTCCACGGAAATAGGGACTACTGTATCTGCATTTATGAGAGGGTGACGTGCGTTATTTAGGATCACTTTCGGCTCGTCTGATATCTCTGCCGCCACGCCCTTCATCTTTGCACCAAGGTTAGCCTTTGCAAAGTAAAGTTCAAGTATCTCCGCAAGACGGAAGTTATTTGCAATGCTGTCTGCATTTTCGCCTACCTGCTCGGACAGTTCACGGGTGATACGCTCTATCTCCGCCTGCTCACGGGCTTTCAGCACTCGTATCTCATTGTTTGCCTCCACAACACTCATAGGCTCGATAAAGAAGGTCTGTCCCGTAGCGGAAGTGTCGTGCACAAGACCGGGGACTTCATTCTTATACTCGGAGCGGACAGGTACAACGTATCTTCCATCACGCATAGTTATGATATTCTCTTGCAGATATTTCTGCGTGGATTTGTTCTTTACAAGTTTGTCAAGCTGCTCACGGATATTAAGTCCCTGTCTTACTATCCTTTTACGGATAGAGGAAAGCTCCGCACTTGCTCCGTCAGACATCTCCTCCTCGGAGATTATGCTCTCGGAGATACGCTGCTCCAATGTCTTTATCGGGTACAGCTCACTGAAATACATATCAAGGCTGTTTTCTATTCCCGAGCACTGGCTGTACCAGTCACAGAGCATACCTGTTTCACGGAGTATCTCCGCAACGTCCAGCAGCTCACGGAAAGACAGTGCAGAGCCACTCTTACAGCGTTTTAGTGAGCCTTGTATATCCTTTATCTTTCTGAAACGGGGTGTGCCGAATTTCGCAGACAGCGTGAATGCGTCGTCGGTCTTTTTTAACTCTGTACGCATCTTCTCACCGTCGAATATCGGCTTTAATTTAAGTGCCTGCTCACGACAGGTATCGCTGTATGTCTGAGCCGCAAGAAGTTCAAGTATCTTGTCAAGTTCCAGTTTCTTATAATATTTGTTCATTTTTTACCTCTTTTTCATACTGCACTATACACAGTAACGCATTGCCATAGTGATCCATTTTCTATTATATATTATTGTTCCACCAATGTCAACTATATAAAAATGTCCGACAGCAGTTTACTGTCGGACACTGTAATTATTCTTTCTGGCTGCCACAGCTCATACAGAAACCACTTGCTGCATCATTTTCCATACCACAGCCTCTGCACTGCCACTTTGCAGCAGAAACAGGCTTTGCGAGTTGTACACCGCCTGTTGCATTGCTTTCAGCGGGCTTTGCAAGGTTCACAGACGACATTGCAGGCTCAACGGGAGCAGCACCAATGGAGGGCATTTCAGTCGGGCCGCCTACGGACTGCATCTCAGAGCCAACGGGTGTGGGAACGCTGCTGTATCTTGTGGAAGTAGCCTCGGGACGGAGGTTGTCAACACTGGGATTGTATGTACTTGCAGAGCTTACAGTGTTAGAATAGCCGCTGCTGATGAATATCTTTGCGAACATCTTGATAAGAGCAATAGTAACAGTGATAGATACTATCGTGCCGGGAACACCGGGATCCACACCCATAATAATACAAGCAACTGCGTCAACAACGCTTATTATTATACTTACAATATAATAGAATATCATAGTCAGATAAGCGGGTCTGAACTTTATGATAACAAGCACAGCATTGATAAGACCCCATACCTTAACAGCAATGAATATAGGGATAAACACATTGAAGAAATTCATCCAGTTAATAACTTCCATATATTCACTGGGCATATATTCGAGTGCCTCTTCGCCGTACATCGCAATGACCTCGTTGATAGGATCCATTACCGACTTCATCTCGTTGTAATCACCCGATGTCATTGCAATATTGATGATAGCAAGAATTATCGTAATGATAGATAAGATAAGTACAGTGATATAATCACCCTTTGCCATATCCTTAATAAATAAAGGCTTTGAATTAGACATAATATTTACCTCTTTTCATAAATAATTACCAATTTCTCGCTTTTGCACTTTACCACATTACAAAAGCAATTACATTATACACCAAACCGTTTATTTTGTCAACATTTTTCACTTAAACGGAGAAATAAGCTTTTTATAGTAGTCGAGGGCAGGAAAGCTCCTTTCGGTGCGAGAGAGAAAGTAGCTCTCCGTCACACGGGACAGCACCGCCGCACTGTCGCCCGAAATACGAAATCTGAACGCCCTGTCAAGCGGAGAATAGAGGATATTCCTCATAGCCGAAAGAGTATCGGGCGGCAGCACGAAGTATCTTCCGCCGTATTCTCTGTCAAAACAATCGCCGCAGACAAGCTCTCCGCTGTCGGGAAGAAAGAACATCTCGTTATGCTCGTAGCAGCCGCAGTTAAGACAAGCTCTGAGGTCGGGACAGTAGCCAAGCATCGACGTATATCTTAGTTCAAACGCTGAACGTACTGTTTCAAGCCGCTCAGCCTTCACCGCCTCAAAAAGAGCTATCGCAAAAAAACGCACAATACTGTCCTGCATCTGCTCCTGAGGGGTGCAAAATCTCACCGCCTGTGCAAAATACGTGGCAAGTGCAAGTATCTCGATAGAAGAGCCAACCTCGTGAAAGCTGTACTTCGGCTTTGCACTGTTTACGGTATATCTCAGTTTTGTCTTGTTAAGACAGAATGTGGAATACGCAAACAGCGAAGCAGAGGACAACAGCGGACTGTTTATCTTCTTTGCACCGTGTGCGGAGGCCTCTATAATGCCCTGTTCATCGGTGAGGATATCTATAAAACAACTGTTGTCGCCGACCTCACGTCTGCCGACAACTATGCCGTCGTATGTGAAGAACATTATTTCACCTCCGTAAATATATCAAACGACGGCCTCTCTTAGTCCGCCCGAATGATAGTTATTATTCATCAGCAAGACCCATATCTGCTATAAACCGCTCCCTGTTACGCCAGTCCTCCTTGACCTTTACGAAGCATTGAAGATTTACCTTAGCCTGTAAAAGCTCCTCGATGTCCTTTCGTGCCATAGAGCCGATCTGCTTTAAACGCTCGCCGCCCTTACCGATTATCATACCCTTGTGGCTGTCTTTTTCGCAGATGATGACAACTCCGATGTCGATAAGCTCTGCACCGTTCTTTTCACGGCTCTTGAAGCTCTCGATATCCACCGCAACACCGTGGGGTATCTCCTCCTGCATCGTCCACAGTATCTTTTCACGCACTATCTCCGCACACATAAAACGCTCGGTACGGTCTGTTGCAATATCATCGGGGAAGAAATGCTCCCCCTCCACCGCATACTTTTCAAGTATAGGCATTATCTTGTCGGTATTTATGCGGTTCTTTACGCTTATGGGGATTATCTCCGCAAAGTCGTACAGCTCGCTGTACTGCTGGATTATACCAAGCACTTCGCTCTTTGATTTAAGCAGGTCTATCTTATTAAGGAGAAGAATTACCTCCGTACCGTGACTTGCAAAGCTACGGATAAGGTCCTGCTCGATAGCAGACAGCTTTTTGGTAACGTCCGCCATAAGGATAGCACAGTCTACATCGTCAACGCTTGTGCGGATAGACTTCACCATATGCTCGGACAACTTTGTCTTTGCCTTGTGCATACCGGGGGTATCGATAAATACATACTGGATATCACCCTCGGTAAGTACACCGTTTATACGGTTTCGTGTGGTCTGCGGCTTTTCGCTGACGATAGATACCTTTTCACCCACCAGCAGATTTGTGAGGGAGGATTTTCCCGCATTCGCCCTGCCTGTTATTGCTATAAATGCATTTTTAGTCATTGTTATGCCTTTCCCTTTAACTCTTTCAACATTTTAACGTGAGGTATTCCTGCCTCCTCAAAAGGCTCGGAAACTGTTTTGTAGCCGTTTCTCTCATAAAAGCTCTTTGCCTCAAATTTTGAGTCAAGCTCTATACGGGATATTCCCTTTTTACTATAAAAATCCTCGACAAAACGTAGTGCCGCACTACCCATACCGCTGCCTCTGTACTCTTTAAGCACACAGAAACGCTGTAAAACGACAGCCTCTCCCCTGTGCATACAGCGGAAAGCACCGACAGGCTCACCTGCCTTTGCTATAAGAAAATGGTCGCACACGCCGTCAAGGATATCATTTTCGTCACGCTCTATTTCAGCGGAAACTCCACGCTCCTTTATAAACACATCCTCACGCATTTTAAGACACTTATTCAAGGTTTCCGTATCCTTTGCAGGAATAGTAACGTATTCATCTTTTCTCTTACGCACCAGCTCTATCGCTTCCTTGCCGCTGATATGCTCTATCTCCATTTCAAGTATGCAAAGCGGAGGGAATTCCCTCTGTATAGCTGTTTTTCTTGACTGCTCACTGTCATTAGGATTGAATTTAACTGCGATACGCTCTATTGCACGGAGCTTTTCAGTTTCATCCTCGATTATGCGTACCTTTCCGAATACTATAACACTGCGGAAATAGGTTGTGTACTCCTGCGGCACGAGCTCATCGCTGTCAACAACACAGAATGAAACCTTTGAACAGTTTTTCAAAGCGTCTATCTTGTGACCGCTCTTCGCACAGTGAAAATATATCTTTCCGTCACTGTAATCATAATTCAGCGGCACTGCATAGGGATATCCGTCATCGCCCGAAAGGGCAAGTACGCCGTATTTCCCTCTTTTAAGGATATCACGACTCTCACTGTCTGAAAGCTGCTGCTTTGCTCTACGCATAGGTCTGAACATTCTCTACCTCTCAAACTTCCTGTCTGCGTTTGTATTCCAGCCTGAATTCCTCAAAAACAACGGGCATATCCTCGGAGAATTCATATCCGAACTCCGCACCGTTTCTTATAAAGAAATCCCTGTGCTTTTCTCTCCACTCCTCAATAGAGCTGTACCCGACCTTTTTTGCCTGTTCGGGAGTAATCTCGTTAAACGGAATAATCTGCACCCTTGTTACCTTTATAACGCAGTACGGAATTCCGTCCCAGTCGGTGACAACGCTGTATTCGTCTTTCTTCGGGAGTGGTTCACCGTCTACCCTGTATGCCGCCAACGAATGAACTGCGGCTCTCTTTTTTCCTCTAAGCACAAGCTTTAATATCCTGTCCGATTCCTCGTTATCTCTGCCAAAACGAAATACCTCTGAGCATTCTGCGTCCTCCGAAATCTCCTTTGCACTAAGAAATTCCGCCCAGAAATCCTGCAAAATGCCGTCCATATATTCCTCGTGCATATCGGGACGCTTTTCTGCTGTGACCCTGAGTGCCGCCTTTCGCTGCCACTCGGTTATCTTCTTGTGGTCGCCTGTGAGAAGCTCCTCGGGGACTTCTCTGCCACGCCACTCCCTCGGCATAGTGTACTGGGGATATTCAAGCAGACCGTTGTAGTGGCTCTCTATACTGTAAGCGTCCTCGTTTGGAAGTACGCCCTTTTGCAGCCTTGCAACAGCGTCCGCAACGATAAGTGCGGGAAGCTCGCCGCCTGTAAGCACATAATCGCCGACAGAAAGCTCCTCGCATTCAAGCTCGTCAAGGACACGCTGGTCTATGCCCTCGTAGTGTCCGCAAAGCAGGATAAGTCCCTCCTCTGCGGCAAGTTCCTTGACCTTAGCCTGCGTCAGCACCTCGCCCTGTGGGGACATATAGATTATACGAGGACGTTTTTTATGCTGTGAGATTATATCCGCAATACAGTCATACACAGGCTGAGCCTGCATAACCATTCCAGTGCCGCCGCCGTAGGGCTTATCGTCCACCTTGCGGTGCCTGTTTTCTGTGTAGTCACGGATATCGTGGGTGTATATCTCGATAAAGCCGTTCTTTATCCCTCTTCCCACTATGCTTTCATTAAGAACGCTGTCGCACATATCCGTGAACAGCGTTGCAATATCAATCCTCATCGAAAAGTCCCGGCAGAGGACGGATAAGCATCTCCCCGCCCTCGATATCTGTCTTTATAACTACCTCGTCGATACAGGGGAACATAAGCTCCGTGCCGTTCTCCTTTCTTATGGAGTACACGTCACTTGCACCGTTCTGGTACACGTCTGTTATCTTACCGTATTCAACGCCTGTATCAACGTCCTTTACCATAAGTCCGATAATGTCCTGAATAAAGTACAGACCCTCTTCAAGCTCTGCATCGTCCCTGTCCATATACAGTATCTTTCCGATAACAGGCTGTGCCTGTTCAATGGTGTCGATACCCTCTATCTTCATCACCACGATATTCTTGTGGGGGTAAGCCCTTGTAACGTGTATCTCGGTCTTGCCCTTGTCAAAGTAAAGTGTATCAAAGTCGCACAGCACCTCTGCACTGTCGCAGTAATACTGTGCCCTTACCTCGCCACGAATTCCCTGTGTTGCTACTATCTTGCCTATTTCGAGAAATTGTTTTTTCATAGTGTCCTCTTATTCATTTGGATATACTTTTGTACAGTTGAAAAGCAGCTCCCTTTCATTCTCGGATATGTATATTTCAGCAGCCGCTGTCAAGTCGTTGCCGCAAAACTTTTCGCTCTGAAACAGCTTTACAAGCAGCTCTGCACCCTCGGAAGCATTTTCAGCGTTCAACCATACTGCCGCACTTCCGTCAGGACTGAAATAGCCATAATCGCCGTCCGCTATCATTCCTCCCGAAACTTGTTCTGCCCTTTCAACAATACGGTCTGATATTCCTAAATCAACCTTTTTCAGCTTTTTTATATCAAGCTTTACTATTATAGTCTGCATAACGTTTACTCCTCAGGATATACCCTTGTGCAGTTATCTATACTTTCACAATCATTCTCCGAAATATAGATCTCTGCACTTTGGGATAAATCATTTTTGAGAAACTTCTTTTTTCTGAACAGCTTTACGATCAAAGGATAGCTTTCCCTTGCGTTTTCTGTTTCAAGCCATATTCCCATAGAGTTATCGGGTAGATAATCAAATCCGTTATCCGTTATAATCCCGTTTGTTACCTCTTCTATCTTGTCCGGGACAATATATCTTAGGTCAAGATCGGGATTTTTCAGTTTTGAGGGTGAAAGCCTTATCACTATCGTCTGCATTATAAATTCACCTTGATTATCTCGTCAAAGCCCTGCTGCTTTACTCTGCTGTATACCTTGTCTATCTTCTTGGGGTTAGGCACGAGAACAAGCGTTACATCGCTGTCTGCTTCAAGCTCGGAGGACTTTGCGATAGCGTCAAGGATATCCTCGCTCTTATAGAGGATAGCTGTCTTTTTGCGTGTGCCTGCAAGCTGGATATTGTTCTCCTGTACAATGGAGAAGATACGCTCAAAGCCAATGGAGAAGCCTACCGCAGGAACTGTATCGCCTGTAAATCTGCCGATGAGGTTATCGTAACGTCCGCCGCCTGCAACTGTGCCGCCGAACTGCTTACTTGCTACCTCGAATACTGTGCCTGTATAGTAGCCCTGACCTCTTACAAGGGAGGGGTCGAACTCAACGGTGTAGCCGTCAGACAGCTTGTCTGCTGTTTCAATAATGGTACGAAGCTGTTCGAGAATATCCTTTGCATCCTCGGAACAGTACTGTGCCATATCATCAAGGGTCAGTCTGCCCTTTTCAAGCAGGGCTGTGAGTGACTTTATAGCCTCCTCGGGCATACCCTTTTCGGTAAGCTCTGCGGCAACACCCTCTGCACCTATCTTGTCAAGTTTATCAAAGGACACGGAAACAGTATCAAGGCACTCCTCGGGGAAGCCCATTGTCATAAGGGAGTTACGCAGTACACGTCTGTCGTTTACACGCACTGTAAACTCGCCTATGCCTATCTTGGTAAGAGCCTTTGCGGTAACGGAGATAAGCTCTATCTCATTTACATAACTGTCAGAGCCTAAGATATCTATATCACACTGCACGAACTCACGAAGTCTGCCACGCTGGGGACGCTCTGCACGGTATACCTTGTCTATCTGGATTACCTTAAAGGGGTTTGGCAGACTGTTGCGGTTGTTTGCGTAGTAACGTGACAGGGGGAGTGTAAGGTCATAACGAAGTCCTAAGTCGCACAGCTCCTTTTCGTCAACGGGAGTCTTAGCAAGGGCGGAGGCAAGTTTGTCGCCTCTCTTCATAATGCGGAAGATAAGGTTGAGGTTATCGCCGCCGTCACTCTTGTCGAGGTTCTCTGCACTCTCAACAGCGGGAGTGTAGATGCGTGTAAAACCGCTCTTTGTATAGGTGTCGAGAATGATGTTCATAAGGCGGTCACGCTGAGCCGCCGCTTCGGGAAGGTATTCCTGCATACCCTTCTGAGGTTTGATGTTCATAGTTGTTTTTCCTTTCGTAATTAAGTTCTTTTTTATAGCATAAATATACTTTTATATCATACCATAATTCTCCGTAAAAATCAAGCAGATCACCACATAAAACAAAAAAGCGTACCCATAGCACAGGTACGCTTTATTTTCCGAAAATAATTCTTAGCTACGCATATATTCACGCCAGTCAAGGTCGCCACGTTCAAGGGCGTGAATAAGTGCCTCAGCTGTTGCAATATTGGTAGCAACGGGAATATTATGCACGTCGCAAAGACGCAGAAGATTTATATCGTTCGGCTCGTGTGACTTTGCATTGAGCGGGTCACGGAAGAATATGAGCAAGTCGATCTCGTTGCAGGAGATACTGGACGCAAGTTGCTGATCGCCGCCCTGAGAGCCGCTTAAAAATCTCTGGATATGTAATCCTGTGGCTTCGGAAACAAGCTTACCGGTAGTACCTGTTGCACAGATACTATGTCGGCTGAGTACACCGCAGTATGCGATGCAGAACTGAACCATAAGCTCTTTCTTGGAATCGTGTGCGATAAGTGCGATATGCATTTGGAGTTCCCTCCCTAAAATTTAGTTTATGTTGATAGTCAGCGGAACTTCATCGCCGACAATTCTTCTTGCGATAGCTGCGTAAGCCTTTGCACCGCCACAGTTGGGAGGAAGAGGCTCACCCTTTGCACCGCAAACCTTGATATTTACGTCCTCAGGTACAACACCGATAAGCGGGATACCTACGTTATCCATAACCTCGTCAAGGTCGTAGAGGATATCCTCGTCCTTGAAGTTGGGGCTTACCTTGTTGATAACAAGACGCTGGTTTGTACAATTCTTTACATAAAGGAAGTCAGACAGGATAGCACCGTCACGTACACAGACTGTATCAGGTGTCGTTACCATAAGGATAAGCTCAGCAGCCTTGATAACGCTGAATACGGAACTGCCGATACCTGCGGTATCCATAATGATGTAGTCGAAGTGCTTACGCATCTCCTCACATACTTCCATAATCTTTTCGGGATTTATCTCAATAAACGGGTTTCGTGTAGCACATACAAGATACAGATTATCTACACGGTCTACCTTTGTGGTGGCTGTGAGGATATCTATTTTGCCCTCTAAATATTCACCGATGTCGTGCTTTACCTTATCCTTGATGCCAAGCATAATATCCTGACATCTCAGACCGAAGTCAAGCTCCACTACAAGAGTCTTCTTACCGAGTGACGCAAGTGCAGTCGCAACATTGGCTGATGTTGTAGACTTACCTGTACCGCCCTTACCCGCAGTTACTGCAATGATCTGTGACATATCTTTCCCCTCTCTGAGCATAAAGCTCTGTCTTTCTATATCGCATAGAAATCATTATATTATTATCTGATATCATTTTATCACAAAAAAAACAATATGAAAAGACCTTTTTGTTAATATTGCAAAAATTTGTGAATTTTCAGCAATAAACACAAAAAATTTTTGTGCATTATGCAACACATTCTTTGGAAACGTCTTACAATGCGTCAACAGCGTTTCCGTCCTCATCGTATTCGGGATCAAATTCGCCCGTAACGTAAGCACCGATAATGTTTGCCGCAATGTGACGGCTGTACTCAGCCTCCTCCATAAGCACACCGAAGGCTATTTCGGGATCGTCAGCAGGATAGAAACCGACTATTGCAGAATTGAACACATCAACGCTCTTCTGCGGAGTACCCGTCTTGGTTGCGACCTCGCCGCCTACTCCCTTGTAGTCGTAGATGTTCACCCACATTCCATCAACAATGAAGTTTGCGGAGTTGGATACCATTTTCATACCCTCTGTTACAGTTTCAAACACCTCTTTATACTCCGACATATCCTCCGCAACGACAGGCTTTGTTTCGCTGATAAGCTCTGTATAGTCGTAGTTGTAAACAGCCTTTACGATGTACGGCTTGTAGCGTATGCCCTTGTTTGCAATGGTCATAGCCTGCACCGCCATATGGAGAGGCGTTAAAAGTGTTTCAGACTGACCTATTCCTGCCTGAACGATATCGCCGTTGTTCCAGGTGAGTCCCAGCTTTTCGTAAACCTCCATAGAGGTCATCTGACCTGTTTCCATACTAAGCTCAAAGCCAAGGTCTGTGCCTACTCCGAATCTTGCCGCCCAGTTAGCGAGAGTATCTATTCCCATAAGCCTTGCTGTTTCGTAGAAGAAGATATTGCAGGAGTGCCGCAGAGCGTTCTCCACGTCAAGGTCGCCGTGACCCGAGCGAAGATGACAATGCGGAGTAAAACCGCCGCCGTAATGATAATAAGTACCGCCGCAATAAATAGCGGTCTCATCGGTTATAACTCCCTCAGCAAGACCGGCTGTTGCAGTTATTGTCTTGAAGGTAGAGCCGGGGCGGAAAGTTCCGCTCAAAGCACGGTTGAAGATAGGCGAATCCTCTGCATTCAGCACTGCCTCGTAATTCTCGACAAGCTCGTTTATATCGTAGCCTGGGGTACTTGCAAGTCCAAGCACTGCTCCTGTCTTTACGTCAAGCACTACCGCCGCACCTGTTGTACACTCCTTACCTCTTGTATCCTGAGTGTAATGTGGAGAATGCATAAAGTTTACATAGTGTTCCAGTATATGTTGGAGATTTTTCTGAAAATTGCTGTCAATAGTCAGCATTACGCTGTTTCCGGCGACAGGCTCTTTGGTTATCTCGTCGGCAAGTTCCGTTCCGTCTGAGCTTCTGGTGATCGTTCTTGTACCACGCTCACCTCTCAGAGTGTCTTCCAGTGCGGATTCCACGCCCGAAAGACCGATAATGTCATTCATCGTGTAACCTGAGCTTTTAAGCTCTGCATACTCCTCGGCGGAGATTGCACCGACAGTACCTCTGATATGGGGAGCAAGCTCGCCGTCAAGGTATACCCTGCTCCAATCCTCAGTAATGTCAACTCCCGGGAGAAGATGACTGAGCTCTTTCAGTTCAAGCACCGTCTTATCCGAAATATCCTTTGCCAGTACATATTTATTCTGATAGGAGAAGTCCTTTATCTGCATCTCGTAACGAACGCCTGCAATATAGCGACGCATCTGCTCGTCGTAATCCTCGGATATCTCATAGGTCTTGTAAAGCTCGTGCATACAGTTTTCCACCGTAGCATAGACGCCGAGGTTAAGCTCCTTTCTGAGCGTGTCTATCTGAGTATCCTTTCCCGAAAGGAATGTATAGGGTGCAGTCTTTGATATGGGGATAGATTCGTTCCATTCCTCGCCGTTTTCGATAAGTACCGTCAGCACACGGTATATTATCTCATTCTCCGTACCCGTTGTAAGTGACGACCTTTGGAGATTAACGCTGTAACTTATCTTGTTTGTGTTTATGACGTTGCCGTTGCAGTCGGCTATCCTGCCCCTTGCCGCCTCGATATCCTGACGTGCGGTATAGGTGCTTTTGGTAAGTGCAAGATACATCTCACCGTCGGCTATCTGTATTTCAAGCAGCCTTAATCCGCACATAAACGACGCTACTATAACAATAGCCGCAAGTACTGCGGAACGTACGAAACCCGAAAATTTTGACATTTTGCCTCCAAATATATATCAGCCTTTGTAAAGGCTCTTCCTCGTTTCTATAAGGTGCTTTACCCTTGCACAGGCATTAAGGTGCAGCATTGTATGTCTTGTGGGCGGCATAAGCAGAAGTCCCGCAATATCCTTACCCGACCAATAATCAAGCAGCCACAGCGACTGTTCCTTGTCAGTAACTCCGCCACACTCCGCTATCCTTATTATATCCTCCTGTGATACCTTTCGCCGCATATCTTCATAAGAGAGTGCCGCAACAACATCTCTTGTACGAGCGGCAACAACATTCCTATAATCCAGCAATGCTTTTACATCTGCCGCTTTGCTGAAATCTATCATCTCTTCATCGGTCATTGCGTTGCCCGTGTCTGTCACTGGTGAGCCTATACGCTCCCTCCAACTGTCGTCAAACAGCTGTTCATTCCGTGCGATAAGCATATTGACCGTGATGTCCTCTATACGGGCGATATGCCACAACGACCAGGCTATCGTTTCATCCTTTGCAGTGGGCATTACAGCGAAGCTGCTTTCGGGCAGACCGCAAAAAAGTCTGCTTACCTCATTGTCACAGCCGCCGTACACACAGGGCATATTGACCGCAGCGTGTATCTCTGAAAACAAAGACTTAGCCTGTTCCAAATATTCCTTTTTGCGTATTATCCTGCTCAGTGCCGAGTGCTTTTCGCTGAGTCCCGCCCCGAAGTATTTCATAACAGGTCACTCTCTCACTATCTCTGCGTTGTCCTCTGCTGTCTGTGCGGATTCTTCAAGGCGACGCTGCTCCTTAGGACGCATCTTCACAGATATCAGCCACACAAGGAGATAAACAGGCAGAGCCGCAACCACCGCACCGATATATGCGGGAAGCAGCGAGCGTACAAAGGTTATGCCCGACTCCGCACCCTCCCATACCCAGTGACGGAAAAGGAAATCAAGAAAGCACATAAATACCGTAACCGCAAGGTTGAGTATAAAATGACTCAGGATATTCCTCTTTATATAAAACTGGGAAAGTATCGAGATAACAGGACACAATGCAAGTAACCACAACGAGGAAAAACCCGCCATAGCTCCTGAGCCTATGTCCATCATAAGTCCGCAGAATACACCGAAAACGGCTGCCGCAAGTTCCCCTTCAAACATTGCAACAGCAGTCGCAAGGGGTATCAACAGCAGGGGGCAAAAGCCCTGCATAAGCGGATTTGTAAACCATAAATAAAAAATGAGCAAAGCTGTCGCATAGAGAAGCCAACGCAGAAATCCACGCAGCATCACTCTCCGTGACCGTGCCTTGCTCCTGGAAGATATCATTTTCATAATCTATCCTTTTAATCTGTTATACCAAAGGAAAGTCCCTTACCGTCGAAATCTACTACGGCAAACACTGTAACAGCGTCAAAGCTGTTTTCCGTCGGCTCTATAAGTGCGTGTTTGGAAAGTCCGTTGGGGTCGTCATATACCTCTTTTACAACACCCACGATAACGCCCTTAGGGAAAAGTCCGCTGCCGCCCGATGTGGCAACGATATCGCCCACCATTATGTCGGCGTCTTTAAGGATATTGCTCATAAGGCAAAGTCCATTCTGTGCACTTGTAAGGTCGTTTTCGATAACACCTGTCGCCTTAGACCTCATAGAGAAAACACCTACGCTCATCTGAGGCGAAAGCACGGTGGTCACCCTTGAATAGTTAGGAGCTATCTCAGATACCCTGCCGATAAGTCCCACAGGGGTGATTATAGGGTCGTACAGAGAGATACCATCGTCGCTGCCCCTGTTTATCGTAAAGCCGCCGTAGATATCATTTGCATTTCTTGCAACGATATCGCAGGGGTCGGAGAATACAAAGCTTTCATTCTCCTCTTTAAGACCCAGCATTTCTCTAAGCAGCTTGTTTTCCTCTTTAAGTTCCTCGTAGTCAACGGTAGCCTTGTACATCTCGCTTAATTCCGCACGCAGCTCGTCATTCTGCTGCTTGTAGCTGTCAGCATTGACAAGCTTGTCGATAAAGCCGCCTACTCCGTCCGAGATAGCGTTTGCCGCTGTAACAAAGGGATAAGTAACTGTATTTATTATCTGCTCGGGTACTGTTGCAAAGCCTCCCGAAACAGCCACATAAGTCAGAAGACCCAACAAGAGAGCCGCAATGCCTATGAGAATTTTAAACTTTACGCTATGAAAAAACTCTTTCATTACTCTCCCCCGATAATTCCTCTATCTTAACACAGGGATACGGCTGCCCATATCCCTGTGTACATTTCTATCAATAAATGCTGTCGTCCTCGCTGAGTACGTCTTCAAGCTTGTCAATATTTTCAAGAACCTTGCCTGTACCGTCTGCTACGCAGTCAAGGGGATGCTCTGCAATCTTTACAGGCATACCTGTTTCCTCGTGGATAAGCATATCAAGTCCTCTGAGAAGTGCACCGCCGCCCGCAAGCATAATGCCGCTCTCGATAATATCCGCAGCAAGTTCGGGGGGAGTCTTTTCAAGAGTTGTCTTGATAGCCTCGATAACGTGTGCAAGAGGCTCGGAGATAGCCTCACGTATCTCCTCGCTGGTAACGGTGATGTTCTCAGGCAGACCGTTGAGCAGGTTTCTACCCTTGATATCCATTACAGGCTCATTATCGCAGGTCTTGTATGCAGAGCCGATACCTGTCTTGATGTTTTCCGCTGTTCTCTCACCGATAAGGAGATTGTACTTCTTCTTGATGTAGTTGATGATAGCAGAATCAAAGTCATCGCCTGCTACTCTCTCGGAACGTGCTGTTACGATACCGCCGAGGGAGATGATAGCAACTTCACTTGTACCGCCGCCGATATCAACGATCATACTGCCAACAGGTTCAGCAACGGGAAGTCCAGCACCGATAGCAGCAGCCATAGGCTCCTCGATAATGGAAACACGCTTTGCACCTGCGTTCTGTGCAGCCTCTTTAACGGCACGACGCTCTACCTCTGTAACGCCAGATGGGATACAGATGATAACTCTTGCTCTGCCTCTGCCTTTGAGAGCCTTTTTAATGAACTGTTCAAGCATACTGGAAGTCATATCGAAGTCTGCGATAACGCCATCCTTTAAGGGTCTTACAGCAACGATAGAGCCGGGAGTACGACCGATAACGTCCTTTGCCTCTTGACCTACATAGCGTACGCATTGCAGCTTCTTATCCACCGCAACAACGGAGGGCTCACGAATGATGATGCCCTTGCCTCTCATATATACCAGTGTGTTTGCGGTACCGAGGTCGATACCGATATCCTTGCTTATTCCGAACATACTTCTTTCTCCTTATATATAAATTAACAATTTTTATCGACAGTTATGCCATATTAAACATCAACTAATTATACCACTATTTTGTGCAGAGGGCAATATATTATTTACATCAAATTTTTCGCTGAAAAAAGTTTTTTTTGGTACTTTATCATAACGCATTGCTAAACAAAGCACCAAAAACCTTTTAAATTACTCCGCTCCCCTGAAATACAATCCCCTTGTAAGGCTTCCTGAGGGCTTTTTATCGTGCAGATACATATCAAGCACAGGTGCAAGTTCTTTTTCATCTGTGAATTTCAGAAGTGCGAAATCAAACTGCGAAAGAGCATTCTGCTTGTCGCTCATAATAAGCAGGTCGGGATTTAAAAGCTCTACGGAGTTTCCGCCGCAAAGTATCGGCATTTCATTTCCACGGCGGTCTTTTATACTTTTTCCACAGGGAGTTTCCGCATTACAAGTAGCACCGCCCGATATGGGACATCTCCTCATAGCCATAAGCGGAAGTCTGCCGTAGGCAAGTATTCCCCTCGGTACACCGCACTGTATCTGTGAAAGCTGAGCTACTGTACCCTCAAAGGAAAGCGTGATATCCGAAAGACCGAAATCCTCATAGAAATCTGCGGCATAGCTGTTTATTACATTGAGCCTGTAACCGCCCAGTATCTCAAAACCCTCTTCCTTTAAAAGCTGTGCGTGACCCAGTGTATGGGCAACACCCTTTGTAAATCCCGACTTTTTCAATATCTTTAAGCGGTTTCGTATCTCGTCCTCGCAATCTGCAAGAAACAGCGGAGGCACTACTGCAATACGGTCTTTCTGCTCTGTGTTTTCGCAAAGCAGCTTTATGGGTGCGTAGATAATCTCAAAGGGCAGCGACAATGCCTGTCTTAGCTGCTCACCGTCTGCCACCTCCGCACGATATCTGAGCCTTCCCGTGCTGCGTTTCTTCTGCGGTAAAGGTCTTTGCTCTGAAATTTTGTATTTCGGAGTATTCCTTTCAAGAATGAGTCTGTCAAGCTGCTCGCAAAGTGCTCTGCGGAGTGCGTTAAGCTCCGCCGCGGGAATAAACAGTCCCTCGTCAACATCTGCGGATATCTCACCCGCATAAAACTGAGTGCCGCCAAGCTTTGACATACGCTCAACAATGCTATCCTCTGTTGCCGCCGTCTTCTGAGCCGTCTGCGGCACCGCACCTGTAACACTTGCATAGATACCGCCGCACCTTGCACCGGCTGTAAGCGGCTGTCCTGCCTCAGCAGTGGTGTGGATATCCACGGACAAACGTGGCAGCTCGTCCTTGTACAGAGCTTTTATACCGCTCAAAGCCTTTGCGGAATTCTCCACGTCCTCCCTTGTGCGTATACCCTGCATATCCGACATAGTACCTGTAAAGTAGCTGTCGGTAAGTCCGCCCCTTGAAAAAATATCGCCAAGCCTTTCCTTATCGTAAGGCTCTCCCGCAAGGGACTTATAACAAGCGTCCGCTGTACAGGCAACATATTCGGGTCGTTTCATTCTGCCCTCCGTCTTAAAGGAGGCTATGCCCATATCTGCCAACTCGGGGAGATGTGGTATTATCGAGCTATCTTTAAGCGAAATTACATTGTGCCTGTCGCCACAGGTGAAATCCAGTCGGCAGGGCTGAGCACAAAGCCCCCTGTTACCGCTTCTGCCGCCGAAGATACTGCTCATATAGCACTGACCGCTTATCGACACGCATAATGCACCGTGTACGAATATTTCAAGCTCTGTATCCGTGTTATCCTTTATATGTTTTATCTGCTCCTTTGAAAGCTCACGTCCAAGCACAACACGGGAGAAACCAAGCTGCTCCGCCGCTTTCACTCCGCAAACACTGTTGAGGGTCATCTGTGTAGATGCGTGTATCGGCATATCGGGACAAACGCTTTTTAACAGAGCCGCCGCACCCAAATCCTGAATTATAACACCATCAACACCACATTCAGCAGCCGCTTTTACACAGGAGATAAACTCCTCCACCTCGCTATCAAATATTATTGTGTTGAGAGTAACATACAGCTTTACGCCACGGCGGTGACATTCCTCACAGGCTGTTTTAAGTTCCTCAACAGAAAAATTTTCGGCATTTTTACGTGCCGAAAACTGTTTCATTCCAACGTAAACTGCGTCGGCACCCGTATTGAGTGCCGCCGCAAGACTTTCCATACTTCCGCAGGGGGATAAAATCTCACTCATAATGTAAGCTGTCCGTCCTCTAACATTTCATTAAGCTGCTTATTAAGAGAATCGTTTGTGCGTTTAAGCTCTTTGTTTTCCTTGTCTGCTTTTTCCGCCTTTGTTTTAAGCTCCTCGCACTCCTTTTCAAGTGCGGTAAGCTTATCCATAGTTTCACGCACACTGTCGCCAAGTGCTTTAAGGGCGGCATTCTCACTCTCCGCCTGAGAATACTTTACCATAAGTTCTTCAAGCTTGTCAGCCTTACCGCTTAGCTCTGCCACCTTGTCGGCACTTGCACGGAGCTGCTGCTTTACAGTATCCTCAGACTTTTCAAGCTCTGCACACTTTGCTTTAAGCTCTTCATTCTCCTTTGAGAGGGAGTCTGCTCTTGAAGCCGCACTTGTACAAGCTTCCTCATAATTCTTTACCTTATCGTTAAGCTCGGCAATCTGCTTATTAAGAGCCTTGCTGCCTGCGTCTGTCTTGTCGGAGTCTGCTTTAAGCTTTGCATTCTCCTTTTCAAGCTCCTTGATACGCTCCTCGGCACGTTTCTGCTGCTCGGAGCTGCTGTTACCTGCCTTTTTGACCTCTTCGGAAAGGCGGATATTCTCCTCCATAAGCTTTTCTGCCTCGTCTGCGTCCTTTTTAAGGGCGGCGTTTGACTTATTCAGTTCCTCTACGGTCTTATTAAGCTCTGCTATCTTCTTATCGTTTTCGGATATCTTTGCAACGCTGTCCTTAGCCTCGGAAACAAGACGCTCGTTACGCTCTTCAAGGCTGCTTACCTGCTTACGGAGAGCCTCTGCCTCCTTTTCTGCCTTTTCAGCGGAGGTCTTGTCCTCTCTTGCCTTTTTAAGCTCTTCCTCGGCAAGAAGATTTTTCTGCTCCAATTCCTCTATCTTCGTTTTCGCAGCCGCAAGCTCGTCGCTTTCCTTTTTAAGCTCTGCATTTGCAGCTTTGAGAGCGTTATTCTCCTCAATAGCCTTTGCACCCTGCTCGGAAAGCTTTAAAAGCTTTTCATTTTCCTGTCTGAACTTTTCGACCTCATCTAAAACATCACGCTTTTCGGACAAAAGGTCAAGTGCTCCATAAATTGCAGCGTCCTCTTTTTCTATATAATCAAAGGAAGTGCAGAATTCCGAAATACGTCTTTCTATCTCCCTTGCGTCATTTATGAGCTGATTTGCGTCATCTGTCATAAGGTTGTAAAATTTACCGCATATCTTGACAGTAACTTTTTCGTTAAGCATTGCACACATTCCTTTCAATAAGATGTATAATAAAGTCAGACTGCTCGCACGAACAGAAAAAATCATATATTACTATTATATATCACTTTACAGATGTTTGCAAGTGTTTTAAAAAAATTTTAAGTATTCCCAATAAAAAAGTCCTTTTCAACGTTATAGCTTATGAAAGGAGTGATACAGATGACCGATGAGGAGCTCCGTGGTCTGCTGAAACTTATCAGAGCGGGTGACGTCAAAGCCTTTGAAAGCCTGTACAACGGGCTTTCCGCACCCGTTTTCACAATAGCTTTAAGGATAACAAACGACCGTACCCTTGCTGAGGATACCGTACAGGAGGTATTTATAAAGCTTTACAAGTCGCCGCCAGACGAAAAAATCAAAAAACTTCGTGCGTACATATTCAAGACAGCGAGAAACAAAGCCCTCGATATGCTGAGGACTAGTCCCACGCACATAGATATCGACGAATGTACCGACATTGCCTTTCCGCAAAGGGAGAGCCGACAGGATATCGCAGAGGCCCTTTCCACGCTTTCGGAAAGCGACAGGAGTATCGTCACACTGCATATAAACGGCGGACTAAAATTCCGTGAGATAGCGGAGATTACAGGAAAACCGCTGGGTACTGTGCTATGGCGGTACAGACAAGCTATATCTCAGCTAAGAAAACTGTTATCCGAGTAACACCTTTAAGGAGGTCTACAATGAGATTACAAAAAACTTTCATATTATCCGCACTTGTGCTATCCCTTATGGGAGGTACTGTTGCCAACGCAGAGGAATATGCTACCACAACCGCAGCCTCACTATTGACAGACGTTATTGAGGTAATGCCCGAGGAAGAGTTTATCAAGGATATACCCGAAACAGACAACGAGTATGCTGTTTCCTCCCCCGAAGAAAACGAAGTACAGCTTGGCAGCGAGGATATCATCGACCCGAACGAGAACACTGCTGTTGCAGATGAACTTAATATCCCCGAGCCTATCGGTGAGCAAGGGCGAGGCGACTGTCTTAACCTTGAAAACTACTACTTTGAAAACGGCTATCCCGAATATTTATCCTTTGTATTCGTCTATGATAAATTCCTTGACGAAAACGAGGAGATCGTGCTTCTGGCTTCAGCAGGTCTTACAGAAATGTCGCAGGAGAATATCGACGCTATCCTTGACATAGCGGACGACAGCTGTTATATCACATTCTCTGAGTGGAAATACAGCTATACTGAACGCAAGGCGGTCTACGACGAGATAAAAGCTATGGAAAGCGAAGATCTCCACGTGTGGCTTGCCTATGACGACCGTGTAAGCGTGAACGTTTTGGACGCTTCTAACCTTGAAAAATACCGTGAATTGTTTTCGGAAAAATACGGCGACATAGTAACAGTTGACTGCATTATAGCTGAGGACAGCATAGTTGAGGACGGCGGAGCTGTGATCACACCCGGACTTGGCACTATCACGACTACAGGCGTAATCACTGAACCCACAGAGCAAAACAACACCCATACAATACTTATCATCGCTATAAGTGCGGCACTTCTGCTACTGATAACAGGCGGTGTGTATCTGCTGCACAAAAGCAAGATGAGGATATCCTCTGACGGCACTGCCGCCGCAAGTGTTAAGCTTACAAACGCAGATATTGAAAAAACTGTCGCAGACAGCGAGGAAAAGCCGTCAACAGAACTTAAAGACAAGATAATGAGGGAACTAAAATAAACATAATGGCAGGGATACATTTTTCCCTGCCATTTTAGTCCAAATATTATTTTCGATACCAAAACGCCCCACTCTTTCGAGCGGGGCAAATTTGTTTATTCAGTTATCCTGCAATTACTTGCTGAGCTTCTGAGCCTTGTAAGATGTGTGCAGGATCTCGTGAGCCTTGTGGCTGTTGGGTTCGCCGAGGAACTCATCATAGAGAGCCTTAACATCGGGGTTCTCGTGAGAGAATCTCAGTGTGTTAGCCTCGTCGATGCCGTAGAGAACCTTAGCTCTATCAGCACGGATATCTGTAAAGTTGCGAACCTCAGCAGGCTGAATGATCTGACCGCCGCCGTTTACGCAGCCGCCGGGACAACCCATAACCTCGATGAAGTGGTAGTTAGCCTCGCCAGCCTTAACCTTCTTGAGGAGAGCCTTAGCGTTTGCAAGACCGGATGCGATTGCAACCTTAACTTCCATACCAGCAACGTTGTATGTTGCTTCCTTGATGCCTTCTACGCCACGAACTTCCTTGAACTCGATAGGAGTGCCGTCCTTCTTGCCTTCAAGTGTCCAAACAGCTGTACGGAGAGCAGCCTCCATAACGCCGCCTGTTGCACCGAAGATAACAGCAGCACCTGTACCTGTGCCGAGAGGGCTGTCGCACTTCTCATCAGGAAGAGCGTTGAACATAATACCAGCCTTCTTGATAAGGCGAGCAAGTTCTCTTGTTGTGATAGAAATATCAACATCGGGAACACCTGCTGCATTCTGGTCATCTCTGCCAAGCTCGAACTTCTTAGCTGTACAAGGCATTACAGAAACGCTTACGATATTCTTGGGATCGATACCGTTCTTCTCTGCGAAGTAAGTCTTTGTAACAGCACCGAACATCTGCTGAGGAGACTTGCAAGAAGAAAGGTTGGGAATAAACTCAGGGAAGTAGTTCTCGCAGTAGCGGATCCATCCGGGAGAGCAGGATGTGATCATAGGCAGTGTGCCGCCGTTCTTAACTCTGCCGAGGAACTCGTTAGCCTCTTCCATAATGGTGAGGTCAGCGGAGAAGTTGGTGTCAAATACTCTGTCAAAGCCGAGGCGACGGAGAGCAGCAATCATCTTGCCCTCTACGTTTGTGCCAACAGGCAGACCGAATGCTTCACCGAGAGATGCACGAACTGCGGGAGCAGCCTGTACAACAACGAACTTCTCAGGATCTGCGATAGCATCGAGAACCTTCTGAGTATCGTCCTTCTCAGAGAGAGCACCTACGGGACAAGCTGTGATACACTGACCGCAGGATACACAAGCTGTTTCAGCGAGAGGCATATCAAATGCACAAGTGATCTCTGTTGCGAAACCACGCTCGTTAGCACCGATAACGCCGATGCCCTGTGTCTTAGCACAAGCCGCTGCACAACGACGGCAGCTGATACACTTGCTGTTGTCACGGTACATATGTGCTGCACTGCAATCAACATCGGAGGGAGTCATATCACCGGAGAAGTTATTAGCGTCAACGCCGTACTCCTCGCAGAGTGTCTGAAGCTCACAGTTACCGCTTCTTACACAGGAAAGACATTCCTTCTTGTGGTTGGAGAGCAGCAGTTCCAGTGTTGTCTTTCTGCTCTCGATAACCTTAGGAGTAGCAGTAAAGATCTCCATACCCTCGTTAATAGGGTATACACAGGCAGCAACAAGACTTCTAGCACCCTTTACCTCTACAACGCAGATACGACATGCACCGATAGCGTTGCTCTCCTTGTGGTAGCAGAGGGTAGGAATTCTGATACCGGCAAGACGACAAGCTTCAAGGATAGTAGAACCCTTGGGAGCCTGACAGTCAATACCGTTTATTTTAATATTAACCATAATTAACTGTTCCTTCCTTTCATTAGCCCTTAACGATAGCCTTGAACTTACAGCTGTCGATACAAGCTCCGCACTTCACGCACTTGTCAGTGTCGATAGTGTATGCAGCAAGTTTCTTGCCGGGAGCAACATAATCTGTCTGTGTGATAGCACCAGCGGGACACTTCTTAGCACACATACCGCAGCCGAAGCAGCTGTCCTTGATGATGCTGTACTGCAACAGATCCTTACATACGCCAGCGGGACACTTCTTGTCCTGAACGTGAGCGATGTACTCGTCCTTGAAGTAACGCAGTGTGGAAAGAACGGGGTTGGGAGCAGTCTGACCAAGACCGCAGAGTGCATTGTCCTTGATGTAGTAGCAGAGCTTTTCGAGCTTGTCAATATCTTCCATAGTAGCCTTACCGGAAGTGATCTTCTCGAGCATCTCATACATACGCTTTGTACCGATACGGCAGGGTGTACACTTACCGCAGGACTCATCAACTGTGAATTCGAGGAAGAACTTAGCGATATCAACCATACAGTTGTCCTCATCCATTACGATAAGGCCGCCGGAACCCATCATAGAGCCGATAGCGATGAGGTTATCATAATCGATCGGAATATCAAGGTGCTCGGGAGGGATACAACCACCGGAAGGACCACCTGTCTGAGCTGCCTTGAACTTCTTACCATTGGGGATACCGCCGCCGATCTCTTCGATAACGGTACGGAGAGTTGTACCCATAGGTACTTCAACCAGACCTGTGTTGTTGATCTTACCGCCTACTGCGAATACCTTTGTACCCTTGGACTTCTCAGTACCCATAGCAGCGTGCCAGTCAGCACCGTTAAGAATGATTTGGGGAATATTAGCATAAGTCTCAACGTTGTTGAGAACTGTGGGCTTGTCGAACAGACCCTTTACTGCGGGGAAAGGAGGACGGGGACGGGGCTCGCCTCTGTTACCCTCGATAGAGGTCATAAGTGCGGTTTCCTCACCACATACGAACGCACCGGCACCAAGTCTTAAACCAAGATGGAAGCTGAAATCTGTGCCGAAGATGTTGTCGCCTAAGAGACCCTGCTCCTCAGCCTGGTCGATAGCCTTCTGAAGACGTCTTACAGCGATGGGGTACTCTGCACGAACATATACATAACCCTGGTTAGCACCGATTGTGTAACCAGCGATAGCCATAGCCTCGATAAGAGCATGGGGGGCACCCTCGAGAACGGAACGGTCCATAAATGCACCGGGGCCGCCCTCGTCGGCGTTACAACAAACATACTTCTGATCTGCGTCCTTAACGAGATCCTTAGCAAGCTGCCACTTTCTGCCTGTGGGGAAGCCCGCACCGCCACGGCCTCTCAGACCGGAGTCGAGCAGACAGTTTACAACATCGTCCTGGCTCATAGATGTCAGAACCTTGTAAAGTGCCTGATAACCGTCACGAGCTATGTACTCATTGATGTTTTCGGGGTCGATAACACCGCAGTTACGCAGAGCAACACGCTGCTGCTTAGCATAGAATGCAGTATCGTTGAGGGACTTGATTGTGTCGCCGTCAACAGTTTCCTCATAGAGGTACTTCTTAACGGGGTTGCCGTTCTTTAAGTGCTCCTCTACGATCTCGGGGATCTTCTCAACAGAAGCGTGAGCGTAGAAAGAACCCTCGGGATATACGATCATAATAGGACCGCGTGCACACAGACCAAAGCAGCCTGTTGTAATTACATTTACCTTGTCCTGAAGACCTGCCTTAGCGATCTCTTCCTTCAGGCATTCAACAATTTTCTTGGAGCCGCTGGAATCACAGCCTGTACCGCCGCAGATGAGGACATCCTTGTCGCCTGTGTCTTCACAGTTGATACGGGTCTTAACGACCTCGACTGTGCTTTCCTTAACAGCGTTAAGCTCCGCAATAGTCTTAATCATAAGCTTAATCCTTCCTGTTTCGTTAAAATACTTTTATTTATCAGCGATCATTCATATTTGTCGAGGATGCTCTGAACATCGTCAACGGTAAGGTTACCGTAAACGTCCTCGTTTACTGTAAGTACAGGGGCAAGACCGCACGCACCGATGCAGCGGCAAGCGTCCAGAGAGAACTTACCGTCAGCGGTGATCTCACCGCCCTTGATACCGAGTATCTCAGAGAACTTGTTAAAGATGTCGCCGGAGCCCTTAACGTAGCAGGCAGTACCAAGACAGACAGAGATTCTGTACTTGCCCTTGGGGTTGAGAGAGAACTGTGCGTAGAATGTTACAACGCCGTAAACCTTTTCAAGCGGGATGTCCATACCCTCGGCGATCATTGTCTGCACCTCGATAGGGAGATAGCCGTAGATCTCCTGTGCTTTCTGCAGCACGGGCATCAGAGCACCACGGTCATCCTTGTGTTCAGCGATGACAGCCTTGAGCTGTGCTTCCTGTTCAGCAGTTCCGGCAAAAGGAACTGCACACTTTTTAAAAGCCATTTTTTAGCCTCCTTAATATTTTCACCGCCCTTGGGCAGTTGTTGCTGTACTTTCCGTTACACACGGAAAACCCGCCGATTTTTCAGCCTCGGCGGAATAAATAGTCAACCGCTGGATATCCTCTCGGACATAGTCACGGTATGATAATAAGATTATAACATATTCCCGTTAAAAAATCTACAAAATTCCGCTTTTATTTTTTCGGTAATTTGTAGAAAAATATTCTGACAAATTGTACCCTTTGCACAAATTTGTCAATAAAATCACAAATACATTCAGATAGTCAAAACTAACTGTTTTCCGATTTAACAGGCTAACATTTCAGTGCAATCTACACAAACAATACAAGGGCGGTATCCTCCGCCCCTGTGATATAAGTATTTTGATATATCAGCTGTTTCCTGCCGCATTCTGTACAGGAAGTCCATTCTTGTAGCTTGTCATAAAGATGTCAAAGCCCTCTGTTCCCGCCTTATTAGGAGAGGCTGTGCTGCTCTCCATAGCGGCAAATACCTTGCTGTCAAGGAATACAGGCAGACTTTCGCCGCTGTTCTCGTTCATATACGCCGCAAGGAGAGCCATTCCCCAGGCTCCACCCTCGCCCGCTGTTTTCATAACCGAAACATCTGTTCTGAATGCGTCTGCCATATACTGCTGAGCAACGCCCTCCACCTTGAACAGACCGCCGTGACCCATAAGTCTGTCAACAGGGACTTTCTCGTTGTTTGTGAGGATATCCATACCTATCTTCAATGTAGCCATTGCTGAATAAAGCTGTGCCCTCATAAAATTAGCCAGGTTGAACTTTCCGTCAGGTGTACGGAAATACATAGGTCTTCCCTGCTCAACTCCTGCAACAGGCTCACCCGAAAGGAAGTTATAAGCAAGCACTCCGCCGCAGTCAGCGTCCGCTTTGAGGGTATTTCTGTAAAGCATAGTATACAGGTCGCCCTTAGAAATCTCTGTTCCCGAAAGCTGTGCGAACTCCCCGAAAAGCTTTACCCACGCATCAAGCTCGGAGCAACAGTTGTTACAATGTACCATTGCAACAGGCTTTCCGTCAGGAGTAGCTACTACGTCTATCTCAGTGTACACGTTTTTAAGAGGTTTTTCAAGCACCACCATAGAAAATATGGAAGTACCCGCAGATACGTTGCCCGTCCTCGGAAGAACGCTGTTTGTTGCAACCATTCCCGTACCAGCGTCGCCCTCGGGAGGACACATCGGAATTCTGCCCTTTAACTTGCCGCTGGGATCAAGCATCTTTGCACCCTCATCAGTTAGGACAGCACCCTTTGTTCCTGCTGCCTTTGACTTGGGGAGGATATCTCTGATATTCCAGCTGTAACCGTAGGGATCCATAAGCTCTTCAAACTTTGTGAGCATTTCTTCATTATATGTACAGCTGTCGCTGTCGATAGGGAACATTCCCGCAGCCTCGCCCGCACCAACTGTACGTTCTCCTGTCAGAAGATAGTGGATATATCCTGCAAGGGTCGTGATACTTGCAATCTCGGGAACGTGCTGTTCACCGTTAAGCACCGCCTGATAAAGGTGAGATATACTCCACCTCTGCGGGATATTAAATCCGAACAGTTTTGTCAGCTTTTCCGCCGCCTTTGCTGTGGTGGTATTTCTCCACGTTCTGAAAGGTACTAAAAGCTTATCCTCCTTGTCAAAAGCAAGGTAGCCGTGCATCATAGCGGAGATTCCCATTGCTCCTACTGTTTCAAGGTCTGTATCGTATTTCTCTCGAACATCACGCACAAGGTCAGCATAACTGCCCTGTAATCCCGATATCATCATCTCCCGAGAATATGTCCAGTAGCCGTTTTCAAGCTTGTTCTCCCAATCGTATGCACCAGACGCTATGGGAGAATAGGTGTCGTCGATAAGTACTGCCTTAATTCGTGTAGAGCCGAACTCTATACCAAGATATGTTCTGCCGCTTTTAATCTTTTCAACTGTCTGCATAAACTATTCTCCTTACTCGTTATTTGCAAAGGCAAGAACTGCAAAATATGATTTTTCGCCCTCCTCAACCTTTATTTCTACCGTATGCTGTGCATACTCGTTTTCATCAATGATGTATGCGGTGACGGGGTTATTCCAGCCGTCGCTCATATTTGAGGATACTGTCTTGTACAGCTCTCCGTCAACGTATATCTGTGCGTCTGCGAACAACTTGCTGTTGTTTGCTTTGAATACCATAGCAAGTTTTTTACAGCTTATATCAAACTTAATAGAAGCACCTGTATCCGCCCTGTACTGCCAACCATTCGGGAAGCTGTTGTGGGCATTCATCTCCTTGAAGCCTGTTATCTCGGGCTTGAGATCCACGCTGTCAAAGTAGTGCATATTCATATAGTCATCGCTGAACACAGCATCGGGGAGAGTGTTATCCACATCGCCCTTATTTGCGTCTATGTTGGGAATTACCTGCTCGTAATAATTGATGACAAAATCACGTATCATCTTTCCGCCCTCAACGTGGGGGTGGGACTGGTCGCCTGAATAATCAGACCAGCTCATTCTGCCCTCCTGCATTTCTACCCATATAGAATCGGGCAGGCTTATCATAGGCAGACCGTAATTCTCGCCTATCTGTGTCATATGAGGCTGACAGGTGTGACCGCTCTCTACTATCGTAAACAACAGGACCACTGCGATATCCCTCTCGTCTGCAAGGAGAGTGCGTACAAGGGACTCGTATGCGGTCTTGTATATCATCTCTGTGCCGTCGTTTACCGCAAACTCAACAAAAACGATATCGGGGTCGTAAGCGAGTACATCACGTTCAAGGCGGACATTTCCAAGCACGGATGGTGTGCCGCTTATTCCCGCATTGACGTAGTTAACCTTCGCAGAGGGAAACTGTTCATTAAGCCAGGTCGTGGACATCTTCGCCCATTTCTGATCCTCTTCAAGGACAAGGTTGTCGTGGTAACCCTCTGTGATAGAGCCGCCTATGTATGCGGCGGTTATCTCCTCGCCGTTTGCCGCTCTGCTGAGGACATTTGCCATACGTGTCATATCGCCTGTGGTTATGAGCGAACGCTCTACCATAAGGTCGTATATCTCCTCCTCAGAGAGTTTGGAATAGTCTATCTCCTCGGGTACGGAGGACTCCTCTGCTACGCTGTCATTTGGAGTACGGCTGTCCTCTGTGACAGCAGAGCTTTCATCTACCGCCGCCGATGTATCGGACTCTGCCGAATTATTACAGCCACAGGCTGTTACTACCATAGAAGCGGCAAGTAAAGCCGCAAGAAATCTCTTCATTATTAAATCTCCTTAAAATTATTATCCTAAGCCGTCAGTCAGGCGGCAGCTTTGTTTTCTTCTTTCACCGCAACGGGAGTGTAGCCCTTTTCTTCAAGCAGAGTTAGTATATCCTCTCCGACATAGAAATGTGCCGCCCCCACAAAAAGGAATAAATCCTCGCCCTTTTGCAGGTATTCGGCAGCCTTGTCCGCCATAACACGCTGACGTGAGTCATACATAAGCTCCTGCATTTCGCTGCACTGGGTTTCAAGTCCTTCCGATATCTCATCAAAAAGTTCCAGCTTTCCGAAATACTCCTCATCAAAACTGCTCCAAGCAGCGTAAAGCTTATTCATTTCAGCTATCTGTCCTTTATAGTTTTCCTCTCCTATACAATCACTGAGAGTAAGCAGCTGCAACTCCATAGGAATATCCGACATCATCTCATACTGAAACGAGTAGCTTTCAAGCGGCACTTTCTTTTTTCCGTCCTTTTTTGCAAGGTCAAAAAAATACATATCAGAGCCTTGCTCGGCTGAAATTCCGCATTCCTCTATTATATCGGACGAAAAAACAGAAGCCCAGTAGTATGGGATATAGCTGTCAAGATAGCTTGAATAAAGTCCCTTGCTTTTCATAAACTCTACTGTTTCTGCATAGTCCTCTCCAAGGCACTGTTTTGCGGTCATTCCGTCGTCATACAGAAGATGTTTTATTCCCTGCGTCATATCGTCCGTATCCTCATAGTCAAGCTCAAAGGCTACCGTATCGCAGCTATCGAAAGCCTCCATAATGTAATCGGGATAGGTGATATCCTGCTTTACAGCGTGCATTGTACCAAGAAGATACACAGTGCCGCCCGTGTTTTCATCGATAACCTTCCAAAAGGGCGGTGTGACCTCAGTCTTTTCCGCAGAGCTGTCGCCTGCCGCACAGCCGCACAATGATAAGGTAAGCACACAAGCGGCAATTATCCTTTTAATCATTCTGCGACCCTTTTAAGCAGCTCCTCACAAGCGTCGTTTTCAGAGAAATGCTCCGTAAGGTCCATACGCTCGCCGTCCTCGTTGTAATATACCAGCCACTTTCCGTTTTCTTCGATAAGACAGGTACGCTGCTCGTCATCTGCTCCGACAGAATAGAAATAATGGGGTACGTCAAGCTCGAATAGTTTTACTTTTAATTCTGCAATGCTCATTTTTATGTCCTCCGTTATATTATACGTCCGCTTATCTCAAATGTAGGGCCTTTCTGCCACAGGAATGTTGACAGGATTATCTCAAAGCCCTCACCAGGGCCGCACATAAAGTCTGCGGGTCTTCCCTTGGGCAATCCGTAACCCGCCAGCAGATTTGTTATAACTCCGCCGTGGGTGACCACTGCCGCACGGGTAACGTCCTTAGCCATCATATCACTGAATATCACATCAAGTCCACTTATGCAACGAAGTGAGAAGTCCCCGAATTTCTCGCCATTCGGAGGACAAGCCTCGATTCCGCCCTTTATCCACTGCACATACTCGGGTAGGTCTGCAATATCGCTCTGCTTTTTTTCCTCGAAATCTCCGAAGTCCATTTCAGCTATCTCGTCAACTATCATAAGCTGCCTGTCGGGATAGATTATGTCCGCCGTTTCAAGGCACCGTTTCAGCGGTGAGCTGTAAACTTTCTGTACAGGCGGATAGACCTCCATATCCGTAAGAGAGCGTATAGTATCAACGCCCTCCTTACAAAGGGAAAGGTCTGTCTGACCGATATACTTGCCGTCAAGGTTTCCCTGTGTTATTCCGTGACGTATCAGATACAGATAATAGTTTTTCATTTTTACCTCCATTGCAGCCCTCATCACCGCTAAAAACCGCATTATAATGCGGAATTATGAATAATATCCTAGAGAGCTGTCATTTTTTTGTTAAATATGACACTTTACAAAACGAAATAATAAAGATATAATATACATTATGGAATTATGTTGGGGGCTTGTCTGCTTTTTTGCATCCTAACCCCTACTCAAACAGACGAAATATATTAAATTCCGACCTATCAAGGCGTATCCCCTGCGGATACGATGACTGAAAACCTAGGAGAAAATATAATGAACAAGGACTTTCCACGCATTCTGACACATCTGCGTAAAGAACGTAAACTAAGTCAGAAGCAGGTGGCGGCAGACCTTAATGTTACGCAGGCTGTGCTGTCACACTATGAAAACGGAAAACGCAGATGTAAGCTTGACTTTCTACTTCTGGTAGCCGATTATTACAACGTTTCTATTGATTATCTTCTCGGCCGCTCACCTATGAGTACAGGTGCTATCGTTTCAGAGCAGGAACTTCCTGAAAGCACCGCCTCCGAAAAGTACGACGGTCCTATCTCGGGTGCAAGTACATTCTTCCAGAAAAAGCTGCTTACAAACGCTATCGAGATAATCTTCTCACTGCTTATCAAAACAAAGAATACCGAGCTTTCAAAGGCTGTATATTCTTATCTTTCACTTGCTGTTTACCGCAGTTTCAGAATGGTTCACGGTGCAGGAAAGAACAATGACGAGAACACATTCAGTATTCCTGCTGACAGCGTTTCGGGGCTTACCTTCGCTGCTATGTCGGTAGAGGATATCAAAGCAAACAAAGCGTCAACAAACGGCTCAGAGGACGATGTACTCACCACAGCAAGACTCGAAAGCGATTATCCCGCACAGGCTGCGGCACTTCTCAACATCGTTAAAACTTCCGAACAAAAACTGGACAAGCTTAACTAAACAAAATCAAATATCCCAAAGACGGCTTTATTGCCGTCTTTTTTTATGCCGTATCGGTCTTTTCGCCCTTTCCTGTACGCTTATTTATAAACAGCTTTACAGCATTCGTACAGCTTCGGAAGTTTATCGCAACTATAACAAGGAAAAGTACACAGTTGACAACATTCTGTATCACTCCGTAAGGAAGGAACATCACCGACGCACCCATTACAGATATAACAGCAAGGTTCACTCCAAGGGATACAAAATTCACCTTCATATAGAGATACTTTTTAGTATCGAAATAACGGTAGATGTAAACAGCAAGATAGCTTACGAGTGTGGCGATCGCCGCACCTATAACTCCGATAGTGTTCAGCAGCACCACATTCAGCACGATATTTACACCCGCTCCCACGCAGGAGGAGGCAAGTGTGTGGGTTGTCTTGTTACTCGCTTCGTAGATACTACCCATAAAGCTTGAACAGGACTGAAACAGTACCGCAATAAGCAGACAAGGAAGATAGAAGTATGCAAACTCAAAGCCCTCACTTCCGAGCAGCGGCATTATTATAGGTCTGAAAACCAGCAGTATTCCCGCAACAAGGAACGCCATAAGCGTCTGCATCATATTGAAAACATTACTGTAAAAGTTGGATATGGTACGGGAGTTTCGCTCTGTTATAGCGGACATATTCCACGCCTGCATAAAAATTCCCACCACTATCGCTGCAAGGTTCGGGAATTTGTACGCAAAGGAGTAGACGCCGTTTGCATCGCTTCCATAAATAGCCGTTACCATAAATGTATCTGATACGTTTATCACCCACCACATTATCGTTGTGGGGATAAGCGGAATGCTGTAACGTATCATAGCATTGCGGAGCATCTTATCATTTCCGAAAGGACGATATTTCTGCAGAAGTTTCGCCTTTATGCAAAGGAAAATGATAGACACAGTATCTCCCAGTGATACTGACAGAACATAGCCCACTACTCCCATATTAAACACACCAAGCAGCAGCAGATTGAACAGCACTGTCGCAATGGTGGTGATAATTCCGTCAATGGCAAAGGTCTTTACGTGTCCTCTCGCACGAACATAGATAGCACAGATATGCTTTATACTGCCCGTGCAGACATACATAAATATGAGCCACTCATAGCCTTTCAGCATTTCGATAAAGCCTATCAGCGGAACGAACGCCGCAAATATGATAAGCCCTATCACACCCACATTTATACCTATCGAAAGCACGTGTCTGCCGTTGTTTGCCTTGTCAAGACCAAAGCGAAGCACGCCCTCGCTGATGGAGAGCGTTACCACAGATATCAACAGTGCAGATGCGTTGACGATATTTGTAACATCGCCGTAGCCGTCCGTACCGAGCATACTAGTGTAGAATTTGAGCATTACATACACAAGCAGCTTCGAGCCGAACTGACCTATCGCCAATACCAGCGTGTTGCTGGCAAGCTTCTGGTATTTATTCATTCTAAAACCCGATGTCTTTTTTTAGTTTAGTTTTCTCTCAGTTCTTTGAAAAAGCGTGTAAGTATCTCGCCGCACTGTTCTTTCAGCACACGGCTTCGTACAAAGGGAATATGGGTGAACCGCTCTTCAAACAGATTCACCACCGAGGCACAAGCACCGTTCTTATCATCAAAGGCACCGTATACCACCCTTTTCAGACGGGAGTTCATAATCGCTCCCGAACACATAGGACAAGGTTCAAGCGTTACATACAGTGTACAGCCGCACAGCCGCCACTGTCCTAGACGTTTTGCCGCCTGCTCTATCGCAAGTACCTCTGCGTGGGCAATAGGAGAGCACAACATCTCACGCTGATTGTACCCCTCACCTATTATCTCCCCCTCGGGAGATACCACCACAGCACCCACTGGGATCTCGCCCAAAGCATAAGCCTTTTCGGCGAGTTCCAGTGCTTTCAGCATATATTCCTCGTCAAGGGTCATATCTTCACTCTCTTGAATGCCTGTACTATTACAGTAAGAGCGAGCCAAGCAAGATTATACAGCGAAATATAGAAAGCGTTGAGCATATCGAAGAAATTAAAACCTGTATTGCTGTAATAGGGCGACATCGTAGAATTAGGGTCTACCCTGTCAGCAAGGTTGTAATTTCCGAAGAATGCAAATATCAGCACAAGCAGTATGCCCAGTGCAATTCCTGCTATCTGCATAGCACAGCCAAGCTTTATCTTCTTACACAGAGCCTTTGAACCATTTACAGCGGCAGAAAGCGAGGAGAAGCTGCCGTCACAGGATACAGCGGCACTTCCCTTGGGAACATACTTTGTACGTTCCTCAAACTCGTCGTGAGCCTCATAAGGAATGATGTGAACGTTCTCAGCGGGTATCTCGAAGATCTCACCGATAACGCCGTCTGTGATCATACCGTCAACTGTCTTGATGACAAGGCTTACGCCATTCTTTACAAGCAGATTTACATGATGCTTTATCTGAGAGTTTGCTGTAAGGTCTACAAGGAACACCATACAAAGCTCGCCTGCAACGGCAAGATAAACCACTTCGCTGTTGTTCTTGTTTACAGCGGATACCTTTTTCATTTCAGGAACAGAGATACCGTGGGACTTCATATGGTCACGGTTGCCAAGCAGCACACGTCTGCTTCCTATCCAGCCCATAACACCAAGGTTGCTCTCATATACGCAGTTGCTTACCTTTTTGAGCAGTGTGGATTTCAGGTTGAGCATATTAAAGAATGCCTCAGCAAGAACGCTGTCTGTTGTTACAGCAAGACTTGCCGCATAGATGATAGCCTCGTCTATACGAACCTGCTGTGTACCTCTTGAACCATTCTTTGTGTAATCCCAGATGCTTACCTTGATAGAGTTAGACGGGAAAAGAGATCTTGCCTCAACCAGCACCGCAGAGGTATCGTTTACCTCCTCCACAGCGGTGTAACCAAGCACCGCAGCACCCTTACCCACAAGATTTTTAGAGGCGGAGAGCATAGGCAGCATAACTGTAAGCGTACCGATAAAGGTAGCTCCTACCGCAAGTACCGCAGAAGCTGTATTTACAGCAAGTGCAACGTTATCCATAGCGTAGTTGCTTATGGACATAAAGTAGGTCATAAGTCCGCCGCCGAGAGCCGCAACAAGCACAGCAGGGGCAATAAACTTTGAAAGTCTGTCTGAGATATCCTCGCAATAGGTGGAGATGATAAAATCACAGAGAAGCTCTGTCTTACGCATAGAGGCAATTACAGGGATACCTGTACCTATGCCCTTTGCAAGCTTATCTGCACCCTCGTCGCTGAAACACTCCATAAAGTATTTGCTGCGGTCACCCGATACGAAGGCAAAATTACGCTGTGCAGCCTTTACCGTGCAAAGCTTAGAAACAGTGTTAAAGCAAAGACAACCGAGGGATACTATAAGATAAACGTGAACATTGTCAGTCACTAACATAGAGGGCTTTGCAAGATATGCTATCATAGCACCGATAGCACCGATATGTGCAAACGCACACAACGTATCCCCGTCGGGTCTTAGCTTGACAAGTCTTGAAAGACCGTTTGTCACAACACTTGAACAAGCAGCAAAGCTTAAAATACCCACTACCAGATTTGTATAAAGGAAATTTTCTACGTTAAATTTATTGCAAAGACCCGAAAGGATCGGAATTCCCTCTGCATTGAGCCTGAAAACAACACTTGCCGCAATGGAAAATACCATAAGAACAACAAGTATCATCAGTCTTCCGAAAAGACCCTTTGACGCACGTCCCAGACGGTCGATGATGACATTTTCATCGTCAAGGTCGATAACTTCTTCCTCTTCCTCGTCGAAATCGTCATCTTCCTCCTCAACATTGTCAAGCTCATCGTCGATATCTTCAAGCATAAAGCTGGATATCCTGCGTTTTTTACGTGCCGCAAGTTCGTCCGCCTCACGGACAGCGGCTACGGGGTCTGTTGTATGGAGAATGCTTGTATCTACAAGCTGCTTTTCATAATCGATATTCAGTGCGTGGGGTGGCAGCTGTGCAGGGTCAGAAAGGTCGGTCAGGGTAACGGTACGCTCTGCCTCCTTCTCCTTTTCACGCTGTTCTTTTAGCTTACGATTGAGTGATGCCACAAGTGCCTCATTGCTGCGACGCTGCTTTGCTGTTGCAAACTCCTTAACATCATCACCGTGGGCAGGTGCAGCAGGCTTCAATACGTTATCTATTCTGTTTTCGCTCTCACCCTTTTTACGTGAGGTAACAGGAGAATACTCCTTAACGTGCTCCTCCTCGCCACTGGAAAGACGTTTCAGGTCGTTTCCTGCAACCGCAAGTGTATCGCCCGAAACAGAGTTTTCGGCGTTCTTTACTTCCTCCGCAGCCTTTGCACGGGAGTCCATAGGATTTATGGAATCAAGCAGATCCTCGGGGGATTCTGCCGACATATCCGCTTCAAGCAAGGCACGGTTTATCTCCTCGATACGCTGCTGTTTGCGTATCTGCTGGGTAGCGGTTGTAACAAGGTCGCCCCTTGTATGGAAGATGATATCATCGTCCTCGCCCGCAACATCGGGCTTAACATAGGGCTGTACAAATTCGCTCTCCGGCTCTACGTACTCGATATTTTTAGCCACACCAAGCTCGGCTGTTTCCGCAAACATTGCGGCAGCCTCCTCGTGGGTGGTTATCTCAGCGGTATCCGCATAACGCTGTACCGCGATCTCCTCTGCAAGTTCCTCAGCAGCCTCGTCTACCTCGGCGTCTGCTTTTGCAAGCATAGCCTCCTTTGCGGCTCTCTCCTGCTCTGCAAGGCGGCGTTTTTCCTCCTCGATAGCACGAGCCTCTTCTTCAAGACGCTTTTTCTCCGCAGCGGCAGCAGCCTTTTTTTCCTCTCTTGCACGACGCATAGCCTCCGCCTCAGCCTTTTCACGTTCCTGACGCTCTCTGCGACGCTGAGCCTCCGCCTGCCTTTCCTGTGCCTTTTTCTCCTTTGCAGCCTGTGCGGCAAGAGCGATCTCCTTCGCACGACGCTGTGCGGCAAGTTGTTCCTCCTGCTCTGCGGCGAGTATCTCCTCCTCTGTGCGACGAGGCTTTACACCCGAGCGACGCATAGCCTCATCAAGCTCACTGCCGCCGATTATCTCAGTTACACTGTCAGTGTGAGCAGTAGGCTTGTCGCCATCACGTCTTCGGTCTATTTCCGCTAGAATATCATCAATATTATAATCTGACATCGTTCTTCTCCTAACTATCCTGACCGTTTAACGGTGCTTTACAACTTCATACATAAGTATTCCCGCCGATACCGAGGCATTTAGCGAGTTTATCTTGCCATACATTGGCAAAGAAAGTATCATATCACAGTTTTCACGAACAAGTCTGCCAAGCCCGAAACCCTCAGAGCCTATCACAAGTGCAATGCCGCCTGTAAGATCAGCCTTGTCGTAGGGAGTGCCGTCTGCCTCTGCACCGAACACCCATATATTCTCTTTTTTAAGCTGCTTTATAGTATCAACAAGGTTAGGAACTCTTGCAACTTTGAGCCACGCAGCCGCTCCCGCCGATGTTTTGAACACCGTAGCATTAAGAGATGCACTTCTGCGTTTCGGGATTATCACTCCGTCTGCACCGGCAGCCTCTGCTGTACGGATTATTGCACCGAGATTGTGAGGGTCTTCTATCTCATCGGCTATGATGATAAAAGGCGGTTTGCCCTTTTCCTTTGATACGGCAAGTATCTCCTCCACCGTTGCGTATGACGCAGCAGCAAGGTATGCCGCTGTGCCGCCATGCTTTGAAGTGCCTGTCATAGCGGTGAGCTTTTCATCGCTTACCTCCTTGATGACAACGCCCTTCTGCTTTGCAAGGGGAATTATCTTTCCGAGAGATATGCCCTTCTGGACATATAATGTATCAAGCTCCGCGTCCGAGGTAAGAGCCTCCGTAACAGAATTTTTTCCGTATATAATCTTAACTTCTGTCTTGTTATCCATAATCTATCCTTTACATATTTTATATATAGATACTCATACTCCATTGTATTATATCACAAAACCAAAAATAATGCAATATACTGATTATAATATATTTTAAAAATATTTAATAATTATTCAGAAATGAGAATATTTCCCTTGCCGCACAAATATCGTATATAAAAAAGCAAGGAGGAATACATCTTGGGAATTACATTCGGCAAAAAACACGGCTCCGAGGACAATACTAATACCACACTCGCACGGGAATACATACAGCTCACCGAAAGACTGAATGAGATACGTACGAATTTCGACTTTGTAACCGATGAGGCGGCTGTTGACGCACTTATCTACGAGGAGAATGCAGTCCTTGCAAAACTGTCTGCTCTATACAAGGAAGCAAAGGCTTCGGGTAGCCGTTTGGAGATATACGAACTGAAAAAATAAATTTTTTAAAAAATTTTTAAAAAAGTGCTTGACAAATCTATTTTGCTGTGGTATAATCTAATAGTCGTCAGGACAGAGGAAATAAAAAACCTGAGGATACATAACAAATGCGAGTGTGCTGGAATAGGCAGACAGGCTAGCTTGAGGTGCTAGTGTCCGTATAGACGTGTGGGTTCAAGTCCCGTCACTCGCACCAAAAGACCGCCCATCGGACGGTCTTTTATTGTATTATGGCAATCTGTTTTTGCTTCGTAAAAACCGCTCACGCTCTCAGGTCGCTGAACGATTACTATGTTGTCAATATATACATATTCCGCTGTATCTTTTCCGAAGTAGATACAGCGGTTCTTTTTTTTATATTCTTTGCCTAACACCGCCATAATGTTTCGACTACTGTAATATATCACAGCGGATCCTTTGGTTATACAGTTTAACACAAATAAAGCCAAAATTTAGTTATCCAAAAACTGTCTGCTCTATTGACACCTAGAAATATATGGGTTATAATAATTATTAATAAAAATTATTCGGGAGGTGCAGTATGAAAAAATTCAGCAAAGATATTGTTGCGATAATCTTCACAACGATCGCTTGTATAATTACATTTATTGCGATCACATTCTATTATTATTCTGTAAAAAACGAAAGCAACGTTATAAAGGAAGTCAGTTTTTCCGACGGAACTTTCAACGGAGAAATATACGCCCTTCCCGATTTTAATGTAAAGATCGGTCCACGAGGCGGCGATGCCGGAGCGTGGCTGAAAGATCCTATTCTGGGTGAAGATGGAAATGTACTTCACGGCCCCAGTGTAGGTATTATTTATGAGATGATCCTAACTAATACCTGTGATGCTGTTATCACCGATTGGACAGCGGATATTTATATGCCCGAGTTTATGTGGATAAACAACAACTGGAACGGTAAGCTGGAATTTCATCAGACGAGCGACGGCACCGAGCGTGTTCAGATTATCGATCTGCGAGAATATCAGAGCGTTGAGATCGAACTTGACTATTACACAGACCATACAGGTCCTATGCTTCCGCTTGAAAAGGGCGATAGAATTGTTTACCGTCCCAGCAAAGCTGATAACGAATATCCTCTTGACCCGCCATCAGAAACCGAAGAAGTAAACGACTCAACCATAGTTGGTTTTATCGTATATGTTCCTGACAAAGGGCTTGATTATGCACCGGTATTTGATGAAGTTATTTTCAGGTACCATTTAAACAAGAATATCTGGTCAGACCCGATATTCATAACTCTGGTAGCACTTGACGGTATGTGGCTTGTGTTGATCATAGGTCTTGTAATGTCCCATATCAGAGTAAGAAAACTGTTAAAACAGCAAAAACGTGACTCTCAGATCATTGAACAGTCGATCAAGACATTTATAAATTTCATTGAGGCAAAGGATCCTAACACCAAGGGCCATTCCGAGCGTGTGGCTGCGATAGCATTTGCACTCGCCAACGAAATGGGATATTCCTCGCAGGACTGCAACAACATACGCTGCATAGCCCTTATGCACGACTGCGGAAAAATAGCTATCCCTGTAAATATACTGCAAAAGCCCGACAGACTTACCGATGAAGAATATGAGATAATAAAGCGTCACACTACGATCGGCGGAGATATGCTGCGAGATTTTAACTCCATAAAGGATATGTACCTCGGAGCTCTTTATCATCACGAGCGTTATGACGGAAAAGGATATCCCAAGGGATTAAAGGGCGAGGATATACCTCTAATTGCACGTATCATCTGTGTTGCCGACTCACTTGATGCAATGAACAGCAACAGATGCTATCGCCAAAAGCTTACTAAGGAAGTGATCATAGACGAACTCGAAAAAAATAAAGGTAAGCAGTTTGATCCCGAGATCGTTGAACATATCCTTAAACTGATAAAACAGGGCGTTGTAACAATAGGCGAATAAATATCATTTATACTTATAATTATTGTAATGTCATAAAAACCAGACAAACCGCTGAACAGTTTTGTTCGGCGGTTTTTTATTTGCAAAATAAAAATCCTGCTTGAATATATTTCGCTTGTGTGATATAATTGTTATAACATTTTAAACAAAACCGAAAGGACACCATTACGATGAACCTTATAACAGCAAAAAAGATCAAAAACGAGTACTCCCCCTACCGCTGGCAGGTAGGCGGAAACGACCCCTACACCGAAGAACTGACTATGTTCACCCTCAGCGGTAAGGGGGTTACCTACGCATTTGCGGCACTGGAAAGCGGTCACCTTGCACACGTCTATTTCGGTAAGCGTACTGACGATGACGACCTCTCCTATCTTCTCCGCCTTGACGAAAACCCCTATACCCCCAAGGTAAACGAGCGAGATATGGGCACTTTTATGGACTCGACCCCCTTTGAGTACCCCTGTCACGGCATAGGCGACTATCGTGAGCCTGCCATTATGCTTATGGACAACAAGGGAATGTCCTCCCTTGACCTGCGTTATGTTTCCCACGAAATAACAGCAGGCAAACCTATCCTTGAACAGAAGTTAGAGGACTGCACTGTACAGCTCCCTGCTACCTTTGCGGCTGAAAACGAAGCTGAAACTCTTGCTGTCACACTGGAAGACAAGCGTACAGGTCTTAATGTTATACTCTACTACACTGTTTTCGCTAACCTTGATGTCATCACAAGAAGCGTAAAGCTCATAAACAAAGGCACTGAGGCTTTTGATGTAAGACGTGTACTGTCAGGCTGTGTTGATTTCGATAATGACCAGTTTGATTTCATCACTCTCAACGGCTCCTGGGCAAGAGAGCGTGTTATGGAGCGTTGCCGCCTTCACCACGGAAAGCAGGGTGTTGACTCCGTAAAGGGCGAAAGCTCACACCAAAATAACCCCTTTGTGGCTCTTGTTTCCCACAACGCAAACGAGGACATCGGCGAGGCATACGGCTTCAATCTTGTATACAGCGGTAACTTCTTTGCACAGGCTGAGGTCACACAGCACAAAAAGACCCGCCTTGTAATGGGTATCAACCATTTTGATTTCAGCTGGAAGCTCTCTCCCGAGGCTGAATTTACAGCTCCCGAGCTTGTAATGGTGTACTCCGCAGAGGGTATCGGCAATATGTCCCGCACCTTCCACGACCTGTACAGACAGCACCTTATCAGAGGTGAATATAAAGACAAACGCCGCCCTATCCTTATCAACAACTGGGAGGCTACATACTTCAACTTCGACACCGATAAGCTTATTGATATCGCAAAACAGGCGTCCTCTCTCGGTATTGAGATGTTAGTTATGGACGACGGCTGGTTTGGTCACAGAGATGCCGACAACAGTTCTCTCGGCGACTGGTTCGTTTATGAAAAGAAGATAAACGGCGGCTTAAAGTATCTTGTAGACGAAGTAAACAAGCTTGGTATGAAGTTCGGTATATGGTTTGAGCCTGAGATGATCTCCCCCGACAGCGAGCTGTACAAGGCTCACCCCGACTGGGCTATACAGATAGCAGGTATGCCTATGACACAAAGCCGTCAGCAGTATGTGCTTGATTACAGCCGCAAGGAAGTAAGAGATCACATCTACGGTATGATGAAGAAGATACTCGACAGTGCAAATATCGAGTACATCAAGTGGGATATGAACAGACAGCTTACAGAGGTAGGCTCTAACGCTCTCCCCTCTGACCAACAGAGAGAGCTGTGGCACAGATATGTTCTCGGCGTATACGATGTTATGGACAGACTGACTACCGATTATCCCTATATTCTGCTTGAAAACTGCTCGGGCGGCGGTGCGAGATTTGACGCAGGTATGCTGTTCTACTCACCGCAGATATGGACATCTGACGATACAGACGCTATCGAAAGACTTAAAATACAGTACGGTACATCTATCTGCTACCCTGCCTCCGCAATGGGAGCTCACGTTTCAGACTGCCCCAACCACACCGTTGGCAGAACCACTCCCTTCTCCACCCGTGGAAACGTGGCTATGGTAGGTACATTCGGCTATGAGCTTGATGTTACAAAAATACCCGAACAGGACAGAAACGAGATACCTGCTCAGGTAGAGATGTTCAAGAAGTACAATCCCCTTATCCGCACAGGCGACCAGTACAGGATAGGAAATGTGTTTGAGGACAATATGTGGGACGCGTGGATGTTCGTTGCAAAGGACAAGAGCGAGGCGGTATTCACCTTTGTACAGGTGCTTGGCAGACCGAACTACGGCAGCCGCAGAATAAAGCTGAAGGGTCTTGACCCCGCAAAGAAATACAAGAACAGCGAAACAGGTGCGGTACATACAGGTGCGGCACTTATGAACTGCGGAATAAATGTTAGCCTCCACGGAGATTTCTCCTCTAAGGTAGTACACTTCACAGAAGAATAACAAAACGATCCCCCTCACTCCGTTAAGGAATGAGGGGGAATTTTTATACTACTACCTGATTTCTGCCTGAGGTCTTACCTTTATAAAGAAGTTCGTCTGCACGGTTTATGACAACTTCACTGTTCTCTCCGTTTTTCGCTGTGGAGATACCAAAGGTCATTGTAACATCAATATCCTCTCCGTCAAAACAGAAGTCCGTTTCACGTATCTCCTGCAAGAGCCTGTCCGCAATATCCTTTGCACCCTCTGTATCGTATTTCGGGATTATCATAAGGAATTCCTCACCGCCCCAGCGTGATGCGAAGCCGCCATTCTGAACCGAATAATTATTGAGGATAGCCGAAACATTTTTCAGCACATAGTCGCCCGCTGCGTGTCCGTAGGTATCGTTTATCTTCTTGAAAAAGTCGATATCTCCCATAATAACGGAATATGTAACCCGCTCTTCTATAAGGCGATCTATCTTATTCCTGCAACCACGACGGTTAAAAAGCATAGTAAGCGGGTCACGTTCCACCATATCACGCAGATTATTCCGCACCTTAACAGCGTGTGACGAAAGCTCACCTATCTCGTCTGAACGCTTTATTGTTTTATCCGAAAGCCTTACAGAGAAATCACCGTCAGCAAGTTTGGCAAGAAAATGCTTGATATCTGTGATATCCGCAATTACGCTCCTTGTACTGAAAAAGCAGAATGCCAAAGCTATGATCAATGTCACTGCGGCAAGAACGATAAACCTAACCACTGCATCAACAGCGGTCGCCTCTGCACTTTCTATCGGCTTTCCCGCAAATATCATTCCCTGTACTTCTCCGCTCTGTGAAGAAATAGGAATATAATAACCCATATAGTAACGATCGTTTACAAGAACTCTGGGATAAAGGTACTCACTACCGCCCTTTATGACCATTTCCGTTACCTCGTCAGCCGCCTTTGTGCCTACGGCAAGGCTTCCGTCAACATTCTTAACGCTTGTGAAAACACGGATATCGTTATAAAAAAGGGTGAAGTCCACGTCCTCCTCACAGGATACAACACCTGTAAGAGTGTTAAAATCATCAGAACTTATCTCTGTATCACCTACAAGACAGACTTCCCCGTCATAACTTAGATCGCCCTCAAAATGAGAATTATAGATATTTCCAAAGGTACGGGCGGCAGTGCATATTTCTGTTTTTATTCCATTTTCAGTAGAATTATAGATCATAACCGCTCCCGCAGTGATTATCACCGCACCCAGAAACAATCCGGTGATCGCTATCATCAGCAATATCCTACCAACAATACTGTGCTGCTTTATCAACATATATATCACCACCAACTTGTATATTATAAAGAAATTATATATCTGTTATGTTAAGTATATCACAATCTTGTCGTAATTACAAGAACAAAAGGTTGTTATAAGGCTTTTTTGGAGAAACAAACAAAATACGCAGGGCGAGTTTATTACTATTTTCAGATATTTCCGTGACTTTCGCTTTCTCGTTCCTTTAAAAGCTGCAAGACAGCACCGCATTTTGCGGCAATCTCATCGTCCGAATCTGTCGGCTTCATCGTGCATATCTCCTTTAAGATCTTCCGCTCGTGGCTTCTGAGAGAGCTGTCGGTACTTGGCTCACAGAAACGGGTCTGCTCATACAACATCTGCGTGTGGATTCCACAGTCACGCTCCGCCGTTGCACGGCTTATGGTATCCATCATCTCGGTAAGCTGAGAAACAAACAGCATTCCCGTAGGATCGGGGTCTGGTCTTTCCGCCGTGTATACAGTTCCAACGAACGCCAGAGCCGCAAGTAAGATCACCACTGCCGCCGCAGTAATGACATCGGCACCGAATATCAGCAATAATACACCCACTGCATATTGCAGCAGGATATAAGCTACTCCCACAAAGGAGATATCAACACGAAATAATCTGCTCTTACGTCCCGAAAGGATCATAAATACAGGCTGGACCGCCGCAGATACCACCACTGAGCAGTACACCGTCCACTGAGCCGCATTTTCGGGAAACGAAAACACAAATCCTGCCGCTGCCACCATAAGAGCCGCTATCATCAAAATAATATGTATCTTTTTAGTCACAATTTTTTCTCCGCTGTACGAAAACGCTGGAATACCCTAGCACCCAGTTTCCTGTACCATTTATCAATATGCGTATAGTGGATAAACACCTTGTCACAGTTCTGCTTTTTCAGATATTCAGACGCAAGTGCCACCATACGCAGACCTATCCCACGACCTCTGAATTTCGGAATCGTTCCCACACAGCCGACAGAACCTACCTTTATTTTTCCGTCCGAAAGTAAGCAATGCTCGTCCGTGCCGACTATACAAAAGGACGCAAGTTCCCCTGACACATAGCCGCAGAAAAAAAGCTGCTCATCAGTAAAATACTGTACCCATTCCTCATCAACATCAAAAACCGCACGATGCAGCGACCCGATATCCCCCTCATAAAAACCAAAGGTGATTTCATCGGAAAGCTTAGTTTCTGACAAAGTAAAACGTGAAAGGTCAAGCTCCATTTCATTAAACGGGCATCCTCCTATGGTGTAGCCCTGTTTCTCAAAAAACGGCACAGAGTTTTCCTCTGCTCCGCATATAAGTCCTCCGCCTATTGATACAGTATCAAAGCCATTATTTAAAATATGTTCTTCGCACTGTTTCAGAAGAACCGCCCCTCTGCCCTGTCCCCTGTAAGCCGGGGCAACACATAAAAGCTCCGCCCTGTCGTTACGGACAACAGCAAATCCGCCATCACAGTGAAATACTGTGCAACCGTCAAGGGCAAGTGAATTAAAAATACCCTCTGCTATTTCATATTCGGGAAAGCAAAGCCTGAAAATCTCATATTCGCTCATAATATCACTCCTCGGAGGTATTTATAACAGTATATCACCGCCCTGCCGCTTTGTCAAGAAAACACCTTGAAATAAGCCGCAGAGTATGTTACAATATAAAGAAAAAAGAGGTGCAGCTATGAACAGTCTTGCGGTTTTTTATGAGCATATTTTTGAGGCAGCAGAGCAAAGTGAAAGACCCGTTGAGGATATTCTCCGCTATGCCAAAAGCTGCGGAATAGACTATCTTGAATGTGACCTGTGGCGACTCTCCGAAAGAGAGAAGGTAAAAACTCTTTTCGATCGCTGCGGTATGGGAGTTTCTTCAATATATTCGCATTTCGACTTTGTAAATGACAGTGCAGAGATATCCGCCGAAAAGTACACGGCATTGTTTGAAACCGCCGTTTATTTTGGTGCGAAAAAGGTGCTTTGTATCCCCGGATTTCTCACCGAGGACAGGGGCAGACAGATAGACGCAGTGGTATCCCGTCTTAACGAGATGTGTGCCGCCGCCGAAAAATACGGCATAACAGTCACTATTGAGGACTTCGACGATATCACCTCCCCCTGTTGCCGTATGGAGGATATAAAATTCCTCCTTGATAATGTAAAGGGACTTATGTATACCTTTGACACAGGAAATTTCCGCTACTGCTTGGAGGACGCCGAAAAGGCTATGGAACTTCTTTCCGACAGGATAGTACACGTCCACTTAAAGGACAGAAGCTACGATACAGCAAATATGAACCCCGACAACACCAACGGCAAAGCGGATATTTCGGGAGCGGTTATGTACCCCTCCCCTGTATGCGAGGGTGTGATAGGTATAGCGGAGCTTATCAAAAAGCTTGTTTCTGACGGCTATAACGGTATATTCTCAATAGAGCATTTCGGTGCAAAAGACCAGTACGGATATATGAAAATATCCGCCAACAACATAAGGAGGGTGCTATGATAAGGGTAACGGTATGGAATGAATATCTCCACGAAACACACCAACCTGAGGTAGCGGCTATCTATCCCAAAGGAATACACGGCTGCATTGCGGATTTTCTAGGCAAAAACGAGGATATCTTAGTGCGTACAGCAACACTTTCACAGCCTGAAAACGGTCTGCCTGAAAATGTGCTGAACGAAACTGATGTGCTTATATGGTGGGGACACTGGGATCACAACGCAGTGGAGGACAGCACCGTAGAGCGTGTACATCGTCACGTTCTTGGTGGAATGGGTCTTGTGGCTCTGCACTCCGCTCACCACAGCAAGGTGATGAAAGCTTTGCTTGGCACTACGCTTAATCTAAAATGGAGGCACGGTGACAGGGAGCGTGTATGGTGCATATCCCCTGCCCACCCCATTGCAGAGGGAGTGCCGCAGCAGTTTGAACTGCCAAAGGAAGAGATGTACGGAGAGCCTTTCGATATCCCCGAGCCTTTGGAAACCGTATTTCTTGGTTGGTTTTCAGGCGGAGAGGTATTCCGCAGCGGCGTGACTTTCCAGAGAGGAAAGGGACGTATTTTCTACTTCCAACCTGGTCACGAGGAATATCCTATCTATCACGATGAGAATGTTCAGAAAGTGATAACAAACGGCGTAAGGTGGGCTTTTAATCCAAATTTATCAATCCATAAAGAGATACCCGTAGAAAACTCCGAGCCACTTGAAAAGATATAAAAATAACCGTGCTTTCCTTTCGTCCGAAAGCACGGTTTTGTTTACTGCCAGTATTGTTTTTCATTCATTGCGTGAGCCTGCTCTATCCAATAGCTGCGGAGCATTTCCACCATTTCTGTCGCCTGCTGCTGTGCGGTGGTTTCGTTATATTCCTGCATTTCGCTGAAAACGTGACCGCAATGCTCCATTTCGCCAACTTCATAGCCGCCGCATACTCCAAGCAGCCACTTACCGAATGTACTTTTCTTATACTTGAATATATAGTATATCAACCCGTGAAGCTGAAACTCTCCCGCATATTCTATCTTTCGCGGCGGTTTTCCAAGCTCTGCGGGATTTGCAAGCCACTTTATCATAGCTGCCTTTGCAGCCTCCTGCTGTAAGCTCATATTTTCTTCTCCATATAAACGGGCGGAGTTTATGCTCCGCCCTATAATGCTTTTTAAATGCTGTCTGCGATGTCGATATTCTCGCCCGTAAGACCTATGTATGCACCGTCAGAAGCCTCTGCTGCGTCCTTGTGAGCCAACAGCCACTTGTTGCAGGCACGCAGCCACTTATCCTCTTCGTTTACTGGCTTTATCATAGGCATAACGCCATTAGTTCCCTTGGGAAGAACGATAACCACCTTAAAGCCCTTATCCTTATCAGCACTGCACGGAGCATAGTGGAGAGTTGTAGCGTATACCTCGACTACCTGACCTGCCGCAGCCTTGAAAGCCATTACCTTAGAGGTGTCAAGCTTGCCGTCGATGATATCATCTTCCTTTGCAACAAGGAGAATGAAGTCGTACAGACCGATGTTAAGCTCGCTGTCACGGTGATATTCAAGGCAGTTGAGCTTTGTGTTATGACCGTTGCAGTAGCCTATCTGAATGGGCATACCGCCGTATGCGTTGTTCTGAAACTGTCCGAAAAGACAGGTGTTTTCCAGTGCCGCAACACTTGCCACATATTCAACAGCCTCCGGCAGCGGAGTTTCGTTTTCCAGTGCCTTTAACAGACAGGTTGTGTCGTAGCCTTCCAGCACCTTGCCGTAGGGTGCAAATTCCTTATCAAGTACGGAATAGATCTTCATAATTATAACGTCCTTTCTATTATAGTGCTTACCGCACGTTAGTCCTTTTTCACAAGACTACTGTCAAAATGTTTGTATAAACATTCCTCGCTATCATTTTTTACATAGATGTCATAGGTTATCTTAAACGGTTCGGTTAAAGAGCGGTATACATCAACACTCCACACCTCGCCTGTCTTTATGCTGCCGTCATTGGCTATAAAGCTGACAATATCGCCTCTTTTGTACAGTCCGTCAACGTCAAGCTTGTTTCTGACAGGCTCAAACCGATATTTCTGCTTTACATCGGGGTATTTTTCCCTGTCCACCTCGGATAAAAACATCTCAACGGGACGGGCATAAGTGTCTTTGTCACCATACATCGCACGATAGACGACAAGCTGATCGCCTGTTTCGGTGTGCATAGCTGTACCGATTATCTCGTAGATGTACTTTAAAGAATGCTCACGCTCTTCGTCGGTCAGCAGCTCACGTTTGAAATGCTGTACCAGTCTGCCCTTGGTAAGGTCGTTTAACGTCATATCATTCGCCCTCAAACAGCGGTGTGGAGAAGTATCTCTCCGCAGTGTCGGGCAGTACAGTTACAACAGACTTGCCCTTTCCGAGCTTCTTTGCAAGTTTTTTAGCTGCGGCCACATTCGTACCTGCCGAGATACCGCACATAAGTCCTTCAAGACGTGCAAGGTCTTTCGCTGTTTCAATAGCCTCCTCGTCGGTTACGATATAAACGTGGCTGTATATGTTAAGGTTGAGATTTTTTGGGATAATTCCGTCGCCGATGCCCATTTGCAGATGAGTTCCTATCGTTCCGCCTGCAAGGATAGCTGCATTCTGCGGCTCTACTGCCCATATCTCGATATCGGGATTCTGAGCTTTCAGCGTTTCGCCGATACCGCTTAACGTTCCGCCTGTGCCTATACCAGAGCAGAAACCGTGTATCTCCTTACCTGCCTGTTCAAGTATTTCAAGACCTGTGTGGTGCTTGTGAACAAGGGGGTTAGCCTTATTCTCAAACTGCTGAGGAATATAGACATTGGGATTTTCAGCTTTCATACGCTCTGCTGTACGCAGGCACTCGTCGATGCATTCGCCTATATTACCGTCATCGTGAACAAGCTTTACCTCCGCACCGTAGTGACGGACAAGCATTCTGCGTTCACAGCTTACAGAGTCGGGCATAATGATAACAGTCTTATAGCCCCTTACAGCTCCCACCAGTGCAAGACCTATACCCTGGTTGCCGCTTGTAGGCTCTACGATAATGGTGTCCTTATTTATGATACCGTCACGCTCTGCGGCAAGTATCATATTGTATGCAGTTCTTGTCTTGATAGATCCGCCGACATTAAGTCCCTCAAACTTTACAAGTATCTCTGCACTGTCCCCATCGGTCATTCTGTTAAGACGTATCAGCGGAGTATGTCCGATAACGTCAAGTATGCTGTTGCTTATCATAGTTGTGTCCTTTCAGATATGTCTGTATTTCAAAGCTTTTTTGCTTTTATAATCAAGAATAATGGTTTGTGCTGTGTATCGGACTTCGGGCGAAGTCTAAGCATATTTTCATCGGGAATAGGTTCAGAGATATGCTCTATGCAAAGTCCTGCGTCTACAATGGAATTTATGATTTCGGAAAAGGTACGGTGGTAGAATACTCTGCCCTTAACAAACCATTCGTCCTCACGCTTACCCGAAACAAGGTAGTGTGAAAAATGCAGACCGTTTTTCCTGCCCTCTTCATCAAAAGTATAGTATCTTTCGTTATACTTTGAGGAAGTGCAGATGGGATGCTCCTGTGAGAAAAGCAGAGTCCCTCCCCTGTTAAGCAGTGCCGAAATATCACGCATAAGAGTTTTGAAGTCCTCTATGTAATGAAATGCAAGGGAGCTGTACACAAGGTCGAAATTTCCTTGCAGAGCAGATATCTTCGTCATACTTATATTAAGGTACTCTATATTCGGGCGTGAGCTTTCAGCTCTTGCAACAGTCAGCATCTTCTGAGAAATATCAACTCCAACCACACGACTTGCACCGATGTCGGAGAATTCCGCACAGTTATGTCCAAAGCCACAGCCGAGGTCAAGCACACTTTTTCCCTTTACATCAGGCAGCAACTTAGCCATTTCAGGCTGCTCCATTAGAATATTGCAGTTGTTTTCAGTATCACGCAGCTCACAGTAGCCACGAAAAAACGTTTCATTATCAAAAATATTCTGCTCCATAGCTATCCCTATAACTACATTATATGCGTCAAAAAATATTCTGCCCAAGGCAGACAATACCACTATTTTATTATAATGCTATCAAAGCTGATTGTCAAGGGGAATTCCCCAGCAGATATCTTTTTCCTTATCAAGGAACAAAAAAGATCCTTTTTTTAAAAAAAGTGCTTGACAAATCAAAAACACTGTGATATAATATATAAGTGCTCAAAAGCACGGTATGCGCCAGTAGCTCAGCTGGATAGAGTACTTGGCTACGAACCAAGGGGTCAGGGGTTCGAATCCCTTCTGGCGTGCCATAGATAAAACCTCGTCAAAGCCTTTAAAAATAAGGCTCGGCGAGGTTTTCTTTTTATAAAATTGAGTTGCGAAAAAAAAGAAAACATCACAAAAAAGCACAAAAACTATGTTATAGGTGTCAAAATGGGTGTCAAATTAAGAGCCAATATAAGAAGTGAACAAATTTTGACAAACATTGCTTGTTCGTACAGGATCTTCTGCTGTTTGTTCTCGACATAGAATGTGAATACCTGCAAACTATCCTTCTTCTCGACCTACATAGATCAGATAAGCTCCCACAAATATACCAGTACAATAAGCGTGAGACCTTCTGAGCCCCCTTTGGCACAGCAGTGCTGATCGTTGTATTTTATTTCGTTTGCCACCACAAACAAAAAAATCCCCTGAGTTGTTACGCTCAGGGGAACGTTCTATGATCCGATAACAAAGGATTCGGCAGACCGATCAATCAAATGAACTTAATGCTCCGTGGTCTGCGACTACCTCGCCGATTTCTTCCAATGCTATGCTCCAAATGGGTTCTTCACCTTCTATAACCTCGCCGACTGCCTGCATATAATTTCCTACGATTCGTTCCCAGTCGTTGCCAAACCTTCCGTTTTTGACCTTTCCTCTGTACTGCAGTTCTTTATTGGTATCGAATATTTTGTATGTTCCGTTATCAGGCATACCATTTTCCCAGGTTCCATCGTAAATATCGTAGGAACCGTCGGCAGCGTCTACTCTTATCAATCCGTTGTAAATATGGCCTTCAGAATTCCAATTACCGCTGTACATTATGGTAGTTCCATCAGCAAAGCTATATATTTTTTCACCGGTGCACATATACCATTGTCCGTTTCGCTCCAGTCCGCCTTTCCAGTTTATTCTTTCAGTTATGCCTATTGTATAAGTGGTTATTATGGTTCCAAAAGCAAATCGTCCTTCAATGTTCCAAATACCTTCCATTACCGTATTTGTACCGTCTGTATAGTCAAATACTATTTTTTCAGGCAATACAATATCATAAGTGCTTTCATATATAAGCGTATATGTGGCTGTGGTTCCGTCCTCGGTCGTCTCTACAAAGGTTCCGGGTTCGAGTTCACCGCTATTGTAGAGTTCTTTAAACGTTTTATGGTCTTTCTCTTTATTCTGTTCAACAGGTGTTTCTGTTGTGGATGCGGTAAGTTTTTCGCCGCAGCGAGGACAGATTGTAAAGTCCTTTTCCATTGCGGATTTGTGATACTTATCACTGCAAGTGCTTTCGCTGGGTTTTGATGTGGTTTCAACAGACTCGTCCATCACTTCGGGAGGGTATGGCTCGCCAATCGAATCAAGATAGTATCTAATGCACATTTTCTCATAATCAGAATACGGTGGCTCTAATGAATTGTAATAAGCTGCTCCTAAAATTCGCTTAACCGCAAGATCGTCGTCGGCATCGCTTTCTTCCTGAGATGTTGTAGTAAAATCAGCAGTTGTAGCAGCAGTAGTTGAAGGGTTGGTTGTTGCAGACGTGGCAGTCGAAGTGCCGAAGCCAGATATTGCGAAAAGTTCGTCTAAAAATTTATCTGATTCTTCTTTTTCTTTTTTGAGCTGTTCACGATATTCAGCACCATAATCCTTTCCGCTGGTCGTTGTGGTAGCTTCATTAGTTGTAGCAACAGTTGTTGTAACAACAGGCGTTGTCGCTGCGACAGTAGCCACAGGTTTGTTTTCAGCGGTGTTACAGCCTGTTATGCCAACAAGTATTGCCGACATAAGCAGCACGCTTAAAATTCTTCTCTTCATAATATTTAACTCCTTATTTGTAGGGATACAAAATTAAACACAAAAAATTCCATTATAATCAAAACTACGCTTGACGCACGATGCGGTCACGTATATTTTTTCTCTAAACCGATGTTACTGACCTTTGAAAAATTTACTTTCACCAAGTCCCCACTTCTTCACATCCTCGTGATAGTCGATAAGACCTGTATAATACGCTTCAAGATCAGTGAATTCTCTTGTGATTTTATCTTTGGATTGACTGTAATACATAATGCTGTTGCAACCGTTCGCAGCGAGATGATCCGCATACGCCTGAGTAATAGTATCATTTTCACAATAAAGGTCGGGGGTTCCGAACAGATGCAGTATCTCGTGTGCATAGGTGTTTGCTCTCGAAATATTCTTATGTTCCCTAACATAAACGACTATGTATTCTGTCTGATTGTTATTCTTTTCATCTACTGCAAAAGAGTTTGTTCCGTTTTCAGAAGTGGTATTAACTATGTATAGATAAATAATGTTATCGGCGTCGTATTTGCTAGTCAAAGTAGCGTTTTTGGTGTCAAGAATATACTCCATATATCGTTCATTTTCGATATCATTGATATTCTCCCTCAACAGTGAATCCAATGCCATATATGCAGCTGAGCGTTGCGATTCATCGCCGTCAGTAAATTCATAGCTTCTGTCGAGCATATCAATGTCAAGCTCCGTATCAAATGACGACATATATTTAAGCTCGCTGTCTTTTTTCCAGTCCCAGATAAATTCAGCATTTGCACCGTATTTTGCCGCCGATTTGGTGAGCCACTCAGTTGCACATCGCAAACTCTCCCAGGTCTCCTCCATCATCTGCTTGTCGGCAGAGGAGTTTGTCCATTTTGTTGTGGGGTCGTCTGCAAAAATGCTTACGATCACAGTTCTGCCGTCAATGTGACCTGCGTCACCGTAGGCTGAACCTCTATATGTATCATATTTGATCTCCTTTACGGTGCTTTCCTTACTGTTTGTCGCAGTGATCCTTATATAAACATATCTCGGAAGAGCAAAATCGTAACTAGTATCCAGATCTATAGTAGATTTTTCTTTCGTGGGCAACGATCGTGTTTTGCTGTACAGATCACCGTTATCGGTAAATCCCTTGCTGTCTATACTGAGATGATATTCTGTTGCACCGGAAACCCTCTCAATTTCAAGAGAAAGTTGTTTACCTCCCCAATCTATCTCAGGCTCACCGGTAAAGCTTCCGAGCCCGCTTTTTGTGTTATCTGTATCATCAGGCTTTGCGGGTTCAACAGGCTTTGCAGTTGTAGTAGTTGAAGGCTTGGTTGTTGCAGACGTGGCAGTCGAAGTGCCGAAGCCAGATATTGCGAAAAGTTCTTCTAAAAATTTATCTGATTCTTCATTTTCTTTTTTGAGCTGTTCACGATATTCAGCACCATAATCCCTTCCGCTGGTCGTTGTAGTAGCAGCAGTAGTTGTAGCAACAGTAGTTGTAACAACGGGCGTTGTCGCTGCGGCAGTTGCCACAGGTTTGTTTTCAGCAACGTTACAGCCTGTTATAACAAGTATTGCTGACAGAAGCAGTACACTTAAAACTCTCTTCTTCATTCTCATTAACTCCTTTTATTATATAATAAAAAAGCACAGCCGAAGCTACGCACCGAAAAATGTATAACTCCATTGATGCGACACAATTATTTCAGCTATACCAACGTATACTTAGCCAAAGAAAATTATCAATTTGCAGCATTATATTATACCATATATTTCATACAATTACAAGAGTTTATCTGAAAATCTGCCGCATTTATATTGCTTACGACAACTTCGACTTTGATTGATTTTAAGTGTTTTTATGATATTTCCTCTCTATCTCTCTTGTAATAATCTTGTTTTGGTGCAGGTGGATATAAAATGAAACAAAAAATACGACCAGCTCCAAATATGTACCCTATGGGTCGCTTTGAGAAAAGGCGTCCTATGGAGCAACTCTACACCGCAAAGTTATGAACTGTTTTAAGCAGTATATGTTAATCGGTGGAATGACTTAGGTGGTCTCATACTTTCCCAAACACCGCAGTAACATACATATATCCGTCATCTATCACAGCAAAGACATCACCGTTCATCTTGTGCATAAGCTGACGGCAGATATAAAGTCCAAGACCGCTACCCTTTTCGTTTTCGGCATTTGAGCCTCGCCAAAAGCTGTCAAAGATATGCGGCAATTCAGTATCAGCGAGAGAACAACCGCTGTTTCTAACGGTAATTAAAACACAACCGTCCTCCTCGGAAAAGCTTATATCAATGCTCTTTCCGTCACCGTATTTTATCGCATTCTCTATGATATTCTGGATAACCTCAACACTGCGATCAGGGTCACCACTGAGCAGACAATCCGTATAGCTTTCAACAGAAAAATCTGTCTTTATCAGCGATAACTTTTCTATATAGTATCGCTTTATCTTAGTCACAAGTTCAGACATATAGAACTCGCCTATATCCACATCAAGGCTGAGGAAATCCTCCCTCGACGCTGTGATTATCTGCGATACATAGCTTTCTATCTCGTCTGCCTTTGAATTGATGTTCTCTGCAATTTCAAGCTGCTTTTCTGCACTTGTATACAGTCCCTTTGATAGTGCCTTTGAGTACAGCTTTATCGCTGACAGCGGAGTTTTTATATCGTGCGAGAGCGACAGCATAAGCATCTTCTTATCCCTTTGGAGATCAAGTTCACGCTCTTTTTGTTGTTCCATATTCTCACGCAGCATATCAACTCCCCAGATAAAACGTCCGAAAAAGCGGTTTCTGCTCTCCTTGACCGGTGTAGTGAGATTACCCTTTGAAAGCTCATAAGGAACATCTGAAAGCTGTTCAAACGGTTTCAGTATCTTTCCCCTTATATACAGCATAACGACAACAATAATCAACGCCATTACTCCAAGAATAATGTTAACTGTAATAACAAGCTCTGTTCTGTCAGTATTATAGTCCGATTTATAATCGAAACGGTATAGCTTACCGTTGATCTCTCTTATAATATGATCGCTGTCAGAGTTGTAAAAATCCTCGCCATACTCTGTGATCGCCGTAACATATTCACACTCTGAAACATCAGTCGTCAAACCGCTTTCTATTTCACGGGCAAGGCGGCTTACCTCCACACGGTAGGGTCTGCCATTGTCTGTGCTTTCAGTCAGCATTATAAAATTTGCGGCGGCGAAAACAACTATTATCACAACTGTCACAACTGCAAAAATTCTGTTAAATGCTTTCATACTTGTAGCCTACTCCCCACACTGTCAGTATCCTTTTTGGCGATTTTGGGTCGTCCTCTATCTTCTGACGAAGCCATTTGATATGTACCGTCAGCGTCTGCTGTTCGGAAAAACTGTCACTTCCCCATATCTGCTTGAACAGAAACTCCTTGCTCAATGCCTGACCTTTATTTTCAATGAGAAGCAACAGCAGATCAAATTCCTTTGCAGTAAGGTCAAGTTGCACATCTTTTTTGAATACTGTGCGGCTGACCTTATTGATGCGAATATCTCCGTCAATAAGCTCGTCAACTGCGTATCTTCGCTTGAATATTCCGCTTATCTTTGCAAGCATAATATCGATATCGTATGGTTTTTCTATGTAGTCATCAGCACCAAGAACAAGACCATTCAGCTTGTCCTCCTTATCAGTCTTTGCACTGACGATAAGGATAGGCGTATTGCTCTCCTCACGAATCTTCTTGCAGACAGCAAAGCCGTCTATCCCGGGAAGCATTATATCAAGCACGAGAAGCCTTGCCCCGTACTTTTCGTACAGCGACAAGGCTTTTTCTCCTGTTTCAGCGACTGATACCGTGTAATTTTCCGCACGCAGAAAATCACACAGCAGGTCGGCTATTTCTTTATTATCTTCAACTATAAGAATGTCGGTCATAGCAATTCCTTTCAAACGGAAATAAGGGCGACCTTTTGCCGCCCGTATCAGTTACCAGCCCATTTCCATAAGCCAGTTATTTAATGCACGTTCACGCTCTCTCATCTGAGAAGCTTTTTCGTATCTATCTAAATTATACTCGCCTTTTATGTTTCCGTCAACTATGTACAGAACTCTCGTGCATTTTGCCGCTACCTTTACATCGTGAGTTACCAGCATAATGGTCGTGCCGTCGTTATTGAGCTTTGCAAGTTCCTCCATTACTTCATCAGAGGAGGTGCGGTTGAGTGCACCTGTCGGCTCGTCTGCAAAGATCATCTTCGGGTCGTTTATCATACTGCGGCAGATACAGGCTCTCTGTAACTGACCGCCTGATACCTCGTTGATGTCGTTGTCGGCGATATCAATGATGCCAAGCTTTCGCATAAGTTCCTGACCTCGCTGTACGGTCTCCTTACGAGTTTCGGTATTCTTGCCTGATTGTGCCGCAGGAAGAATAATATTATCCAGTACCGTCAGATTTTTCAGCATATACATCTGCTGAAAAATAAAGCCCATTTCATCAAGACGGAGGTCAGCAAGTTCCTTTTCACCCATTTTTGCTATGTTCTTGCCGCAGAATGATACCTCCCCTGCGGTAATGCTGTCCATACCCGAAACAGCATACAGCAGAGTGGATTTTCCTGAGCCTGAGGGACCCATAATTGCTACCATCTCGCCCTCGGATACGGTGAAGTTCACGTTTTTCAGAACGTTGTTCTGACGCTTATTTACGATGTATGTTTTACAGAGATCTTTAACTTCGAGAATATTCATAATAGTTTTCCTTTCTTATTCGATATTAGCAGTGTCAGAGGACTTGATCTTTCTTGTGTAGAGTGAAGTCAGGAATGCACTTACTGTTGTTGTAGCAAGAATTATCAGCGGGAATACAAAGAAGAGTTCAAGCGGGTCTATATCAAAGTTTGGAGAAAGTTCCATTCCCATCATCTTAAAAATAGGGTCGATGCAAAGGTGTGTCAGCGGCATTGCAAATATCTCTGCAACTATTACCGTTATGACACCCACAAATGCAAAACGCAGTGCGTGATATGCGTATATCTTTCCGTTTCGTGTGCCTATCGCCTTCATAAGAGCTATCTCACCTGTTTCCTTAGCGATAAAGGAACGCTCCATAAGTACAGTTATCAGTGCGGCTAAGACTATCGTCAGCACAACTACAAGGGTCTTGACTGCGGAAAGAGTATCAGCCACGCCAAGCATTTCTGATGTTTCTTCGGCACAGGTCTTTACATTATCGTAATCAGGGAATATCTTCTGTATTTCCTCAATTCTGCGTTCAAGCTCTCGGTTATCGGGATCATCGGTAAACATAATCTGTGTGGCGATACTACCCTGTGCCTGAATGTAGTTTATCTCCTCATCAGAATGGAGCCTTATACCATCACCTGCCTGATTCATTCCCTGGAAGAATGCTGTGATGAGATACTCCTTATCTCCATCAACGGTCTTTATTGTAACGGTATCTCCGATATTCACCTTGAATTTATTCGCTGTAATTCTTGTGATAGCAATTTCATTGGTATTCTGCGGTGCTGTTCCCTCTGTATACTCGTACATATCCATTGTGGTTCCTGTACCGTGATATATGCAGACATTGTTTTCGTTTTCGCCGTAAACAACGGGCAGAGAGAACACTGTTTCAGAATAGCATTTTGCCGGCAAGTCGTTTTCCGCAAGAGTTTTTTCCATTTCATCAAAATGCTTTTCGAGATAATCGTGGCCGTCTTCTGTCATAGAGTATATAGCAGTTTTACTGTCCAGATAAATGTCGCAGTCTGCCCAGCCAAATGCGGTTGAAAGACTGCCGCTGTTCATCGTGTAAACAGTATTCGAAAGAATAAGCATAAGCGACAGGCACAGCACAAAGGTAAGGGTTATTATGCTGTATCTTCTTGGAGAACTTACGATATCATTTAGTGCAAGGAAAGGTGTTGCACCGAGTTTTGATTTACCGAGGCTCATAAGACTCTTTTTGCGGAAACGCTCACCTGTCTGACCGTTACGGATCGCATCAATAGGTGTGAGCTTCTTTACTTTACCTGTACAACCATAGCAGAACAGCAGTATCACTGCTATTACGAATACTGCACAGAGGAAGTTCATTAAAACAGAGTTCTGATTTCCCATAATAATGGTCTGCGAGGAAACGCTCATAAGCAGTTTACCAAACGGGAAGCTGAAAATAAGGCCGATGATCGCACCCACCACGGAAAGTGCAGCATATTTCACCAGATAAAGTCCACGTATCTTGAAATTGCTGATACCGATAGCCTTCATAACGCCTATCTCACGGAATTCCTCTGAAAGAGTAAAGGTAATGGTAAAATGAAGTACTACAAAAGCAATTGCAATAAGGATAAGACTCACTACAAGAAGCAGACCCACAACTATCATATCGAATATATAAGTGAACTTCATATAGGCTCTGTCCATTGTGAGGATACCGTTATCAAGAAGCGGCTTTATCTGCGGAATAACTGCGTTGACATCAGAGGAGTACATATATACGATATTTCCGCCGTAAAGCGTTTCTGTACCCTCGGGAGCGATAAGACTGTTGTAGTCCTCCTCGCTTATCAGATAACGTGTAAAATTCAGCTGATTTGAGCCAAAAAGTGCGTCCTTTATCTTGTCCTTGAAAACTACCTCACAACTTGCACCGTTCAATTTAATGGTGAGCCTATCGCCCTCCTTAATGCCGAGTGCATCAGCAGTGCATTGCGTCATATATAGCTCACCAGGTTTTACTTTTTCAAGGATACTGCCGTCGGAAAGAAAATAGTTCATAGGGATATCGCTGTGAACTATGTTTGTGCCGCCGGGGCCCTCCACATCTTCTTTTTCGAAAATGAAATTATCGGGGGTCAAAAATATCTGCTTTTCAATGGCGTAGCGTTCTACTGCGTCCGCTTTTTTTACCGTTTCTTCAATATCAACGGTAAGGTTTTTATTCATAGTAATTACGAGATAATCAGGGGCGTCTGCCATATCGAAATAATCATCAAGTGCAGTAGTTACATTCATAATATTATTCACACTTGATGATACAAACATTGTCGCAAGTATGATGAACACAAGCACTATTATGTTCATTGCCTTTTTCCGTTTAAGGTCTTTTTTCAGTATATTGAGATACATTTCAGTTCTCCTTTCGTTGTTGTGACCTCATTATAGCATAGAAATTATTAAATAATCCTTAAATCTTATAATCTCACAAACATAATAGAATTGCCACTCATTTGGCACGATGAGGTTTCCTGATAATGTTTTATATAATAAACAAAAACGGATCTGTTATGCGGTTTTCCACCGCAACAGAGCTGTTATGTCTATACAGATGTCAGAAAAAGCACCGCTACGAAAATCGTATCGGTACTATTCTTATTGTCATCTTAGATTGAATTTTGCTATCATATCCTTGCAGGTATCTGCCTGTGCAGAAAGCTGTTCACTGGCTGATGCTGTTTCCTCAGAGGTTGCACTGTTAGTCTGAACAACGGCAGAGATCTGCTCAACACCTATGGTCAGCTGTGCAATAGAATCAGACGCCTCCTGAGATGCTTCCGCCATACGCATATTAAGATCAGCAGCCTCTTCTGCGGCATTCGCAACGATCCCCATCTTCTCGGCGACCTCGTCAACAAGACCTGTGCCAAGTCCTACACGCTGCACGATGCTCTCGATAAGCACGGTGGTATTCTGTACAGCCTCAGCCGACTTGCTTGCAAGGTTTCTTACCTCGTCTGCAACGACTGCAAAGCCCTTGCCTGCCTCACCTGCTCTTGCAGCTTCAACAGCGGCATTAAGTGCCAGGATATTTGTCTGGAACGCAATATCGTCGATGATCTTTACGATATCCTTTGTCTGGTTGGAAGCAGTACCGATATCGTTCATAGCCTTTACAAGCTCACCCATCTTACCGTTGACCTGTGCAAGTTCTTCACCTGCTTCATTTGTCTTGGCATTTGCTGTAACAGCGTCCATAGCATTTGCTTTGACCTTGTCAGCAATAACGGTAACCGTTGCGGAAAGTTCCTCAATGGAGGCAGCCTGCTCTGTCGCACCCTGAGAAAGGTCAATGGAAGCGGAAGCCACCTGAGATGCACCACTGTCTACCTGATTAGCAGTTTCATAAATATCGGACAGTGTTGCACTGAGATGAGATATGATATTTCTGATAGAAACAAGGATATCCCCGTAATCGCCTCTGTAATTATCGGGGCAACGGGATTCAATAACGAAATTGCCGTTTGCCATTTCACCAAGCAGGTAGTTGATATCGGAAATGATATCCTGCTGGTATGTCTGGAAATCCGAGATAGCCTTGGCAGTCTGACCAACCTCTGTATTGTCGATCCTGATATTAAACTCGGAGTGGATATCGCCACGCACGAAATCAAGCATTTTCTTTTCGGTAGCAACAATAGGCTTAATAAGTTCTCTGAATACAAACAGAACTACTATCACCTGAATAACTATCGTTACAAAAATTGCTATGTACTGAGCGATATCGCAGATCGTCATTGCTTTCGCATAATTGGAAACTTTGTTCTGCATTCTATCCTGAATAAGCTGATTGAATGTATCAGTATACTCGGATACCTGAGCAGCTAATGCGTTATACTCATCACAATATACCTCATTTGAAGCAGCGGTCATATCCCCTGCCTGCACAAAAGCAAAGCTTCTGTCCTCGTAAAGGCACATTTCCGCAGAGCTTGCAGCTACTTTTTCCATATATTCTAGCTCATCAGCTTCCAGTCCGATAGTTTTCATAGCTTCGAGATTAGTTTCACGGGATTTTGTGACTTCAACCTCTTTCTTATATTCATCATAATATATAGTGTCGCCTGTTGTGGCATACATTCTTGCCTGTCTTGTCAGAAACTCTGATGCGGTCTTATAGTTGACAGCACCGATATAAAGATCGTGCTTATCATTAAGAGCATCTTCGAGGCTGCTGCTAACGTTACTAACGACCAAAGAACACGCCGCAACAATAACAAGCATCACCATTGCAGTGATAAGTAATAATCTGCCCTTAGTGGACTGTGCCATACGTTTCATAATCGTTTCCTCCCACAATGACGGTATTACCACCTGTCAATTCCAAAAACTTCCGTAATTTGAAGCTTACCGACAGCCAAAGTGGTAATAATACCAAAATTATATGTTTATATTATAACATATATTGTAATTATTATCAATAATAAAATGTCATTTTTTTATCATACTTTATACTTTTATAAGAAAATTTTTTGCTGTAATTTGAGAAGACCTCGCTTAAACCTTTGAAAAAAGGCTCAGCGAGGTCTTTCATTTATATGTACAACTCAAAGCTCATCGTGGGAAACAGGCACGATACCACAGCTTACGGTGAGATTTCCGTTACGGGTGCGTATCTTGTCAAGCATCTCCTTTTCCTTTTTGGGGTCTTTAATTGTAATCGTATATTGCAGATCGAACATCGTACCCATTCGCACTGTCTTGACTGTATTCAGTGCAAAGCGTGAAGTATACTGCTCAAAAATATCGTCGAACAATCCACTGTAATCGGTGTCCTCAGGCACCATAATACGCAGAAGGCGGGTCTTTCGGCTGTTTTCACTCGGTATCAGCTTTTCAGCTACAAGTATAACAAGACCTATCACAAGTGTGAACATCGCCCCGTATCCCACATAGCCTATACCCGAAGCAATTCCCGATGCCATAGCAAGAAACAAGATACAGATATCACGGGAAGTACCCGGAACAGACCTGAATCTCACAAGACTGAACGCACCTGCAACCGCTACACCAGTACCGATATTGCCGTTTACAAGCATAATCACCGCCTGCACCACCGCAGGCATTATAAGCGTTGTTATCATCATATATTTCGAGGGGCGGTCTGTACCAAGACGATAGACCACCGCAATGATTAGTCCGCAGATAAGTGCCGCACCCATAGCAAAGGCACAGCCCTCTGCCGTTGTCATATTGACCTGCTTAAAAAGAATTTCTGTCATCGTTATACCCTTCCCTGTCAGCCAAGAGTTCTTTCTATAAATTTGATCTGCTTATTTATATGCTCTGCACGCTGTTCAATAAACACACGGATAGATGTTGCTGTACCATACCCACCGTTTATTGCCTCATCAGCGTCGCCTGTTCCCTCATAGCGTTCAAAGAACTGCGGGAACAGCGGTGAATATTCCTCAACAAAGCTGTCAAGCCGTTTAAGTGCCGCATTCTTTTCAAAGCAACCGTCAGCAAGTCCGTTAAGCTTATTGCAGAATTCCGTGCGGAAGCCCTCATTCGTCATAAGATATGCAAAGCAAAGCACTGCGGGATTGCCTGTATCCATATCAAGCAGACCTTTGTCCCTGTAATTCGCATTTTTTATCGTATTGTTTCGCACGTCGCCCTCGCCGCCTACTCCACCGAACTCTATATCATAAAACAGGAAACGCCATCTGCCGTCGCCATATTCGTTTGAGGGATCGGAAGTAGTTGTTTTCCACATAGACCAGTTCTTTCCCGGCCAATCCCACTTATTGTCTATCCAGCACTGTACAGCAAAATAATCCATTACCGACTGTGGATCAACAAGCTTTATAAATTCATCGTAATCTGCCTGTGATTCAAGGCTCGTATGACTGTCAAAGAAGTCGAACAGCTCACGGAAATAATAGCTTTCGTCCGATACTCCCTCGGGCAGATCGCCCTCGTCAAGCTTATAGCCAAGAGCCAGTGACTCTGCATCTCCCTTATATATCACAACGTCGTCCTTGTTTACACCGTAGCGATCCTCCATATGATCGTTTGTATAGTCCTCTTGAAGAATGTACAGCCCCCAGTATTCGCCGTTGAGATAAACAACACAGGGACGTGACCTCTGTGTGCCGCAATCAAGCTCCTGCACAAGCGACTGCCAGTAGGTATCGTTAAATTTGGAGGTAAACGCACAGTTTCCACCGTTTCTAAGGACAAGCGTATCAAACTTGTCCATAACCTCGCCGTTCACATTGAGATAATCCTCTCCGAATACCGTATGATCAAAGTTGTTCTCGCCGTAATCCTTTCGTGCGTAAAGACGCAGACCCTTCTGCACGTCCGAGCGGGAATAGTTTCCCTGTATCCTTATTCCGCAGTTCTGGGTAAACGCCTCCGTAACACTGCCATTACCGAACTCGAACATTGTAACAGCCGCCTCACGTTCCCAGGCTCTGCCCCTCTGCTTGTAGTTTGCGTCAAGAGAACGTGCGGTTTCTCCGTCACGTACTCTTTTGTTCTCCGCAAGGAAATCTGCAAGTGCCTTATCAAAGATATCTCCCTTTACATAGATACCTGTCTTGCTGTCGAAAAGGTCGTCAAAGTTCATAGAAATGCTCATAACCGCAAGGGTATCACCCGTGGCTTCGCAGTATTCCGCAAGACCCTGTATATGCTCGTCTGCCTCACCGATAAAATATGCCGCAGAGTTCTCTCCTGCAAAGCTTCCGTCCGCTCTCTTCACTGCCGCACGAATGACTGTGCATTTATCCACAGGATCTTTCGGTGCAGATATCTCGCAGACAAAGCCGTCCCTTTCCTTATTTGGGGCATTAAAGCTGCCCGCAAAAAGCAGAGGGTCTACCGCAGATACTACATTTTCCTCGCCGCTCCTGTCAGTTATTTCAACTGCCGTGCTGTACAGAAGTGCGGTCTTGCTGACTGCGGGGTCACTTCCATCAAGGGTATAATATATCTCGCCATCTTCAAGTGCGTTAAGCACAAGACTGAATTTCTCCGCATATACTCCGCCTGTGTGTGAAAGTTCCACCGACGGCTCGACAGGTGTAATGTCCTCCTCGGGCTGCTCGGGGATAGGCTGAGTTACGGTACTTTCCGTTGAAGATATCGAAGTATCCCCAACTGAGCTGCTTTCCTGAGGTATCTCGCTATTGACTGACGTACTTGTCTTATCGGGTCTGCTATCCTCAACAAATATGTCGTTACAGCCTGTCAGCGATACCGCCGTAAGTATCGCCAAGACTACGGCAAATCTTTTTTTATTACACATTCTGAACCTCCATAATGCTATTTTTCCTTTGCTTGTATATATTTCCGTATTTTGAAAAGGACACTGGATAAATATTAAGCTCTGCAAGTATATGACACAATTCAAGAGGTATCGCTCCTGCGGATTTTATCTCCATAAGGCGGTAATCCTCTATGCCTGTATCAAGAAAAATCGTCTTTTCATCACTTTCGAGCGTCAGTGTATCCCACCTGCTCCTTATTCCACTGTCAAAAGTCACACGTAATTCCGGATAACGCTCAGAGTAATACGCCTCACGGTCATAAGCAAGATAAAGCTTAGGAGAGGGTTTATACTTCTGCATAAGAAAATCTATCTCACTGAATATCTGCTTTGCGTGATATCCGCTAAGCGTCTGCGGAACTATCTGCCGCTGTATGTAATCCTCTGCTTCGCTTTGTGTTATGGTTATCCTGCGTTTATACACAACGCCACGGTATTTCTTTTTTATCTCAAAGAAAACATTATCGTTTTTGGAGGCATTTCCATAGCTTCTGATACGAAGCTTTTCCTTGTAAACAGGTTTATCAAGAGAATGCTCAATAAGATAAAAGTCGTCCGTATCAAAGTAGATATTGCATATAGAATACATTCCGTACCTGTCACGCACCAGCATATCGCCGACAGCCTCAATGAGCTGCTCTTTCTGAACGGCTGTAAGCATATATTTTGTTTCATATCGCTTGAAACTTTGTATGTAGCTCATCAAAGGAATACCTTTCATAATAAAATACTTTTTACATTTTATCACAAATGCCGCTTAAATCATAGTATAACCCTGTATAAAAATAGTAAAAATCTCTGATACTTACAAGAACACCAAAAAAATTATACTATTTTCCGTTTTACTGCCTGTCTGTATTTTGTATGCGGAATTGCTTGGGAGTTGTTCCCTTGCTTTTTCTGAAACTCTTTATCATATGGCTGCAATCGGAATAACCTGTTTCCTGTGCAATATAGTTGAGGTCAAAATCCGTGTAGAGAAGAAGTTCCTCAACTCTGTGAAGTCGCTGCTGCTCTATATATTCCTTGCAGCTGCAACCGTATATCTCAATAAATCTCTTGGCAAAATAGGAATAGCTCATTTTACAGCGTTTTGCTATCTCATTCACCGTTATCCTGTCGCTGAGTCCACTGTCGATAAGCTCGGTAATATTCAGTATATCGCATTGCTCGTCCTCCGCAAACACCTCACTGTCTACCGAAAAGCCCATTGACTGCCAATGTCTTATCATCTTGATAAGCAGCTCATAAATATGTGTGCGGATAATGATATCACTGCCGTATCCGCACTGTCGGTATTCATTTATGCAATCAGTGAAAAGCAGACCGATGTTCTCGCTTTCCGTGAATTCCGCAGTAAACACCACGTCCATTCCACGTCGTTCGGCACTGCGGAAAATACTCCGCAGCTTAGGAATGTAATACGAAGTAACACTAAGGCAGTTTATATCGAACTTCATAACCGCATAGCGAAGAGGCTTGTCATCAGCCTTGTATATACCGTGTACAGAGCGTGGGTGAAAAAGTATCATATCACCCCCGCAAAGAAGGTAACTTTTATCCGCTGAGCGAATATCCGCCGCTCCCTCCTGTATGTAGATTATCTCCATAAAATAATGCCAATGCGGTGTTACGGGAAAGGGCTGATTTTCAGGGTCATAATAAAAGCATTCGATAGGGGTGTTTAGCATATCTGCCGCTTCAAAAGGATAGTTCACATTTATCACTCCGAAAATAGATTTTTACAATTTTTTTGTGTTATTATTATATCATTATTTTCGGAAAAAAGCTATAATATATTTAAATATTTTCAGAAAGGTAATTTATTATGGATAATTTTAATTTTTACAGCCCGACAGAGTTCGTTTTCGGAAAAGGCACAGAGGATAACTGCGGTGCTCTTGTGAAAAAGCACGGCGGTACAAGGGTGCTTGTGCATTACGGTTCAGGTTCTGTTGTGAAAAGCGGACTTCTCACAAGGGTAACAGACTCGTTAAAGGCAGAGGGGATTTCTTACTTTGAGCTTGGCGGAGTAGTCCCCAATCCCCGTGACACAAAGGTGTATGAGGGCATAGAGCTTTGCCGCAAGGAGAAAATAGACTTTATACTGTCTGTTGGCGGAGGCTCTTGTATCGACAGCAGCAAGGCTATCGCTGCCGGTGCTTGTTACGAGGGCGATTTCTGGGATTTTTACTGCGGAAAGGCAGCTATCGAAAAGGCTCTTCCTGTCGGCACTGTTCTGACTATTGCCGCTGCTGGCAGCGAAGGCTCACCTAACAGTGTTATCACTAGGGAACAGGGAATGGAAAAACGTGGTGCAGGCTCTGACCTTTTAAGGCCGAAGTTCTCCATACTTGATCCTGAGCTTACCTTTACACTTCCTAAATATCAGACAGGCTGCGGTGCAACAGATATAATGGCTCACGTTTTTGAGCGTTATTTCACAAGAACAAAGGAAGTCGAGATAACCGACCGCCTTTGCGAGGCTGTACTTCTTACTATGATAAAGGAAACCCCCCGTGTTATCGCTGACCCAGAAAACTACGACGCTCGTGCAAACATTATGTGGGCGGGAATGGTTGCACACAACAACATCTGCGGCGTAGGAAGATCTCAGGACTGGAACAGCCACGGCCTTGAACACGAGCTGTCCGGACTTTACGATTGTGCCCACGGTGCAGGACTTGCGGTTATAATGCCTGCCTGGATGGAGTATGTTGTAGATACGGACGTTATGCGATTTGCTCAGATGGCAACAAGAATATGGGGCGTTCAAATGGATTTCGCCGACCCACGCAGCACTGCATTAAAGGGTATCCGTGCTTTCAGAAGCTTTCTGCACGATATCGGAATGCCGATAAACTTTGAGGAACTTGGAGCAAAGGCAGAAGACATTCGCGTACTCATTGAAAAACTTGGAATAGGTGACGGTATCCGCTATGGCTTTAAGGATCTTAACAAAAACGACGTAGAGAATATATACAGACTTGCGGTAGAGGCACATCTGTAATTATTCGGAACAGGGGGAAAACGTGAAAGCTTTGTTTATCGGCGGTACAGGAACTATCAGTATGGCGATAACACGTCAACTGGCAAATGACCCTAACTGGGAGCTGTACCTTGTAAACCGTGGCAGCAGAACTGATGAGCTGCCCGAAAACGTTACTGTAATAAACTGTGACATCAACAATGAAGCGGAAGCTACGGCCAAGCTGAAAGATATGTACTTTGATACCGTATGCGATTTTATCGGCTTTGTACCCTCCCAGCTTGAACGTGACTATCGGCTTTTCAGCGGCAAGACAAAACAGTTTATGTATATAAGTTCTGCCTCTGCTTATCAGAAGCCTCTTTCAGATTACAGGGTGAGCGAGGCTACACCTCTCGCAAATCCATACTGGGAGTACTCCCGCAACAAGATAGCCTGTGAAGACTATCTTATGAAGATGTACCGTGAAAACGGTTTTCCTGTAACTATCATACGTCCAAGCCACACATACGACGACCGCTCTGTTCCCCTTGGAGTACACGGGACAAACGGCAGCTGGCAGGTAGTAAAGCGTATGCTTGAAGGTAAGCCTGTCATTATTCACGGCGACGGAACTTCACTGTGGACTATGACGCATAACAGCGACTTTGCAAAGGGCTTTATAGGTCTTATGGGAAATGTCCACGCCATAGGCGAAAGCTTTCAGATAACCTCTGACGAAACCCTCAGCTGGAATCAGATTTATAAATGCATCGCAGACGCTCTTGGTGTGGAGTTAAAACCGTACTATGTCCCCTCTGATTATCTGCACGATGTAAGCGACTACGATTTTGAAGGCTCGCTTATAGGAGATAAGGCTAACTCCGTAGTATTTGACAATACCAAGCTTAAAAGAGCTGTTCCGTCCTTTATAGCGACAGTACGCTTTGATCAGGGAGTTCGCAAAACGATAGAAAACGTACTGGCTCACAAGGAGCTTCAATGCGAAGATAAAGAGTTTGACGACTGGTGCGACAAGGTAATAGACACACTGGAAAACGCAAAGAAAACTATTATCGGATAAAAGGAGAAACAAAATGGTAAACGTTAAGGGCAAATGGGCATTTATCACAGGTGCAAGTAGAGGTATTGGCTATCTCACTGCAAAATTTATGGCTGAACAGGGCTGTAATCTGATACTTCACAGCAGAAAGAAAGAAAACACAGAAAAGGTACTCAGCGAGGTAAAGGCTCTCGGTGTTGAGGCTTATTCCGTAGCGGCAGAGCTTTCCGACCTCGACGCTGTTGCGGCAATGCTCAAAGAGATAGACGATAAGGGTACTGTTGTTGACATTGTGCTTAATAATGCGGGACTTCAAATCGCATACAGAACAGAGTATTTCAATACTCCCGTATCTGATTACACAGAAAGCTTCAAAATAAATACCATTGCCCCCGCAATGATATGCTATCACTTTATGCCAAAGATGATAGAGCGTGGTTTCGGCCGCATACTCAACACAACAAGCGGAATAAGATTAGAGCCGCAGCAAGCAGGATACTCCGCAAGTAAGGCGGCACTCGACAAGATAACTATTGATCTCGGCTCTACCGTTGAGGGTACAGATGTTATGATAAATCTCACCGACCCGGGCTGGTGCAGGACAGACCTCGGCGGTCCTCACGCTCCTAATGCTCCCGAAAGCGCTATCCCAGGAATAGTTGTCGGAGCATTTGTCGATGACAAAAAGTCGGGAAGATATCTCAACGCACCATTCTTTACAGGAATGACACTTGAAGACGCTGTAAAGAAAGCAGAAAACGAATTTGACAGTCCCTACGGAAAATAATATCTTCTAATATAAGAAAGGCGGCTCTCCGAAACGGAGATGCCGCCTTGTTTTATACCGTCGCTGTCTGCTTAGCCTCTTCCCTTACAGAAACAGATGTCTTTACAGAGTACTCTGTAACACCAAGCACTGTTTCGCCGTCTATCTGCAATGCACAGGGCTTATCAAATTTTACGGTGATGTTATGTCCCGTGTGGATATCTATACATTCACTATGTTTTATATGCTCACCCTTGAATATTGAGGGGAAAACCATAAGTGTTTTCAGCTTTGCTGAGCTATGCCATACCACCAGTGATACTTTGCCCTCTTTGTTGTTTCTGTCCTGTGAGGGAGCAGCTATCATTCCGCCGCCGTAGTATCTGCCGTGCATAGTAGGAGCTATCCACACCTTTTTGTAGTGGTACTCCTTACCGTCCACTGTAACTGTCGCCCCACAGGGCTTGAATCCATACAGCAGACCCTTTATCGCTATTCCTGTATAATTTACAGGCTTTCCGTTTGACTTTTTACGCTGCTCGTCACCGACCTCACAGCAGTATCCGTCAATTCCAAAACCGATCGCATTTATAAACAGCGAACGTTTTCCGTTTACTGTGACCTCAGGAAGTCCCTTTATATAATCATTGATCTTAAACGGAGGTTTGCCCTTTTCCCCACCGACATCGTGAAGAAAATCATTGCCGCTGCCTGCCGCATAATACAGGATATCATTTCGTATCTCTATACCCTCGATGTCGTTTACAAAGCGATTAAGTGTGCCGTCACCGCCGCAGATGACCACCTCATCCTCTTCCGAAAGAGAGCCGAAAAACTCAGCGTAGCTTTCTATCTCGGAAACACTGCGGTAGATAAGATCCTTACCCTCCATAAGCTTATCCAGCATTTTTGCCTGTTCCTCACAGGAACTATTTCCTGCAAGGGGGTTATATAGTATATATGTACTCACGATAATACTCCTTTTCAGTTTTATTCACCAAGTGACTTACGCATTAACTCTGCTGCGTGATCGCTAAGCTCTGCTGTTTTGATCTTTTTGACTGTTTCTCCGTCTATTACTTCCAAGATAGTCAATGTGACCTTTGACCTGCGAAAGTGTGCTATGTTACGGGCAATTTTTTCTGTGCCCTCGATCACTGCTATAACAAGCGGCTTTCCCGATTTCTGTGCTATCTTCAACACACCATTGTGAAACGGGAGAAGTACACAGCTCTTACTGCGTGTCCCCTCCGGATAGACGCCTACACAGTTTTCGGTTTCAGTCAGGAGAACCGCCGCCCTCTGTACCGTCTGCATAGCCCTGCGTGGATTTTTTCGGTCTATCTCCATAAAACAGCACCTGCGTATCAATCTGCCGAAAACAGGTATCTTAAAATTCTGCCCCTTTGATACAAAGGACAGCCGTTTAGGACGCAAAACGAACCACTGTACTATCGGGTCGTAATTCGAACGGTGATTGCTGATAAACAGGAAATTCTCCTGTGTCGGGAGTTTTTCCCTGCCGACGACCGTTACTCTCACTCCCAGAAGCCACAATATCACTCCTGTTGAACCGTTAAGCACCGCACGATAAAACCTGTTTTCCCTGTTGTATTCCTTTTTCGGAGATACAAGAAGAGCACAAACCACAAGGAACAAAATAGCCGCCGCTATAAGTACAGCTATTCCTAAAAGTATATACAGCAATATCTTGATAAGCGTCACCTCCGCACGACAGGATACTTATGCTAATATTTTAGCATATTTTGCAGATTATTTCAAGTAAAAAGCCGCACAGATCGTCCGTGCGGCATTATTATTATTATTGCAGATAAACATCTGTAAGCTTTTCCACCTCGAAATTGAGAATGCTCGCCCGTATGCTCTCTATCTGCTCTGCCTGAGGCGACTCAAAGCTGTACTGGTTAAGCCTGCTTGACATATCATCAAGAACATCAACGTCCATTTCTTCGGCTGCTGTGCGTATCTGTGCGAATATCTCCTCTATCTCTGCCATATGACCCGCAGCGGGTATCTTCGGAGTACTTGACTCCACTATCTCAGCAAGAGGTTCGCTGTAACTCATCCATCTTTCGATGAATATCTTATGCATCGCCTTGATGATATCGACCTCGCCTGCTCTTGCAGCCTTTTCAAGCTCCATAGCCATACCAGCAAGTTGAACAAAGCCTACCAGCATCGCTGAGCTCTTCATACTGTGTACCTTTACACGGTATCTTGTACGTGAATCCTCGTTCTTTATGTCCTCGTAATAGAAATCAAGCTCGTCTGCGTCCCTTCTGAGAGCTGCACTGAACATTGTAAGTGTTTCAAGCAGGATATCATCATCTTTAAGGTGAAGTCTTGCAACAGACCAATCCACGCCCTCGATAATAGGAAGTTCCAACGGAGGAATTTCAGGCTCAGGCTCGGGTTCTGTACACTGCTTGATATACCTGCTGTCAAGATGTGTACGAACAACATCCTCCAACTGTTTAGGCTCTACGGGTTTTGTAAGGAATCCGTTAAAGCCTATATCAAGATAATACTCTCTTGCACCGCTGACAGCGTTTGCCGTAAGTGCGATAATAGGAACAGTACGGCACAGGTTCATCTCCTGACTGCGGATAGCCTTGAATGCCTGTATACCGTCCATTTCGGGCATCATATGATCCATAAAGATCATATCATATCGGGTTTCGGCGGTCATTGCAAGACACTCTGCACCACTCGACGCTTCGCTTATCTTTATCTTTGTCTTTTTAAGCAGCTTGATAAACACCTTTCTGTTTACATCATTATCGTCAACGATAAGAACGTGTGCATCGGGGGCTTCAAACTCCTCGTTGTATGTTTCGACCTTATAGTTTCTCTGTGTAAAATCTATCCAGCCAATGGGTGTAACGTCTATCACCTTAGGCTTGATAACAAACGAGAATACCGAGCCTTCGCCGTAGACACTGCTTACTTCAAGCTTACTACCCATAAGTTCCAGCAGACCCGTTGTAATAGCAAGTCCAAGTCCTGTACCCTCGACCTTGCGGTTTCTCTTTTCATCTAATCTGTTGAATGCGATATGCAGATGAACGAGATCCTTTTCCTTTATGCCTATACCCGTATCCTTTACGGCGAAACGGATACCGCCGCCGTCTGCAAGACTGATCCTGAAAGTTATAGTTCCCTTATCAGTATATTTTACGGCATTCGTGAGCAGATTCATCAGTATCTGCTTTAATCTTATATCGTCTGCGTATATCCTGCTGGGGAGATCCTCGTCTGCTATTACCTTGAATTCGAGATTCTTACCCTCCGCTCTGAAACGGACAAGATTGTAGACATCACCAATAAGCGTTGCAAGATTGAACTTTACACGGACTATGGAATATTTACCTGCCTCGATCTTTGAGATATCAAGGATATCGTTGATTATTCCAAGCAGCGACTGTGACGCAGTTTTTACCTCTCCCGCATAGTCACGGATATCAGGCTCAGTGCTTTCACGCAGTATCATCTCATTCATACCCATAATAGAGTTAATGGGCGTTCTTATCTCGTGGGACATATTCGCAAGGAACTGGGTCTTGCTTCGTGTGGCATTCTGTGCCTCGTCACATTTTGCCTCAACTACTTTCAGCATATCATCAAGGCTTCGCTCCTGCTCGATATTCTGTCTTGTCTGGAAGGTTATCCTGTTCACCATAGTGATTATTATCCAGTTAATAACAACAAGAACGAGGATACCAAAGGAAAATGCATAGGTGGTATTTATCGAATGAATAAAATAAACAATACCCCTCATCGTTGTTATAACGATAAGCACAGACATTATCGTATAAAAACGTGACAGCTTTTCGTCAAGGAATACAAACACCACGACAGCCGAAAAGCACATCGCATAAATGAACACCTGTGCTGAGTCAAACGCAAATGCCTGACAGCCGTTTACAATTACCACGAATATGACCTGCAACCGTTTATGTACATATTCGCTTATCCTAGGTTTTTTATGTTCTCTGAACAAAATAGCCATAGTAATTACTGTATACGCCAAAAAGATATAGAACACTATCTCATTCAGTCTGTGGAACGCCAGATGCATTAAGATAACAATAAGACAGTCCATTATATAGAACAGGTAATTTACTCTGTAACCCGTCTTAAAATTTTGATCGGTCATATTCTCACCCCCCTGGGAACGATAAGTTTCAGACCTCTGCGGACTATCTGAGCCTCACAAACGCTAACATCTCTGATAAGGTCGCCGTCCTGATTTATTTCAAAAGGAGTTCCATCTGTACGGCATATACGTATCCTGCTGCACTCTCCGTATGAAGTAAGCTTTTTAAGCTTATCGAACTTCTTTCCTATAAGTGCAAGAAGTACATTCAGCATTCGAAATGCTCTTTTATTGCTTGTAAGATTATACAATGCCTTTCCGTCGTTTATAACAGTATGGTCGGCAAAGTGCATATTACCGCCAAATACACATCCGTTTCCGATAAAGATCTCCGAAAATTTGCCCCTGTAAACCTCGCTGTCAAGCCTTACCTCGTATTCCTTGTTGTCTGCAACGAATATAGAATACAGTGTTGCAAAAAAGTACGGAAGGCTCTCATTCACAAGACGGAGTATACGCAGGTTGTCCATATGGTCAAGACAGTTACTGTCAAGACCAGTTGACAGGGAGTTGAGCGAAATGCCGTAATTCGTCTTGATATAATCGACTTTAAGCACCTCGCCATATATAAGTTCCTCGATATTATGAAAGCGATCTATATCGTTTCCGAACATTTTCAGAAAGTCATTTGTAAGACCGCAGGGATAGAATGCAATCTCCACTTCGGAAATATCCTCAAAGCCGTTGAGCATATTTCTCATAGTCCCTGAACCGCCGCAGCAGTAAAAACGCAGCTTTTCTCCCTCGAAGATATGCTGAACCTTTCTGACAAGCTCCGTTTCGTATCCCGCACACCTTGTGTTGAACACAAAATAGTCAAGACCCTTGATATTGTCAAGCTTTGTCCTAAGGTCATCAGCAAAGGTCTTTTGCCCGGCAAACGGGTTAATTATAAATATATGTATCATAAAGTACACCTCCGTATAGGGTACAAAATCAGCCCCATAAAACTAATGTAACCTGCCATTTTGCAGACAGGTTACCTATAAAGATTTACTTTGCTTCGTTATTGGAAGAGGACTTAGCAGGTTTCTTCTCCTCTTCTTCATCTTCTTCAACCACGGGGTTAAGCGTTTTTTCTATCTTCTCGATCATCTTGGCCTTGTTCGGGGGTTTGAGCAGATAACCCGCAGGATTGAGGCTTATAAGCTTTGTAACTACCTCTCTGTCGGCAGAGCCTGTAAAAAAGACAACCGGAACATTCATTACATCTAATGTATTGCGTATCCTTCTGAGGATATCCTCGCCATTCTCATAGGGCATTTCATAGTCAAGAAGTATTATATCAGGAATAGATTTTGAAATAGAATTAAATGCCTGAGCACCAGTTGCGGCAATAGATACCTGATATTTTTCGCCAAGCATCTCCCTTACCGTTCTAAGGAGAATGGCATTATCATCGATAACAAGGACTTTCTTTGCACCAAGGCCCGCCTTTGGGGCAGCACTCTTAATATTTCTATTGTCCATTCTGTAAACCTCACTGAATTATTTTTATTCCGATATCCAAAACAAACCAAAAAGACAGAAACATACTCTCTGCCTGAAATGTACCGATTTTCGACCCGTTTCCACCAAAGATACCGAAAAAAGAAGAACTCTATATGTAGACAACTTTATTATATCACATTGATAAACAAAAATCAAGACAATAATTGTATAAAGCTTACTTTTTTTAGAAATAAAAATACTTTTTGCTTTTTGCACAATTTAACGCTGTTTTTTTTGGAACTGATTTATCTTCTATGAATATGTATCACAGCATTCTGTAAACAGCAGTGGCTTCCTCCCAGTTTTCCAGCATAATACGTGCTATTTCAGGATCGTACATTATACCTATGTTACGTTCTATCTCCGCATATACCGTTTCAAGCGGCAGTGCCTTTCTGTACGAACGTGTAGACGCCATAGCGTCAACAGAATCGCACACGGCTATTATCCTTGCACCAATAGGTATCTCCGTCCCCTTCGCACCAAACGGATAACCCTTTCCGTCGTACCTCTCGTGGTGATGAAGTATTATCGCAGATATCCGTGAAAAACTGCTGCATTTTTGCAAAATATCGGCACCTATCTGTGGGTGCTGCTTCATAAGCTGCCATTCTTCCTCGTCAAGTCTGCCCTCTTTACGCAGTACGCTGTCCGGAATTCCTATCTTTCCTATGTCGTGAAGATGTGCTGCGATGTGTATCTCCTGAGTTTCCTCCACACTGAGCCCCAATTTCACACACAGAAAACACGCCATATCGCTCACTCTTTCTGAGTGATGTCCTGTATAAGGGTCACGGGCATCAAGTGCCGAGGTTATACAATCCACAAGCTCGTGATATTCATAGCTTATCTCACATTTACAATCCATTATTTCACCGCTTTCAAGATAATACCATAATTATATCATATCCACAGCCAAAACACAAGACTGATATTCAGCACTTTATTTTACGATATCTTCAACGCACGGCAGATATCCTCGCCCTCGCTAAGTCTGCCGCAGAGAAATCTCCTGCATTTATTATAATTGTCAAATGTACGCTGAGCCTTTTCAGTATCTCCATACACCTTCCAGTAGCCGCAAAGCTTGAAATTGCAGCCGTTATTTGCGATAAAGCCCACAACGTCCTCCACAGGATAATCAAGGAATATTCCTATCTCGTGGGGAAAATCCGCCTGACAGCGTATCCTTTCCGAAAGAAGAGCTATACATTCTTCCGTCGTCATATCGTCAGTGTAACCGTTGTCACGCAGGATATCTCTGCATTCGGGACAGGCAAGACGCTGTGACAGTTTGATTTCGCTGTACACAAGCAGCAGAATACGTTCCTTACACTCGCACAATATTCTTATCTTTAAGCCTTTCACAGCGGCACGGCTGTTGAAATACTCCATACTTGCTGAAATATCCAGTTCGTCCTTTTTCACAGAAAAAAGACTTGCACATTTTATCCCAAGCAGCGACGGTGCGGTATGGAATGCGAGTTTTTGTTCAAAACAGCGGTGTTCTGTCGTAAATATAAGATGATTATCCATAATACTCCCTTCAAACAAGTTAGTTATTTCTAACTCAATACCATAAAAATCAGACGGCATACTGTTCAAGCACGGATTTTAGGGCATTGACACTTGCATTGTGTATCTTCACAACAGGTATGTCAAGCTTTTCGGAACGCTGATTTACACTGTTCACCATTTTATGGGAACAGGTGTTGGTAAACACCACCATAAGGTCGGGTCTGCCAAGCTTGTTGTCAAAATCAGCAGGCATCTGTGTGAACACCTTCGCCTTGCACTGATAGGATCTGCATATCTCTTTATAACGTGTTGCCATACGGTCATTGCCGCCAACTACCACTACGCTCATACTCAATCTCCTTTTTTAAATCCAGTTAGTTATATCTAACCGCAATGTTAATATAACATAATTTATCCACGTTGTCAAGGGGTTTTTTCTCCAAAACACACTTTTAGTTATATTAAACTAACTCACACTTGCAATATTGTGCTTTTTCTGATATAATCAATATATAATTTTTTCCAAACGAGAGGTAGATATGAGCAACGTAACATACCAGTACATCAGAAAAAACAAGGATATCCAGACATATATAAACTATGCGGACGCCGCACTCAGTACTATCGGCTACACTGAACATTCAAACGCCCACGTTGAACGTGCCGCAGACACCGCATATATGATACTAAGCTCCCTTGGCTATGACGAACGCACCTGTGAACTCGCTCAGATTGCCGCATATATGCACGATATCGGCAATGTTGTAAACCGTGTAGACCACGCACAGAGCGGTGCTGTTATGGCATTCCGTCTGTTGGATAACCTCGGTATGCCCGCAGAGGAGATAGCACTGATAGTTTCCGCAATAGGCAACCACGACGAGCACACGGCAAGTCCCGTTACCCCTATTGCCGCTGCACTTATAATAGCGGACAAATCCGATGTAAGACGTACACGCGTACGCTCAAAGGACGGGGCTTTCGTACCAAGCAGCGAGAACCTTGCAAGGGATATCCACGACCGTGTAAACTATGCAGTTGAAAATTCAAATCTGCATTTCTCCGAGGACAGGAAAGAGCTTATCCTTGAACTCCAAATCGACCTGAAAATATCTCCTGTTATGGAATATTTCGAGATATTCCTCGACAGAATGAAGCTGTGTTGCAGTGCGGCAGCTACTCTTGACGTTACATTCGGACTCGTTATCAACAATTCCCGTATACTGTGATGTTTTTTTACATACCTACTATATAATGTGACGGATTTTTCAACAAAAACCAAGGGCATTTGATAGAAAACGTTGAAAATTTCAAAAACCACTTGCAATTCAACTGATTTTATAGTATTATATAAGTAGTTGCTTTTGACAGGGAATCCTGTCGGAAATATCTGTAAAAGGAGAACAGTACAATGCTTTCGTTGCACATATTCTTCAATTCAACAGAATATCGCTCTCATTTTTACAGAATAAGTGTATTTATAGCCTAATTGTATCTTTTTAGCTGTATCGTAAATACAGCTAATTTTATTTTTGGGCAAAAGAAAGGACGGTCATTATGGCAGAAATAAAAAAAGTTGCCGTTATTATGGGCAGCGACAGCGACTTCCCAGTTGTAAAAAAGGCAGCCGAGGTACTTAAAGAGTTCGGCGTTCCGTTTGAGCTGCACGTACTCTCCGCACATCGCTCTCCCAAAGAGGTAGCGGCTTTCGCATCCTCCGCAAGAGAAAACGGTTTTGGTGTTATAATCGCCGCAGCAGGTATGGCGGCTCACCTTGCAGGTGCAGTGGCAGGAAACACAACGCTTCCCGTAATCGGTATTCCCGTTAAGGCTAAGGCTCTCGAAGGTATGGACGCTCTCCTTGCAACAGTTATGATGCCTCCGGGAGTTCCCGTTGCAACAGTAGGCGTTGACGGTGCTGCAAACGCAGGCTATCTCGCTGTTGAAATACTCTCCGTTGCAAACGATGAACTTGCTGAAAAGCTTAGTGCATTCAAGAAAAAGCAGAACGAGAAGAATCTTGAAGCTGACAGAAAGATTGCCGAAATGGCAAAGGAAATCTAATAATTTCCAAAAAACTTATGGAGATATAAAAAATGGGCGGTTTTTTCGGAGCTGCTTCCAAGAATGACTGTATTACAGACGTTTTCTTCGGAACAGACTATCACTCACACTTAGGAACAAAAAGAGGCGGTATGGCCGCCTACGATCCCGACAAGGGTTTTCAGAGAGCTATCCACAGCATTGAGAACTCACCTTTCAGAACAAAGTTTGAAAGCGACGCAAGCGATATGCGCGGAAACCTCTGTATAGGTTGTATAAGCGATACCCATCCGCAGCCTATCATCGTTCACTCAAAGCTCGGAAGATATGCTATCTGCAATATCGGCGTTATAAATAACGCAGAGGAGCTGTTTAACGGTCTTCTTCAGATGGACTACGCAAGCTTTGAGACCCTTTCAAGCGGTAACATCAACTCAAATGCTCTTATTTCTGTGCTTATAGCACATATGGATAATTTCGTTGACGGCATCCGATATGCACAGCGTAAGGTCGAGGGTACTATGTCCCTGGCTCTTCTGACCGAGGACGGTATAATCCTTGCCCGCGATAAAATGGGCAGACTTCCTATCATCATCGGTAAGAGAAAGGACGGCTATTGCTTCTCACTGGAACATTTCGCTTTCCAGAAGCTGGGTTATGAAACCTACAAAGAACTTAAAGCGGGCGAGATAGTAAAGATCACCGCTGACGGCTGTGAGACCCTTGCAGAAGGCTACGAGGATATGCGTATGTGCTCCTTTATGTGGACATATTACGGCTATCCCACCGCTGTTTATGAGGGAATCACTGTTGAGGCTATGCGTACACGCAACGGTGAGATAATGGCCCAGACCGATATTGACAACGGCACCCTGCCCGATGTTGACTACATCTGCGGCGTTCCAGATTCGGGTGTTCCCCACGCAATAGGCTACGCAAACCGCAGTAAGATACCTTTTGCACGTCCTTTTATAAAGTACACTCCCACCTGGCCGAGAAGCTTTATGCCCACCAACCAGAATATGAGAAATATGGTTGCAAAGATGAAGCTTATCCCCGTACACGAGCTTATTGAGGGCAAAAAGCTGCTGTTTGTTGACGACAGTATCGTAAGAGGTACTCAGATGCGTGAAACAGTAGAATTCCTCTATGAAAACGGTGCTAAGGAAGTTCATATGCGTTCCGCTTGTCCTCCTATTATGTACGGCTGCAAGTATCTTAACTTCTCCCGCAGCAACTCGGAAATGGAGCTTATCGCAAGACAGATAATCCACGAGCGTGAGGGTGACGAGGGTGTTAAGTACATCTCGGAATACAGCGACACAAGAACAGAGCGTGGAAGATATCTCAGAGATGAGATATGCCGCCGCTTAAAGCTTACCTCGCTTGAATTCCAGTCACTTGAAGGCACGGTAAATGCAATAGGTCTTCCCGAATGTAAACTTTGTTCTTACTGTTGGACGGGAAAAGAGTAAGACTCTTTTCCCTGCAAGCTTCTTTTCGATATTCCCTTATGGAAAATCGATCTCGCAAGCGAGAATATTCCGCTTGCCACTTAATAGTAAACTCTTTTCTCGTGCAAATTACACAATTTATAAATAATCTGAAATATTATAAGGAGAATTACAATGAAAAGTTACAGTGAAAGCTACGCTGCTGCGGGCGTTGACGTTACCGCAGGCTACGAGGCAGTACGCCTTATGAAAGAACACGTTCAGAGAACCACCACACCCGGCTGCATTTCCGGTATCGGTGGCTTTGGCGGTCTGTTCCAGCTCGACCTTACAGATATCAAGGAACCTGTACTGGTAAGCGGTACAGACGGCGTTGGTACAAAGCTTAAAATCGCTATGCTTATGGACAAGCACGATACTATCGGTATCGACGCTGTTGCTATGTGCGTAAACGACATAATCTGCTGCGGTGCCAAGCCCCTGTTCTTCCTCGACTATATTGCTATCGGCAAGAACGTTCCCGAAAAGGTTGCAGAGATCGTTAAGGGCGTTGCAGAGGGCTGCGTACAGTCCGGCTGTGCCCTCGTAGGCGGCGAAACAGCAGAGCATCCCGGTATGATGCCCGATGACGAGTACGATATCGCAGGCTACTCCACAGGTATCGTTGACAAGTCCAAGATACTAGATCCCTCCACTATCAAGGCAGGCGACGCTATTATCGGTATCGCTTCCAGCGGTGTACACTCCAACGGTTTCTCTCTGGTAAGAAAGGTGTTCAACGTAAACGAGCAGAATTTAAAGACCTTCTACCCCGAACTTGGCAAGTCCCTCGGCGAGGCACTGCTCACACCTACAAGAATTTATGTAAAGCCTGTTCTTGACGTTATCGCAAAGCTTCCTGTAAAGGGTATCTCCCACATCACAGGCGGCGGCTTCTATGAGAATATCCCCCGTGTACTTCCCGAGGGCATCTCCGCTAAGATCGACAAGAGCAGCTATGAAGTTCCCGCTATCTTCACAATTATGCAGAAAGAGGGCGGCATCTCCGAGCACGATATGTATAATACCTTTAATATGGGTATCGGTATGATGCTGGTTGTTGACAAGGCTGACGCTGACAAGGCTGTAGAGATACTGAAAAGCCACGGCGAAGAAGCATTCATTATCGGCGAAACTATCGCAGGCGACGACGGAGTCGTTTTTGCTTGATCTGAATAATCTTTTTCGGGAGCGGGTATTGCCTGCCCCCGAAACAGGTATATGAGGAAATATGGATATCGAACTTAAAAAACAGTTTTTGGTGTTAGGCGACAGAGCGATTGAAATTCCGTGCCATATCGATACGCTGAAAGATATTTTCGGAGAGCCTGAAAAGTACGTTTTCGGCGAAGTCGCAGGACTTAGTGAAAGCCTGAATACTGTTCTTCCTGTACGCACCAACTATGTGTGGCACGAGTGGGGAGTGTTTGCGTATACCTACAATGGCTTTGCGGTCGCAACGCTGGAATTTCGCCTCAGACCCACCAGAACGGAAGGCTACAAAGAGCCGTCGTTTTATCCAAGGAAGATGTTCAGCGGCAATATCACCATCAACGGCAGACCCTGGATAGATCTTATCAGGGACGGCGAGCTTTCGGAAACGGAAACCTTTAAAAAGGTGAACTACGGAAAATTCAAAGTTTTTGCGGAATTTGCCGACTGGCACCATATCGAAAACTGCCTTACGGAAGAGGACTACACGCATATCAGCTTTAATAAGAAAGGTAGACTGTAAATATGGGACTATTTGACCGCTTCAAAAAAGTTCCGTCCATTGAGGACTTCGACACCACACCATCAAAGGACATTACGATCTCCATCACCGAGGATGTCATAGACATCAACGGCACAAAGCTTGTGATCCCCTGCCACAAAGACGAACTGAAAGATTTATTCGGCGAATATATGCTGTCTATGGACAACATCAACTGTACGGGCGTGAGGTACATATATATCTGGCACGAGCTTGGGATAGTTGCATACTCAAAGGACGATGAGAATGTAAACTGTATTTCTCTCCAGTTTTATCCGAATGCGAATAAGTACGCACCAAATGCCACAAAAAATATCTTTGGCGGAAGCGTTACGGTGGACAGTGCTGATTGGCTGACGTTGTTTGATGACGTAAAACAGCCGAGGCTTGACGGAATGAAGCTACCGATAAAACTGGTACACCACGGCAATTTCACGCTGTGTGCTTCTATCTGCAAAAAGCCTAAGGGAAGGATACGGTCGATCGGCATAAACCAAAAGACTGAACTTAAACTTGGAGGTTAAGTATGGGATTTTTTGATTTTTTTAAAAACCTGTTCGGCGGCTCAAAGCCTAAGATCGTTTCCGAGGAGCTTGATATCAACGTCACCGAAACGGTTATATGCATAAACGGAAACAACGTGGATATTCCCTGTCACCTTGACGCACTGATAAAATATTTCGGTAAGCCGAAAAGATCACCCAGCAAATCAGGCAATGTTATCTTCACCTGGGACGCACTCGGCTTATACTGCTACACAAAAGGGAACAATGTGGTACACTGCTTTGCCGTAAAGGTAAACAACGGCGATATGTCAACTCCATTTGAGCCTAAGACCCTCTTTAAGGGTAAGCTTTCAATATGCGGCGAAAACTGGGAAGAGGTTATGTACAAGGGCGAAGATATGGAAGGCTTTTTCAGACAACGTGTATTTGAAGGTCTTTCGCTTGTAGCGGAGTATGTGGACTTTGAAACAGCTGACCAGAACGGCTGTGCAGGTGCATATTCAGGTGTTGAGATAAGCATTCCTATGAGCGAAAAGGCTCTGCGTGAGCTTGTTGAGAAGTAATCAAATGGGAACAATTATGAGCGATATTACTGTCAACGTATCGGAAAACGGGATCGAAATCAATAACACAGCTATACAGCTGCCTTGTGATATCTCATTGCTTTTTTCCGTTCTGGGCGAGGCTGTAAGAAAAGATTTCGGAAAGATATCAAGCAGTGAGTTCAACAAAGATGAACTGGATCGCCTCAACTCCATAGCACCACAAAGGGCGTGCTACACCTGGAACACGCTTGGAATACATTGCCATACCGATGATGGAACATCTGTTAACACTATTTCGCTGCGAATGAGGGACAGCTCTCTGTTTAAACACCCGGACTACTACCCCGCCTCAATGTTCAGCGGTACTTTCACGATAAATGGCAAACCGTGGCTGAAAGCTTTGGAAAAGGGAGAAAAGGACGAGGACAGCACGGAGCTTATTGTGGGCGAGTATTCTGTATACGGTTCACGAACAGACAATAAGAGCCACTTTTTCAGCAGAAGCTTAAAATACAGCACAGTAGAGCTTTCGCTCTACGATGACGACGATGATGATCTTGATTTCGGAGATCTTTTCACAAAATAAAAAAACATAATAAAAGGAGCAGCTATGAAGAATATATGCGTACTTGTATCGGGCGGCGGTACTAACCTCCAAGCTCTTATCGACGCTGAAAAGCGTGGCGAGATAAAGGGCGGAAAGATCACCTGTGTTATAGCCTCAAAGGCTGACGCTTACGCTCTTGAAAGAGCAAAGAACAACGGCATAAAGACCCGTGTGCTTGTAAGAAAAGACTACCCCGATGTTGCAGCATACAGCAAGGCTATGGCTGACGCCCTGAAAGAGGAGCAGGCTGACCTTGTGGTCTACGCAGGCTTTATGACTATCCTCGACGAGCAGGTCTGCAACGCATTCCCGAATAAGATGATAAATGTTCACCCTGCACTTATCCCAAGCTTCTGCGGAAAGGGATTTTACGGTCTGCACGTACACGAGGCGGCTCTATCAAAGGGCGTAAAGGTTTCGGGTGCTACCGTGCATTTCGTTACGGCGGAGTGTGACGCAGGCCCTATCATACTTCAAAAGGCGGTAGAGGTACAGCAGGGCGACACTCCCGAAACACTGCAAAAAAGAATTATGGAGCAGGCAGAGTGGAAGATACTTCCCGAAGCCGTTTCTCTCTTCTGTCAGGACAGGATAACCGTACAAAACGGAATTGCTGTTATAGGTGAATGATATGTTCTATGATGTTTCTCTTACCGAAAGCACAAATTATTTCGGCAGCCTTGAAGGTGTCATTAAATCCCACTTCTTTGGCTGCAATATAAACGCTGTCGCAAAAAAATGCGGCGAAAGCTATGCAAGAAAATGTGCGGAATACCTTGACGCACTCCCTGCTGAGCTGCTTGATACACTGCAAAGAGCCTCAAAGGCATATCTTATCGACCTTATGTACGAGCACGAGGACGAATACGAGCTGCCCGAGGATTTCTCCTTTGACGAGGACTCCCCCGCTGCGGATATTATGGAGTGGCTCTCTCCCGAAATGATAGTGTTTGAAAGCGGAATCCTATCAGATGATGACGCACCGCCCGCATTCAGCCTTAAAATGATGTTCACCCCTGTACCCGACGAGTACATAGAATGGGTGGTACGCAACGATACAGCTGTCTATGTGGGAGAATACAACGACATCTCCCCGTGGAATGAGAAGATACAAAAGAAAAAGTGGAACTATATAAACGCTGTCTGATATTAAAGCACATCAGAAATACGGTCTTGCGACCGTTATATATAATTTACGAACTTAATAACGAAAGGAAATATTACTATGGACTACATTGCACTTGACAAGGAACTTAATTCCCTTGCATACCATGGCAGAGGAATAGTTATCGGCAAGTCTGCCGACGGCAAAAAGGCTGTTACTGCTTACTTCATTATGGGCAGAAGTGAAAACAGCCGCAACCGTGTATTCATCGAGGACGGCGAGGGTATCCGTACACAGGCTTTCGACCCCTCCAAAATGGTTGACCCCCACCTTATCATCTACGCTCCCGTAAGAGTTCTCGGCAACAAGACTATCGTTACAAACGGCGATCAGACCGATACTATCTACGAGGGTATGGACAAGCAGATGACATTTGAGCAGTCCCTCCGCTCCCGTGAGTTTGAGGACGACAAGCCCAACTGGACACCCAGAATTTCCGGTATTATCCACCTTGAAAACGGCGGTATGAACTATGCTATGTCTATCCTTAAATCCGCAGACGGTGACGGTTCCTCCTGCCGCAGATATACATACGCTTACAGCAATCCTATGAACGGCAAGGGCAGCTTTATCCACACCTACGCAGGTGATGAGATCGAGCTGAACGGCGTTCGCAGACTCCCCACATTCGAGGGTGAGCCTAAGAATGTCATCATCCCCGATATGGATATCGACAGCTTTACAGATATGCTGTGGAAGAACCTCAACGAGGACAATAAGGTTTCTCTCTTTGTACGCTACATCGACATCGAAACAGGCAAGTATGAGAGCCGCATCGTAAACAAAAACGTATAATAACAGAAAGGACATAATAACTATGAACGAACTCGAACTCAAATACGGCTGTAACCCCAATCAGAAGCCTTCCCGTATCTTTATGGAGAACGGCAAGGAGCTTCCTATCGAGGTTCTTAACGGCCGCCCCGGCTACATCAACTTTATGGACGCTTTCAACGGCTGGCAGCTCGTTAAGGAGCTTAAGGCCGCTACAGGCTACCCTGCTGCAACAAGCTTCAAGCACGTTTCCCCCGCAGGTGCGGCTATCGGTCTGCCCCTCACAGAAACACTCGCTAAGATCTACTGGGTAGACGACCTCGGTGAGCTTTCTCCCCTCGCTTGTGCTTATGCAAGAGCAAGAGGTGCTGACAGAATGTCCAGCTACGGCGACTTTATCGCACTTTCCGATGTATGCGATGTTCCCACAGCTAAGATAATCCAGCGTGAGGTTTCCGACGGCGTTATCGCTCCCGGCTACACAGACGAGGCTCTCGAAATCTTAAAGTCCAAGAGAAAGGGTACATACAACATCATCAAGATCGATGAAAACTACGTTCCCGAGCCTCTTGAACGTAAGCAAGTATACGGCATCACCTTTGAGCAGGGCAGAAACGAGCTTGTTATCAACGATGAACTTTTCGCTAATATGCCCACTGCAAACAAGAACCTCCCCGAAAGTGCAAAGCACGACCTTGCTATCGCACTTATCACACTTAAATACACACAGTCAAACTCCGTAGCTTATGCTTGCGGCGGTCAGGCTATCGGTATCGGTGCGGGTCAGCAGAGCCGTATCCACTGCACACGTCTTGCTGGTCAGAAGGCTGATAACTGGTATCTCCGTCAGTCACCCCAGGTTATGAACCTGCAATTTGTTGACGATATCCGCCGTGCAGACCGTGACAACACTATTGACCTGTACATCGGCGACGACTATATGGACGTTCTCGCAGAGGGCGAGTGGCAGAAGTGGTTCAAGGTAAAGCCCGAGGTATTCACACGTGAGGCAAAGCGTGAGTGGCTCGACACAATGAAGGGCGTATCCCTTGGCTCCGACGCATTCTTCCCCTTCGGCGACAACATCGAAAGAGCTCACAAGAGCGGCGTTGAGTTCATCGCACAGCCCGGCGGCTCTATCCGTGATGACAATGTTATCGAAACCTGTGACAAGTACAATATCGCTATGGCATTCACAGGTATCAGACTTTTCCACCACTGATACACCTTTTCCCTGCCCGAAAGGGCAGGGAATTTTACATTGAATTATGAGGTTATTATGAGAAAAATAATCCTTTTGATTATCACATTATCTCTCGGTCTGTTTTTATTTACCGCCTGTGGCAGTAATACAGCCGAGCAAAGCACGATATCGGAAACAGTGCTTTCCTCAGAAGAGGCAAGAGCTATGCTCAATGACTACTGGACAAACGGCACGGAGCTTGACTTTGAAAAGCTTTCCGCCGTTACAAGGCTGGACCTTTCCTCCTGTGGAATAACCGATATATCAGTATTATCAAATCTTACAGAGCTTGAATTTTTAAAGCTTGACAGCAACTATATCACTGACATATCGCCCCTTTCGGGACTTACAAAACTCACAGAGCTGTATCTTAACTACAACCATATAAAAGATATCTCGCCGCTGTCAACACTGACAAGGCTTTCCTGCCTTGGACTTATAGATAATCAGATAAATGATATTTCTCCTTTGAAAGGCCTCTCCTCCCTTACCTGGTTGAATCTAAACGGAAATAAGATACAGGACATCTCGCCGCTTGGCGGTCTTGGACAACTGGTAACGCTTGACCTTAACCAAAATGATGTTTCGGACATATCGCCACTTACAGAGCTTACAGGACTGGAATATCTCTACCTTGCGGACAATGATGTTATGACAGGACATTCCTCTCTCAATGGACTTACTGAGCTTCGTGAGCTAAACCTTGAATACACTGGCGGCAATGACATTTCATTTGTAAACGGTATGACAAAGCTTTATCATCTGAATGTATCAGGCTGGGAAGCAAGTGATATCTCCATACTTGCGGATAAAACATCGCTAATCTCACTTCATCTTGACGATTGTGGTATTGAGGACATCTCTCCCATTGCGAATCTTACACAACTTACCCGACTTCATCTTGACGATAACCCGATAAAGGACTTCTCCCCTCTCGCAAAGCTTACCTTACTTACAAGGCTTGACCTCGACACCACAGGCATTGAAGACCTGTCTGTGCTAAGCGGAATGACTGAGCTTACCTCCCTTGACCTCGGTGAAAACAACATTACAGACATTTCGGTTATTGAGGGATTTACAGAGCTTAACTGGTTAGACCTGCACAATAACTCTATCAGTGATATCTCTGCTTTGAGTGAACTTACAATGTTGGATACATTGTTTCTCCGCAAAAACGAGATAGAGGATATCTCGCCGCTTAATAAACTGACCTTGCTCGAAACATTACATTTAAACTGCAATAAAATAAGCAACATCTCGCCTATCAGCGAATGTATGCACATCACAACGCTTCAACTCAGCGAAAACCCGATAACAGACCTTTCGCCTATCGTTTCTCTGCATAATCTTTCTCATCTGTATATGAGTGATTGCCCTGTCACTGATATATCAGCCCTTGCAGAGCTTGACAGCCTTTCTGTTCTTAACCTTATCGGCTGCCCTGTAAACGATGAAAACTTAGAGCTTGTACGCTCTGCACTGCCATATTGTAATATAATCACCGAATAATGATACCTTTACAAAAGCCCAAAAAAGTGATATAATAAGTATATATTCAACTGAAAGGAACATATAAAATGAAGATAGCAGTAACCTATGATAACGGACAGATATTTCAGCACTTCGGACATACACAGATGTTCAAGTTCTATGAGATAACAGACGGACAGATAACAAAGGAAATGATAGCTCCTACCCTCGGAAGCGGACACGGTGCTCTTGCAGGATTTCTTTCATCAATGGGCGTTGATACCCTCATCTGCGGCGGTATCGGCGGTGGTGCTCAGAATGCACTTGCAGCAGCGGGAATAAAGCTTTACGGCGGTGTACAGGGCAGTGCGGACGAGGCTGTAAAGGCTCTTCTCGGCGGCACACTCGGATTTGACCCTGATGTACACTGCGACCACCACAACCACGAGCACGGAGAGGGTCACTCCTGCGGTGAGCATAGCTGCGGCTCACACCCCTGCCACTGAAAAGGCTATGAAGAGAATGAACTCATTCAGTGCCCTTGATATAATAAACCGTGTTATCAACGAAACGGTCAAAGAGGGCGATATCTGTATTGACGCTACGGCAGGCAGAGGCAACGATACCCTCCACCTGTGCAGACTTGTGGGCGACAGCGGTAAAGTTACCGCATTCGATATCCAGCAGGACGCTGTTGACAGCACAAAGGCTCTGCTTTCTCAACACGGTATGATTCATCGTGCAGATGTAAGGCTGCAAAGCCACAGCGAAATGGACAACCTTTTTGAAGAGAATACAGTGTCCTTTATCACCTTTAATTTCGGGTGGCTGCCTAAGGGTGACCATAATATATTCACACAAAAGGAAACAAGCATTGCGGCTATCGAAAAGGGCTTAAAACTGCTTAAAAACGGCGGCATAATGTCGCTTATCATCTACTACGGCAGAGAAACAGGCTTTGAAGAGCGTGACGCACTGCTGGAATACCTCCCCACACTTGACAGCAGACTTTATACCGTGGTGGAGATGCCCTTTGTAAACCGTCCCAACTGTCCGCCTATTCCGATAATCATAATCAAAGACGCTTATATATAAAAGAAACCGAGAGGGATTTCCTCTCGGTCGAGACCGTCGGAAAAGTCCCGTTGGGACTTTTCCGCCGAAACATCCGCACTGCCCCCACTCGCCGGCGGGGATGCCGCCAACTCGCACAGTTGTGCGGATAGAAGTGGTTTTTGGGGGGGCAAAGCCACACCAAAAAAGTTATCAAAAAAGCCCGCTTTGCGGGCAAAAACTTAGTT
>JAZUSC010000051.1:0-40045 GCA_045606505.1 Oscillospiraceae bacterium
TCGTCCTGAGCCAGGATCAAACTCTTTAAAGTTTGTATTAAAACGCTCTTTCGAGCGGTTTAACCTGTCCCAAATAAACGCTAACGTTCATTCAAATAAACGTTCAATCTGTTTATCCAGAATTATTAAAATGTTTGTTTCTTCTCGTTGTTTCCAACTAAGAATCGACAAGGTTTTTTTAATTCGTTCATCTTTATTGTTCAATTTTCAAGGAGCTTGTTCTTCGGCGAGCTGTCACAAGACACCCTCCGAAATATACCCTTACGGGTGGAGGCGCCACCCAGATTTGAACTGGGGATCAGGGTGTTGCAGACCCATGCCTTACCACTTGGCTATAGCGCCGAATTTGGAGCGGATTACGAGGCTCGAACTCGCTACCTCCACCTTGGCAAGGTGGCGCTCTACCAGATGAGCTAAATCCGCATTTGGTGCCTCCGATCGGAATCGAACCAATGACACGGGGATTTTCAGTCCCCTGCTCTACCAACTGAGCTACAGAGGCACAACCCTAAGCAATCTTAGGAATTGGCGACCCGGATGGGGCTCGAACCCACGACCTCTAGCGTGACAGGCTAGCGTTCTAACCAACTGAACTACCGGGCCATTGGTGGGAGTTACAGGGCTCGAACCTGTGACCCTCTGCTTGTAAGGCAGATGCTCTCCCAGCTGAGCTAAACTCCCATCATAGTTGTCATTCCCTTGGGCTTTTGTTCCCTCGTTCCTGACGACTTTTATATTATACACGCTTTAACCTTTTTTGTCAAGCGTTTTTTAAAAATATTTTTAATTTTTTTCTTCTTTGAGCAGGTTCAACATTTCCTCTGTTGAAAACTCATACTTCTTATTGCAAAAATGACAACAAACCTCTGTATTTTGCTGCTCTTCTGCCAGTTTCTGTATCTCTTCCCTGCCCATACTGATAAGAACTTTTTCTGTTCTCTCTCTTGAACAGTCACAATGATACACAGCCTCCCAGCTGTCAAGCACCTCTGCACCAAGTCCTTCAAGAGCCATCATTGCTACTTCCTCAGGATTCATACCCTTTTCAAGCATAGCAGTGATAGACTCCATATTATTAAGGTTTCTCTCAATGATATCCACCGCACTGTCCATTACGGGAGGAACAAGCTGCACCATATAGCCGCCCGCCGCCTTAACGGTTGCGTCATCGTTGAACACTATACCCAATGCACATACAGTAGGTATCTGCTCACTTATAGAATAGTATGCCGTGATATCCTCAGCAATATTCCCAGTAACAAGAGGAATTTGTCCGACATACGGTTCTTTAAGACCCATATCCTTTACAACTGTCAGAAAACCGTCGCTTCCGACACAGCCGTTTACATCAAGTCCGCCGTCTGCTCTCGGCGGTAGCTGCACCTGTGCGTCACCCGCACAGCACTTTACATTGCCCCAGTTATCCGCAACCACCATAAGCGTACCCGCAGGGCCGCCGCCGTTTACCCTCAGTGTGAGGGTATCGCCGTCGCTTTTAAGCATAGCACCCATTATTGAGCCTGCTGTCGTCATTCTTCCAAGAGCCACTGTAACTACGGGTGTTGACTCGTGCAGACGCTGTATTTCTCTCACCATATCGGTGGAATCTATCGCAGAGCATAATACACTTCCGTCCTCGGACAGTGTTCTTACTATCTTTCCCATTCCTGTATCTCCATTATATGTTGTTATTATTTTTTTGTGAATACCTTAATATAATAACACATTTTTCTCCCATTTGCAAGAGTCGTTCATTTAATAATATAAAAGCCGCTCTCAAACAACGTCTGAAAGCGACTTAACATTTTATATCTTCCTTGCAACAAACATCAGCTTTTCACTTGTGTCAACAGGCTGGTCAAATGTCAGATATTCGTAGACATTGATAACCTCAAATCCTGCCTTTTGCAGCATCTCGGTCATCTTTTCCTGTGTAACGGCTATCTCACGGAAGCTTTCATAACCCCTGTCGTAGCTGCCATCGTCATTCTCATAGAACAAGTCAAGCTCTATACCTACGCTGTCGTCAGACGGGTCATACTCATTCTGCCATACGCAGTAAACCCCGTCAACATCATAAACATAGGTCTTATCCGCAAGTATCTCACGGTGCTTATATATGGTATTCACGTCAAAAAGGAACAATCCGCCACTAAGCATATTCTCCGCTGTTTTCTTAAAACAAAGCTGAATATCCGCCACGCTGTCAAGGTGATTTATGCTGTCAAGCGTGGACACCGCTATATCCACCGCACCATAAAGCTCTGTTTCGGTCATACTCTGACAGATAAAACGTATATTTCCGCAAAGCTTTGACGAGGCAACTGTCAACATCTCCGCAGATGCGTCGGACGCTACTATGTCGTAGCCCTTTTCTGCAAGACGCATAGTAAGATTACCTGTGCCGCAGCCCATATCAAGCATATACCTGCCGCTTACGCCAACAGACTCTATTATACTATTATAGTAGTCTGCGATCTCATCATAGGGAACATTTTGTGTAAGCAGGTCATAGACCGTGGCAAACTCGCCGTAGCCTGCCATTACTTATCGTCCTTCATTCTGTCGAATACTATCTTGTAGCCGCCTGCTGCCTGATAGTTGAGGGTCTTATTTACACGGCTGATAGTGGCGGTACTTGCACCTGTCTGCTTAACTATCTCATTGTAAACGCAATCAGAGGTAAGCATCTTAGCCACCTGTAAACGCTGCGAGATAGCTTTAAGCTCCTGAGGAGTACAGAGGTCCTCGAAAAATGCATAGCACTCTTCAACTGTTTCAAGCTTTAATACAGCGTTAAATAGATAATCCATATTCTCGTCTTTTATCATAATAAAATTCCTCCATAAGGATATTTTTCGACAGTCCATAAACTGTCACGATTTAAAGTGTGGCTATATTTTACCATAATAAAGCAGAAAAGTCAATAGAAAATTATTTTTTTCATAAAAATATATGTAATTGTTTTTCTTAACTTGTGATAAGCATAAAAAATCCGCTGTACCTCATTCAGAAGGCACAACGGAACTATGTCTGATTTCACATTATAATAGGACAGCAACACGCGACAATGAGCGGTTTTCGCGATAGCGAAAATGAAATGCCATAAGGGCATTTCAAGCCGAGCCGTTGCTATTTAAAAGGGGCGTTCCAAATGGAACGCTCTTTTTAAATCTGGAGCGGACAACGGGAATCGAACCCGCCACCTCAGCTTGGGAAGCTGATGTTTTACCGATAAACTATGTCCGCATTTCATTTCGATTATATCATCAAAAGCACACTTTGTCAATCGATAAAAACATCGCATTATAGCAGCTGAACGCTCCGAAACCCGAAAAAACTACTTTTCTGCCATACGATAACCTACTCCCACCTCGGTAAAGATATATCTGGGACGTGAGGTATTCTCCTCTATCTTTCTTCGGATATTTGCCATATTCACACGGAGAATCTGATTATCGCCACGTGCATTCGGTCCCCAAAGCTGAGTGATTATGTATTCATACGGCAGAACCTTTCCCGCAAATTTTCCGAGAAGTGCAACTATCTTAAACTCGTTTTGCGTAAGCTCTGCGTCTTTTCCTGCTATATATGCTCTGTATTTTCCGTAATCTATGACAAGTGAGCCGACCTTGTACAGGTCATCGTGGATAACATCACCGCTATTTCCTGCATAGCAATGCCTGAATGCTACCTTTATCCTTGACAGCAGCTCCTTTGTACCTATCGTTCTCAGTATGCAGTCATCTGCACCGTTTTCAAACGCTTCCACAGCAGTAAGCTCGTCGGCCTGTTCAGTTATTATTATCACAGGCACGTCCGACCATTCACGGATATCCCGCAAAAGCGTCATTCCGTCAACATCGGGCAGCACAGGTGAAAGCAGCACCAGATCAGGACAATGCGACTCGGCTATGCCCTTAGCCGTACTCCCAGCATTCGCTGTCAGTACATCATATCCATTCAGTTCAAGAAGCGATCGCACACGCTCACATATATGTCTGTCAGGCTCGATAAGTAATATTTTCCTCTTGTTTTTCATTTTCCCCATTCCAATCATTGATACAAAATAGCATAGCCTTATTTTATTTGACATTCAAAATAAGTCGGCTAACGTTTCTATTTTAACACATATTTCGTGTCATTTCAATAAAAAATCTGTTAAGATACTTTTTTTCATTAAATTTTTATAAACAATACCACATATACATAGTAAAAAACACAAGAAAGGACGTGCTGTAAATAAAACTGATAGAATATCTCAACGGCATTGTATGGGGCACTCCTACCATTATCGTTATACTTGCGGCGGGAGTATACTTCTCTGTCGGAACAGGCTTTTTTCAGCTAAGACACATAAGCCACTGGTTAAAATGCACTATCTTCTCAAAGGAGAGCAGCCACTCCGACAAAGGCTCTATATCTCAGTTTCAGGCTATGAGCAGTGCCCTTGCCGCTACCCTCGGCACAGGGAACATAGCTGGAGTATCTGCCGCTGTTGCTACTGGCGGTGCAGGTGCGGTGTTCTGGATGTGGATATCCGCACTTTTCGGAATGATGACAGGCTTTGCAGAAAATGTACTCGGTATCTACTACCGAAAAAAGAACAAACACGGCGAATGGACAGGCGGTGCGATGTACTATATTAAGGGCGGTCTTTCCGAGAACCGATTTACCAAAAGACTTGCACGTCCTCTTTCCGTAGTGTTTGCCGCTTTGTGTGTTCTGTCGGCTTTTGGTATGGGGAATATCGCACAGATGAATTCTGCCGCCGGTGCTTTGCAGAATAATTTCGGTATTCCTCCGCTGGTTGTCGGTACAGTTCTTGCTGTACTGGAAGCCTTTATAATCTTCGGCGGTATCAAACGCATAGGCAGTATCACAGCAAAGCTGGTGCCGTTTATGTCGGGATTTTACATACTGGGCAGCCTATGGATACTTGCGGCAAATATATCACAGCTGCCCTCTGTTTTCGGTGCGATATTTGAGGGTGCTTTCGGTATTGACGCAGTAAGCGGAGGCGTCAGCGGGTACATAATCAAACAGGCTGTGTCTATGGGCTTTCGCAGGGGAGTATTCTCAAACGAGGCAGGACTCGGCACTTCCCCTGCCGCACACGCCGCCTCTGATGTCAGAGAGCCGTGCACACAAGGTATGTGGAGCATATTTGAGGTATTCTTTGATACTATCGTGATGTGCTCGCTTACGGCGATAATACTTCTCGCTAGTCCCTGTAATGCTCCCACAGCAAAGTATGCACTGAACAACATCTCAACAGAAACGCAGTATTTCAGGCTGACAGACAGCGACCGTATAATATGCGGCGGAACTCCGCTGCTTATTTCGGGAGAGGGCAAAACAGTGAGCTGCGTGACCGCCTACTCCACTCCGCTTTCAATAAAAATAGCAGAGGGAGAAAAGACATTCTCAAACATTATGACCGTAACAGGGATACAGACCGTATCCGACAGCGGTGAGCCTGTCTTTCTTGATGCACAGAAAAAGATACCGCTTATCGAAACAGCAGTGATATCAGAGGTAAGCGGAGCAAAACTTGCAACCTTTGCGTTTTCGCAGACATTTGGAAGTGCTGCGGGTAAGATACTTGCTGTGGCGGTACTGTTGTTTGCATTCTCCACCGTTATCGGTTGGAGTTATTTCGGCTCGTCTGCCGCTGTGTTCATCTTTGGTGAAAAGGCAGAAAAGCCCTTTAAATGGGCTTTCATCATAGTCACCTTGGTAGGTGCGGTGATAGATTTTTCCGCCGCGTGGAGTATCTCAGACCTTGTAAACGGACTTATGGCATTGCCTAATCTTATCACACTGTTTATCCTATCGCCAAAGGTCTTTGCAATCACCAAAAACTACTGCCGCAGGACATTCAAAAAGGAGGACATTCCCCCTATGCTGTCACACACAGAGAAATAAAAAATGGCGGAATTTTTTCCGCCATTATATCATTATCCCATAGGATTTTCCAGCGACTTGTTGAGAAATGCCTTTGTTTTTTCGCTCTTGGGATCACCAAACACCTCATCGGGAGTGCCTATCTCCTCAATTACTCCGTCCGCCATAAAGATGACCTTATCCGCAACACTTCTCGCAAAGTTCATCTCGTGGGTGACAACTATCATTGTGCGGTCGCTGTCTTTAAGCTCACGGATAACACGCAGCACCTCGCCTGTAAGCTCAGGGTCAAGTGCGGAGGTAGGCTCGTCAAAGCAGAGGATATCAGGCTCCATCGCAAGTGCCCTTGCAATAGCAACACGCTGCTGCTGTCCGCCTGAAAGCTCACAAGGGTAGTTGTTCATCTTCTCGGACAGACCCACTGTATCAAGCAGTCTGCGGGAATTTGTGTCTATCTCTTTCAAAATCGCCTGCTTTTCGGATTTTGTCAGCTTTCGGTCGCTGCCGCTTATCCGCATAAGCTCGGGAGCAAGTGAAACGTTTTTCAGCACAGTGTACTGCGGAAACAGGTTAAAGCTCTGAAACACCATACCGAAATGAAGTCTTTTTTCACGTATCTCCTTATCGGTATAAGCATTATCCTCGGCATTGAATATCTCATTTCCGTCAATGGAGAATATGCCCTTATCGGGACGTTCGAGGAAGTTAATACAGCGGCACAGTGTAGTCTTACCGCTGCCCGAAGAACCGATGATAGCAAGTACCTCGCCCTTTTCAAGGGTGAAGTCTATGCCCTTCAACACCTCGGTCTTGCCGAACTTTTTGTATATGTTTTTTACTTCAAGAAATGCCATCGTAATCTCCTATGTATCAACCCGAATAGTAGTTGAGCTTATTTTCCAGCTTGTTAAGCAGTATTGTAAGCAGTCCCGAGAACAGCAGATAGAACACAGCTATGTAGAACAGCGGCCAGATGATAGCCTTTTGTGCAATGATATTCTGTGCGGACTGTACAAGCTCTACCACCATAACTACACGGGCAAGGGAGGTATCCTTTACAAGGGTGATTATCTCATTTCCCATAGGGGCAACGATACGCTTTATCACCTGGAACAGCACTATCTTAAAGAATATCTGTGCCTTTGTCATACCAAGCACCTGTCCTGCCTCATACTGACCCTTAGGGATACTCTCGATACCGCCTCTGTATATCTCAGAGAAGTAACAAGCGTAGTTGATGATAAAAGCAATAAGCACTGCGGGAAGTCTGTCCATACCCCTGATGCCGAAGATAAGACCCGGGCCGTAGAACACAAGGATTATCTGTATCATCAGCGGAGTACCTCTGATTATCCATACAAAGGTCTTGGTTATCCACTTTATTATCTTTATCTTGGACATAGAGCCAAAGGTAATGACAAGTCCCAGAGGAAGCGAACAAACCAGCGTTATCGCAAATATCTGCAAAGTAATTAAAAAGCCCTCTGCAAGCTGTAAAGTAACATCAATAAATGACATAGTATTATCCTTTATTTAATATAAGGTTTATTGGAGGGCAGCTGCCCATATCTGAGAGCGGTGCTTTGTACACCGCTCTTGTTTTGATATCAGTTGAATGCGTAAACGTCAGCGAGGTCATACTTTTCAGCAAGTGCTTTAAGTGTGCCGTCGTTAGCAAGTTCTTCGATAGCTGCGTTTATCTTGGAAAGAAGCTCTGTATCTTCAAGACGGATACCGATAGCATATTCCTCGGGAGTAAGCTCAACACTTTCAACGATCATAAGGTCAGCATAGTCTGTACCCTCGCCGATAGAAGCCTTAGCCATAACGTAGTCGATAACGCCAAGCTCTGTTGTACCTGCCTTGATCTCCATAAGTACGTCCTTCTGGGCAGCACAGCTTACAAACTGGTTTGTTTTGAGTGTTTCGTTTGTTTCGATAGCTGTCTGACCTGCGGAACCGTTCTCTGCTGCAATGGTAACATTTGTCATAGAAGCGAGGTCTGCATACTTATCAGCGTTCTCTGTCTTGATAACTACTACCTGCTTGTTTCTGATGTAAGGTGTGGAGAAATTGATCTGCTCCTTGAACTCTTCCTTGACTGTCATACCGTTCCAGATAACGTCGATAGTCTTGGATTGAAGCTCTGCGATCTTCTGATTCCAGTCGATAACCTGGAACTTTGCCTCGACACCGAGCTTTTCGCATACTGCCTTTGTGAACTCTGTTTCAAAGCCTGTAAGCTCGCCCTTGTCATCAAGGTAGTTCATAGGCTCGTAGTAGGTGATACCTGCTACCAGTGTGCCCTTGTCCTCAATGTAAGCGAAATCTGTCTTGTCACTTGCTGCACAGCCACTGATACCCAGTGCCAGTACTGCACTCATAAATAATGCTGCGATCTTTTTCATTTTCTTGTTTCCTTTCTGTTTTTCCTTTGTTCTTTTGTTCTTACATCAAGATAATATGCTATCTTGATAAAGCATACGGTATAATGATATCACAAAGTGCTGATTTTGTCAACTATGAAACGCTTTTTGCAGAAAAAAGGCGAACCAAAGTCCGCCTTTACGTTATAATTATTACTTAATAAATACAAACTCCTGTAAATCAAGCAGCCGTCTGCCCTTCATCTCATTTGCAAACCAACCCTCATAGCTGTCCTCAACAACGAAAAATACTGCGTGTCTGCCCGTAACAGCCTTTACCCTGCCTCCGACAACACTATTATCCTCGCTGAATTCAACAGCACCTATCTCCTCGCCGTCCTCCGAGTCAAGGAAAATCCGTATTTTTCCTCTGCTGCCCATACCACGAAGCTTTATTCGTATCTGCATAGTCTTTGAGGACTCGTCCTCGCCGAAATCAAAGTATTTCCAGCCCATTACACTGCCGCTCTTTACATTTGTCACAACACGCTCGAAAATGTTCAGTTCAGTGATGAAACAGCCGCCTTTAAGAACACAGGCTGTTTCTGCCGCTGTAACAGAATATGGATTAAGGTAGTCCTCAAATCCGAGGGAGGTCATCTCCACCTGAGGGATAGTGCCGTCAGGGAGAATCTCTATCTTTTCCACACAGCCACGTCTTGACATAATAGTGCCGTTGGTCATACGGTGGTAGAATATATACCACTGTCCGTTGATATTACAGATAGAGCCGTGATTATTTCCGCCCGGGTAATCCACTCCGTTGTCAACGATAGTGCCACGATACTCAAAAGGGCCTGTCGGGGATTTGGATGTGGCGTAGTCCAGCCTGCTGCCTATCTGCGGAGAATATATCATATAATATGTGTCGCCTACCTTACGGGGAGAACACGCCTCAAAGAAACAGTGCGGCTCCTCAACGGGAATGATATCCGTCTGATATGTGCCGTCTACCATTTCATACATATTATCTTTCAGCTCACACATATATGAGCCCTGATATCCGCAGTACACATATACCCTGCCGTCATCATCAACCAGTACGCCGGGGTCGATGAAGGTACCGTCATCATAGTGCTTTTCAACGTTATACTTATACTGAGAGAGCAGCTTAAACGGGCCTTCGGGCCTGTCGCTTACTCCAACACAGCCCTTTGCTCCTACAATGTAGGCATAGAGATAATACTTCCCATCACGCTCCACAACATCGGGAGCAAACAGAAGATTATCTGTCCAGTCAACATCAGAGGGTCTGTCAACACCGTCACGGGTACGGAAAACATCTCCGTGACAAGTCCATTTGTTCAGGTCGTTCAGCGGAGCAGACCATACTTTTAGCTTGTAATCACAGAAGTCAATGGAGTCTTTGCGGTCGTGAGAGCCGTACACATATACTCTGTCGCCGAAAACTCTCGGCTCGCCGTCGGGAATATATTCCCAAGAGGGAAGATAAGGATTAGCCATAATATTTCACCTCATAAAGTCAGTATTCTTATAATAAAAGTATAGCATAAAAACACAAGCAAATCAACCACAAAACCGCCATATAATCAGGACAAAACTGACATTCCGATTAACACATTCCTCGTCCGTACATATAATGTATCAGGGAGCAATTCCCTAATAATTCCAAGGAGTTTTTTATGGCAACATTTTATAATCAGGCAACGCTGTCCTACAACGACACCGTTACCAATTCAAACATCGTCACGGGCGAGATCGTGGAGGTACTCTCCGCAAGTAAGACCGCCGTTTCCGATAGCTATTCCGCAGGCGATACAGTGACCTATCTCGTTAATATCGTAAATTCGGGCAATACAGCCTTTACGGGCATTACCATCACTGACGACCTCGGTGCGTATGCTTTCGGTACGGGTACTGTTACACCCCTCACCTATATTGACGGTACCGTACGCTATTTTGTAAACGGCGATATCTCCGCAGCACCCACAGTCACAGCAGGCCCGCCCCTTGTAATCAGCGGAATCACCGTACCTGCAAACGGAAACGTGCTTATCGCATATCAGGCAAGAGTAAACAGCTTTGCTCCCCTTGCCGCAGGAAGCACTATCACCAACACCGCTGTCATCACCGCAGCAAGTCTAACTAACCCCATAACCGTTTCCGAAACCATTACCGCAGAGGAATCGGCACGTCTTACTATCACAAAGTCCCTCTCCCCCGAAACAGTTACCGAAAACGGCGAACTGACCTACACCTTTATTATCCAGAACACAGGCAATACACCAATCACCGCCGCAGACAATGCCGCTGTAACAGATATGTTCGATCCTGTCCTTGATCTTATATCCGTAACATTCAACAGTACAACGTGGACAGAGCCTGCAAACTACACCTATAACGAGACCACAGGTCTTTTCAGTACAGTAGCAGGTCAGATAACCGTACCCGCAGCGACCTATACTCAGGACCCCGATACAGGCGTGTGGGTAACACAGCCCGGAATCAGCACGCTTGTAGTAAGAGGAACGATCTGATAACCTTTATGATCCAATGAATTAACGCTTTCCGAATTGTCAAAAGCCTGCCGCACTAAACTGCGACAGGCTTTAATACTATGATTTGGAAAAATGATACAGAATAATTATTTTCGGTTCGGTACATTATATCTCTTGCACAACAGTAGCAGAACGGAGGAGTCTATGAACCTTATCTTATGCAGTGAAAACTGCCGTTGGCAAAACGACGGTCTATGCACGCTTGAAGACATCTCACGCACTACTTACAACAGCACAGGCTGTTGCTATTTTGAGCAAAAGTAGTATCAGTTGGTTATATCATAGCTTACTTTAAGGATATGCTCCGAGGTCTTTTCTATCGGACTTGACAGGTTGTTTATTGTAGCCATATACGGACTGAGGATAGACAGACAGGGCTGATGGATAACAGGCTTGTCATCTGCCTCGTGGGGCTTTCTTCTGCAAACAGCCGTATAGGGCGGTTTAAGATCAATATTCTGCACAGGGAAAACATATTTCGTCAGTGCTGTGCTTGTAGTCTGTCCCCAGGAATAGCAATATATAGCTCCCGTAGGCGACTGGGACATCAGACAGCCGTTATATACAAAAAACAGCGTTGTCTGGGCGTAGGGTGCTTCGTATGTAGCTATCAGTGTGCCGTCCATATCGAATTCACACAGACCGTCAGGGGTAAGGTAGAATATGTGTCCCTTCCACACCGCACCGAGGTAATAATTCGTGCAGTTCTTAGGTATAGTCACCGTTTTGGTGATGACCGTACTGAACGTTTCAATGCTTATTCCCGTAAAGGTTATGCTCATAGAATCGGTAGAAACTGTCCTGCTTTCTCCGAAATAGTACATTATCTTTGTTTCGGGGTCAAGGAAGAACCTGTCATCATACTTTATCGCAATATCGGGGGTCATAACGGTGGTCCACACAGGCTCAGACACCTCCGCAAGACCTGTTATGTCATTGATGAGCAACCCCGACGGGTCAACGCTCCTGTATTTTCTGAATTCAAGGTCGCCGTCGTAATTAAGTCCTGCAAAAAGATGTACACCGCTCTCAAATGTACCCAGATACTGACCTGTACCGTTCTCAAAAAGGGCGGTAGGTTCAAGGTCGTTCTGATCCATATATATGGGATTTACAAGGAAACTGCCTGTACGGATACTCTCCGAATGAAAACCGCCGTCACCGAAAAGCTTACTGGTAAGTGCAACACAGCGTATCGTACCGTTTGCCTTGTCCGTGCCGAAATCCCAGGTGAAATGATATCCCTTTTCGGTCTGATAGCTCTCATTCAGATTGAGCGAGCCACGGTATATATTAGTTCCCGCATATTCACTGCCCGCTGTCGCTATGGGTATGGTATCACTGCCAAGCAGGATATTGTCGGGATCTTCCTCCACATTGTTTCCAAGCAGCATCACACCCGAAAGCAGATTTTTCCACATAGGAAGTCCTCCGCTGAACAGCTCTGAATAATTAAACTTGTGCATAGTCGCATACTGACAGGGCGAGAAGATATTAGCCAATGCGTTGGTAACAATATTATGTTCCTCCGTCTGGCTGATTATTTTTCCTGTCTTAGCGTCTGTCAGTGTTATGGTTGCCTTTCCTTTCATCATTCGCCCTCCGTTTCGGTAATAATGTTTATTATATCTTCTATATCAGTAACAAGTGCCGTAAGCAGCTTAGCGGTTATCGGCTCGAAATGTTCAAACAGCGTTATCTTATCCCGTACATCGCCTGTTTTTGTCGCCACAGCACCGTGTACGACAAGCCCCGCAAGAAGGGCAGACGGCTCTATCCTTACCTCTCCCTCATTTGTGAAGGCGGTCACATATATTCTGTTTTTGCCCTTAGGCAGATCCTGTTCAAGGTGATATACACCCGCCATTGAATACCCACCGCCAACGGAATGAAGCAGCTTTCTTCCGCTTTCCGCTCCGTTTACATATACGCTGAATCCCACATATTCTGCGGTGCTGTCCGAAAGCACCATATTGATATCAAGCTGTGCAAACGCACCCTTTACCGCCTCAAACTCAAAATCCGTTATTATCTGCGGAGATGTACGCAGTGTTATCCTGCTACCATTGACATATTTCATAGAAAATGCCGCAAGTGAATCTTTAAGCTGAGTTAATGCCTGTTCAAGGTCGTCCTCACGTACCACTGCGTCAACATAGGTCTTGTTTCGTGAATAAAGCTTTGCGGTAAGTCCGCCGTTGTAGTAGTATTCCACCTCGCTGATAACTATATCGTAAAGCTCACCGTTGTCGTTCATCACCGCCGTCTCGCCTGCCTCTATAAACGGTATGCCCTGCATCTGAGCCTCCATACCGTAAAAGCTGAACCCTTTAAGCTGTGAATATAGTATTTGTATCGACTCCTCCGTCATAAGCGGATCATAAAGCTCTACCGTAGTAAGCTCCTCTCCCTCTCCTGCGGTAAGGACTTCGTTTTCTGTTTCTGCCTTTACCGCTTTTACAACAGACGGCTCGATGTTTCGTTGGATATCCATACAGTTTTTGCTGCTAAGCTGTAATACAGGCTCGCCACATTTTTTCAGACACAGCTTACCGTATCTGTCTATCTTTGCACAGGCGGTATTAAGTGCGGCGATATATCCTATCATATCCCTCACGGTACAACCCTCAGGTATAGTCGGGATTTCAAAATGACCGCCAAAGTTATCAGCCTCAACTCCATAGGAACTGCATATCCCCGAAAGAAGTCCCGCACTGTCTGTGGGCAGAGTACCCGTGTAGGTATATTCCATATCAAGGCTGTACAGCCTATCGTATGCGGTAATGTTGATAATGCCGTCCCTCACATAGCGGCGTGAAATATAGAATACTCCCAGGGGGCACCATTCCTCCCCGTCAAAGCTTATGTAGGGACGGACCTCATCATTCACCGAAAGGACACCGCTGAATTTAGCCACAAAATGAAATCTGTTTGCACAGGCTGTACCGACCGTAAACCAATCGGGGTGAGCGACATCATCAAAGCTGAATTCCAGCAGCCTGTCATCAAGGAATACTTCCTTTCCCGCCGTTATCCTGCAATAAACCTTTCGTCCGTTTTGCAGCGAAAGTTCTTTAAATCGTTCGGATATCTCGACCATAGCTGTCACCTCACTTTTCAAGCATAATAAGTTCCACACCGCTGTACATAACCACACCGTTTACAACGGTAACAGCAGGAGCAGGCTCATTTTTTATATGAAATTCCGCTTCGGTATCTCCACCCTCAGGAGAGGGAAATCTAACTCTTACAAATATCTGCTCTGTAAGTTCTCTGATTGTTCTCAGCTCATTTTCCGTAAGCATTCCGAACATAACAGTCAGCTTGTATTTTCTGTTCACAAGGTCTATCAGCATATCCCCCTGTGTGTTGTAATTTATCTCGGTACGGCGTGTTTCCCTGTCTGCCGAAAGACTTGTGACCTTATCAAACGCAGTATCATTGATGTATATCGTCATCATCTCACCTCCGTCAACGTACTCGCTTTGTCTTTTTAGTGTTAAGCTGCCGTTCAAGTTCTCTGTTTCCGGCACGCAGCAGCTTCGCCATACGATAGCTCTGTTCACACAGCGAAACTCCCGCACCTGTCGGCAGCTTGCTGTTATTCTTCTTTTCAGCCATTTCTTCTCCTTTACAAAAAGCCGCCGTACTGCCGCTTTATGCAGCACAGCACGGCGGCTGTATTTATACTGTTCTTGCTGTTATACGGATATGATGCGGTCTTTCGCCGCTGAATTCCTCCGCACTGATTATCTCATAACGCCTGTCCTCAAAAAGGATAAGCATTCCTGCGGAGAATGTTATCCCCACAGGGACGGAATTCGTACAGTCGTAATATACCAGTATCTCCGAGCTGTCACGGATAACAGTGGAATTATATTCCCTGACCTTTGAGGTCTTTACCACACGGACAGAGCTTATATCCTGTGCAGAGTATCCGCTTTCATCAGGGACAAGCAGAGTTATCTTCTGCCTAAGCAGTCCCCTCGGAATAGGAAACACCCTCATCAGCACACCTCCATACCGCTGTAAAGACAGCCTGCCGCTTTAAGAAGACGTACCGCCTGCATACTCATATCCACCACATCTGTGTTTCCCGCAGCAGATGTCGAATACGAAAAATCTCCTATCGACACCTTTTCACTCATACCGCCAAAGCCTGTTTCGTATTCCTTAACAAGCTTATAGGTCTGATAACACGCTGCTTCCTTTACATATTCAGCTGCTTTTCCGCCTGCCGCAAGTGCCTTGTCAACTCTACCCTCGGTCAGTGCATAAAGAGTATATTCTGCCCTTTCAAGGCATTCTTCCAGCACCTTGTCACTCTCAGCGGCAAAGCCTCTGTCATAGTATTCCTCTGTGGTTATTATCATAACATTCTCCTTTCAATAGCTTTCCGTCCCACCCACCCCTTCATTACTGAATAATTAGTCGGAGATAGATACTGCGATCGCAGCACGCTTATTCTCGGGAACGAACAGATCGTGATACTTGCGGTAATCTACGTCCCAGGCATCAGCAAACTGGTTTGCCTCAGGTGTGATTATCTTCACATTGTCGGTCTTGGAAACCGCTACAGGTGCACTCTTGGGGCAGATAAGCCAGTTAACCACCAAAATTCCACACCTTACAAACGGCTTGGTTGAGCCAATCTCAGAAATCGCTCCTCTCCGAATATGCTCAAAAACAGCCATTTGCCACCCTATTGCCACCAATTTTGCATAAAAATAGAGCCGATGTTGTATCGGCTCGGGTGGTATTGAGTTGTGTTCAAAGCTAGCGAAAATTGATGAAAGATGAAATCGCTAATATTCTTTAATATGGAACAGGTGCGACACCGTGTCGCACCATTTTTTAGTACTATAAAAAATACTATCAAAAAATATAACACTAATAATTTTAGTATGATATAATAAAACACAAGGAGGGGATAAAATGACTCAAAGTACTATGCACCATGCTTTAGAATTTATCGACAAACATATTACCAACAAATACTCAGATATAATGAACGCATTATATTCCAAAACTCGTCACACCCAAAAAGAATATGCCACTTGCTTTCATATGCTCACAAATATGAGCTTTCATCGCTATGTCACCGAAAGACGAATTCATTTCATCTGCGAAGCAATAAGGGAAAAACCTACATATCCCATTAAACACCACGCTCTCGATTTTGGATATAAGAACGATACGGCAATGTATAAAGACTTCAAGGATTTTGCTAAATTCACTCCAAGATCAGTTATCACTGACGGAAATATGTTCCCTAACAACAGGATTTCTTTTGAAGTAATCACAGCCGGAGATACATTGCAATCAAGCAATAAGGAGGAAACAACAATGAGCCAAGAAGTGCCTGCTTCAACACCTACATACGAAATCGAACCACCTGAAATGTTTTTCGAGGCAATGAACGATTTCGGGTATTCGATGGATACCTGTCATAAAATTGCTGAACTTGCTGAATGCCTCGGCATTCCGTTCTATGCATTAGCTGAGGGCTGCCTTGATACAATAATCGACATCCGTTCCGCCGCTGACTTTATTGAACCTGATATCGAACAAGCTATTGATCTTGGTATAGGCTCGTATAAAGAGCTTGAAAGCATCTGCAGATATTTTGAATGCAAGTATTACGAGTTAGACAGCACGATGGTAGACATATATCGTCGCTGCCACAGAGATAATGAGGAGGTATGAAATGAAAGGCTTTGAACTGATAAAGGCACACAAAAATTACGAGAAATTTGAGGGTTTTAAAAGCACGCACTGTACATCTAAAAATCACATCTATACATTAGAGCATCTAACAGAAGTATGCGAGAACGAAATCATCTTCACAGCATCAGTTAAAATAAATGCAAATAGCAAAGGGGGTCAGAAGCTGCTCAAAGCAATGCTGAAAAAGCAAAGCTCACCTATCAAGACAATACTCCAGCAATCCGATAAGGAGCACAATATTGATGTTTGCGAGGACAGAGCAGCCGAAAGATATGATCTTCCTGATAAAATTAAGGCATTACTATAATGTATCAGGTGCGACACCGTGTCGCACCTGAAATTTTTTATATTATAAAGATCAGCCCTGAAACAAAGATTGATTATTGCATTTCTGTTATAAAAAACAACAAAAATCGAAAAATCAGCGGTATTTTCAGAGCTTTGCTTTCAAATAAGCTAGAAAACAATGCAAAAATGCTTGCGTACTTTTTTTACAATGAAAAGCGTAGGTGCGACACCGTGTCGCACCCCTGATAAAAAAACAGAGCCTTTATCTATGCTTGTGATAAAGGCTCTTTGTAATTAAGTGTATTTCTTTTCGGCGTCAGCCTAATCAAGTCGTGGACATACACATACCCCTGTGGTTGCTCCAAAGATAAGTGCCTTGACACACCGATCTCTTTCATCGCATAAGCAAGGTTATCTTGTAGTTTGCTCATTTATATGATACATCTTTGTGTGGGTTTTGTCAAGAGATAGGTGCGACACGGTGTCGCACCTGTTACCAATTTATTCTTTATCATTTATGAAGTGGCGTTGTTAAAAATCAACAACTTATAGATAATATATACTGAAACATAAAAAACTAGTGATAATAGACAAACACCTACGATTTCACTTGCACGATATGTTGTATCATGATATAATAAAGTTATCGAAATATGTAAACAGGAGGCATATTATGGCTAAGATTACATTACAATATATTTGGGTAGAGAAATACAGATGTTTTGAAAATATGGAATTTAATCTTTCTGCAAAATACAATTTTCATTACGATAAGAACAACTGCGAACTAACATTTGAGGATCATAGTGAGGATTATGTTGAAAACTTCTTTGGTGAGAACATTGATCTTGCTGCTGTCATTGGAAATAACGGTGCAGGTAAGACTACATTGATCAAGATGATTTGCGAAAACATCCCAGAGGGTTGTGGCGGAATACAAACAAACTGTATTGTTGTTGTACAGGTTGATAACACATTGATATGTTATTATTATCTGAATTCAAGAAAAGAAGATGCGTTAAAAGAATTAAGTGTTCGCTCATATACGGATACAAACATCCTACGTATTAATCTGGCGGAACAGAAAACGCATAACGGAAACACCGTGTACAAAGAAAACCGAAACTCAAAAGCAACATATTACCCTCAGCTATTTCTGCATGGCAGATTATATGGAGTTGATAATAAGCGAATAAACACAAATGTTAGATTCATCAGATTGACCCAAACACTCGATCATTCTGATTACTGTGAAGAATTATACGGTGTTACAGATCTATCAACAAGCCGTATTTTGTGGAAACAGCATGATGATACGTTGCGTGAATTTCAAAACAGCGAAGAATTGGGACTGCCAAAAGATGGAACAATAGCTTATTTTCATTATAATTTCGATAAGCAAATCGATTTCTTCTGCAATTATATGAAAAAGAGAAATCCTGATTGCATTATACCGTTTAAGCAACCTGAGTGTGTAGAAGTATCTATTGATACAGATGTATCTAAGGCGTTAATAGAGCTAAAAGAAGACAAGAGTAAAAATAAAGCTAGCGAAGATGAAAAAAAAGAAATTAGGATGATGGTTTCGGATTTCTGGAACGAAGAAATCCGAATGACTCGCAATTTACATACAGAGCTCAGCAAAGGCGTCATTTTAAACTGTATTCGATCTCTTGCTAGCCTACAAACAGATAATCAAAAGTTGTTTGGTATCATTAAATCTGTGATGAGAGACATTTCTAAAAGTAGCCATCATTCAATTTATAACAAATGCAGACAACTTTTGAATATGCTGCAAATCGAAATAGATGAATACAAACGGCTTGGATCCTTCAATTCGACATTTTTTAATGATTATATAAATAAACATCTTAATTTTTTGGAATTTATTAATACCCTTAAAACGCAAGTAAACAACCCACGCTTTGTCAATAGCTTTACCATATCTCTTGAAGAAACAGATATATCCGCCAACCATTCACACTTTAATGTTTTATGTGGTATTGAAAAGTTTTATTATGAATATAAAAAGATTACCATATGGTATGATTTCCTGCATTTTAGCTGGGGACTTTCATCGGGGGAAATGGCATTACTGAATATTTATTCAAGATTCCTATCTATAGCTAAAAAAGATACCAACGATAAATATATTCTTGCTGTTGATCAAATTGGCACCAACAGTGTTGATAATGCTATAATCTTCATTGATGAAGCAGATATGCTCTTGCATCCCGACTGGCAACAGAAATATATCAATTATCTGATTCCATTTCTTAAGGACATTTATTCTGGCACGCATTTACAGCTTATCATTGCTACCCATTCTCCTAGCATGCTCTCGGATATTCCGAAACAGAATGTAATTTACCTTTGTAGCCGAAAAGACAAGGATGAATGGAATTATTATGTGGACGAGCCCGCCAATCACGCTGAAACCTTTGGTGCGAATATTTTCCGTTTGTATAATGATGCGTTTTTCCTACAAGAAGGCGCAATTGGTGCATTTGCCGAAAAAAAGCTTACGGAGCTTTTGAAGACGATTGACAACTCTGCCAATGAAAAAGCAGAAGAAATCCATAAACTTATACGCTTAATTGGCGATCCATACTTGAAAACAAAAGTGGAAACATATTTTTTATCCAAGTTGAAGGATAATGAAAATCTGAAGCAGCAGCGTAAGATTGAACAGGCTATACAACAGCTTAATCGCGAATTAGAAATTTTAAAAGCAAAGGAATATATGGAGGAAAATCCGAATGGTGAAAATTGAATGGTTTAAACTAGAATCGGATGCAGTGAAAGAATATTTGCAACAAGCAATTGCACATATTAGGGAAAAGTATCCCATTCACCAATCTTCTTTGACTGATGACATAAAAAAAGCAATATTCTGTGACAAACATGGAAATTTTTCCGAGAAAAAAGTCGAAAACTTTTTAAAACATACTCGTCAGGATTTGATAAAAAATACTTTCTTCAAAAAATACATAAGAAATCCAACTTTAAATTCCAAATGCGAGACGGCAATTAAAGAAATTTTTAATTACCAAATAGTTAATGTAAAACGAGGTACAAAAAATAATCTATACACACTTCGTCATAATCTTCTAACTTCTCTAAATGTAGATTGTTGCCCTTACTGCAATCGTCAATATATTACTACCTATAAGAATGTTTCAAGAATCAGATATGCGACAGCTGATCTCGATCATTTCTATCCTCGAAAACAGTATCCTTTATTTGCGCTTTCTCTATTCAATTTTGTACCGTCTTGCCAAATCTGCAATTCCAGAATGAAACATGACAAGACCGAAGAATGCTTGTACCCCTATGAGGAGTCTTTCGGGAACGATGCTTTTTTCACGATTTCAACATCTGATAATGCTGGTAAAAGCCCTGATGAATATTACAAGAATATGCTTTATGCTTTTCAAGGAAGGAAGGAATGTGATTTTTCAATTGAAATCGAGAATGTAGCATTAAATAGCGAATTGCGCCAAAGAATAGATGGCAGCATTAATCTTTTCAAGCTACATGAAGTTTATCAGGCCCATCAAGAGTATGTGCGTGAGCTTCTAATAAAACAGCGCATCTATGATGAAGGCGCTTATCTGAACATGTTAAAAGAACAGTTTGGAAAACTGGGCTTGCAATTTGCAGAATCCGAACTAGAGGTGTTCCTCTATGGCTTTCATTGGGATGATGAAGACCATCATACAAGACCGCTATCGAAACTGACATATGACTTGATAAAACGAAATCCTAAATCACACATCTAGTTAAATCGACATTATAGTCATAAATGCTAACTATGCCAGCGAACAGGTGCAACACCGTGTCGCAGGTTTGCTTTGCAAACAGCAACATCTTCGTTTCGGCGACCACTAGTCGCCGATTTTGTTTCACAAAACCACTCCGATGTCGCACCCAGTTGATTTATATTCAACCAGTACGTTCTTGAAAAGCGTTAAATTGTGGTATATAATTTAAACATCGAATAAAGGCCACAAAGGAGAACCGCTATGATGTATCTTTCCGAAAACCTCAAAAAGTACCGACTGCTGAAAGACCTCACCCAAGAGGATATTGCCACAATGCTCAACATCACTCCGCAAAGCGTTTCAAAATGGGAGCGAGGCGAGAGCTACCCCGACATAACCTTTCTGCCTGCACTTGCAAACATTTTCGAGACAAGCATTGACTTGCTGATAGGTATGGATACCATCCGTGCCGAGCAGACACAATATAACATACACAAAACCGCCACCGAATTTCAACGGAACGGCGACTACGCTTCGGCAGAAAAAGTATATCGTGACGCCCTACTCATTTATCCTAACAATCCGGGAATGATCTTAGGACTTGCAGGTGTACTTGCACTGCAAGGCAAATCCGAGGAAGCGATCGAGCTTATAGAACGAGGTCTCCCCATATCCACAAACGAGAAGCAAAAGGCAACGATGCGTGCGGCATTGTGTTTTCTGTATCTTAAATGCGGCAGAAAGGATAAGGCTTACGAACTTGCTTCCGAGCTTCCCCACATAAGAGAAAGCCGAGAAACTATTCAACCCTTGATCTCACAAGATCTAAATGATGACGAGATCGATGAAAATATAAAAACGATACTTCTCGGGATTTGATGTATTATAGAAACAGGTGCGACATCAGAGTGGTTTTGCGAAGCAAAATCGGTGACGCTCCGTCACCGAAACGGCGATGTTGCCGTTTGCGAAGCAAACCTGCGACACGGTGTCGCAGGTCGCCCTTTGAGGCGGTGCATCCGTGCACCGCTTTTGGGGCGACTGCAACAACATTGTATTGTCGCACCTGATCTGTTTCTATTGAAAATTTTTGCATATTCTGCACTGTTTTTTCAGCGCAGATATCTCCCGATAACATCATCGCTCCACACATGGACTTCGATATATCGCTCAGGGCTATGTGCTCCGTCATCGTTCCAGTCCTGCGGCAGACCGTACTTCTCAATGATGCCGAGTATCTCCTCATAGGTGTAGAGTTGCTTGCGGTACTCCTTGCCATCAGTGAAAGCGTCGCTGAATGTGGGCATGGAGTCACCGTAGGTAAAGGATAGCTTCCGCACATCGAACTCCTCAATGGGTATTCTGATAAAGGTGCTGTTCTCGAACCATGTGCTGAGCCACGGGCTGTGCTCTATGACCATATAGTGCGGTGATACCCGCTCGGTGATTATGCCTTTCTTGGCACACTCGGTGCGGAGTATAGCCTCGCAGTTGCGGCGATATTGCACATATTTGTCATGCCTTGTTGCACTCTGCGAGTTTGGCTTTGTAGCTTTTATTTCTTCAAGAACTGCCCTTGCTTCATCAGCAGTTATCGCTGTGAGGCTCTTGAACGGGCCTATGGTGCTGTCGTAGTAGTGATACAGGTACATGATATTCTCCTTAATTTATGTCTGTATATATTATAACATTACAATAAGGATTAGTCAAACTAAATTATACCCGAACAGGTATAAAATCGTGCAGTTGCCTTGAAATTATACCTGAACGGGTATAGTTTATATCGCAGAACCAGGTGCGACACCGTGTCGCACCTGTTTTAATACCAAAATCCTAGTTTTATGGCTCCGCAATTCATGTAAAGGAATAGCTGTAATCGGTCTCCATCAGAGTGCCTGCAAAATCTTCCCGAACATACACAAATGCTTTTCTGTAAGCCTCCATTATTCATCCTTTCTACTGTATGCGATTACTGTGCAGTTTAGCGTTTTTCTGGTTTCGCGAAGCGAAATCGCCGACCCTCCGTCGGCGAAAGAAAAATCGCAGTATCGTCGGCACCGCCGACGATACGTCCATCAGTCATCCTTTCTCCCGGGAACAGCTTTCATGCCGAACATTGCAAGCGCCTGATTCACCTTGTCCATACGCACGGTCTTCTTGCCCTGCTCCAGCTCACGGACGAAACGAAGTCCCAGCCCCGAGCGGAGTGCAAATTCCTCCTGTGTAAGTCCCAGCTCCTTGCGCTTTTGTTTTACAAATTCACCAATAGTTTTCATGATTATATTTTATACCCTTTCGGGTAGAGTGTCAAGTGTTTTTCGAGATTTTTATACCCGATTGGGTGCAGATTTTGTCGAGATTTGTGTATTATACCCTTTCGGGTGTAATGAGAGTGTATAGAAACAGGTGCGACACGGTGTCGCAGGTTTGCTTCGCAAACAGCAACATCTCCGTTTCGGCGACCACTGGTCGCCGATTTTGTTTCACAAAACCTCTCCGATGTCGCACCTGCTCGTTTTATTTGACCTTACTCTTTTCCGCCCAGTCAAGACAATAGTCGATAAACACCTCGAAGTTGGTGCATTTACATTTTGCAAAGCGGTCACGCAATGCTTTGATCTCTTCAAAATTAGTAGCACCTGATGTTATCGGAAACAGCTTGCTGTATGTAGACAGCTTCTCCTTATCGGAAAGCTTTTTGTCCAAAAAGCCACAGCCTACCATAACATCCTCTAACGAGGGAGAATTGTATATCGGAACAATGTACGGATGCATCCAATGTTCCTCAAAAAGCATACCGTTTTTATATTGCTCCCGTATTTCATCATTTTTGCAATCATCAGTGTCCATTATAGTAAACACCTTGAAATCCATCGGAGTGTTCCTACTGCTTTCAACATTATCATAATGGTTCAAAAAATTCTTAGGCTTATTGAATATTTTATTGTCTAACACGCCCTTCAGACCATGTATCTGAATGCTTGTTCTTCCATTATCTCTGCTGTATATCTCCAATGGCAGATGAAGCTTATTATTAACATACCCTGCTATCTGAAGCTCTGACGCGCCATGAACGATAGCAAGCGCCTTACAATATTGTCGCTGAAACTTACTTGCCATCCGCATCACCGCCATCCTCAAATGTCATATATGACAGGTCGATATCAGATGTGTAAGGAATTCCGCCAAACATACCCTTCAGATACTGATTGCGCATATTGTTGGTCTTCTGGACTCTGATACCATAATCGGCACAGCAGCGAGCCTCCTTATTGCCGTCACAGTCAATATATATAACATACGCAGACTGCGGATCCATGGTTTCAAGAAGCAGAGTATTGTGTGTAGTAATGATCAGCTGTCCCTTTGCATTGCTATTAAGAGAAGAAATAATAGATTTCATCAGCAGATCATGGATACCCTCATCGATCTCGTCATAGATAACAGTAGCACCATTCATTACTGCAACCATTGCATTTATGATCTCAAGAGTCTTCTTTGTTCCTGTTGATTCGTAATCAAAAAGCACATCGCGGATCTTACCGGCTATCATCTTCTTAATATGAAGCTTGTATTCGATACGATCCTCAAATCTATTCTTTTCATAATACACATCATGTATATCGGAATAAAGCTGATTAAAAAAGCTGCGGATTATCTCGGCATTTCTATCAAGTACTTTTTCTCCGTCAGGCTCAATTATGCCGGAAGCCGAAATAGGACTAAAGCAACTCGGGCATTTAACCTTTCTGAAAACTGCACTTATGTCCACATCCTGTACCGCAAACACACCAGTCTGCATAAGTGACATCATAACATCCGCAAATACTTTAGATACGTTTTCGTCTATATATCGTTTATTCTTCTCTCCCAGCTCTTTGAAGAATATGCCAAGGAAAGTGTTTTTTCCCCAGAATTTCTTAAGCTCTTTTTCAAACTCATTTTTGTATTCAACGGAAAAAGCAGATGCGTGAATATTGATTTCCATATCATCGCCATTTTGTTTTACAGAAAACAGCTTGCCACGTTTAGAACCTACCAGATAATAAAATTCTTCTTCAATTATGCTATCAGCGAACACAAGCTTATAATGACCCTCTTTGCCATTATACATAAAACCATATTCAACAGTAGTTGGCTCGGTGCATTCAACCATCCTGTATGCAGGAAAGTCAATAATATCATTTCTGACAACCTCAAAAAAAGGCGAAAAGCTCTTATCATCGCTCTTAGTTGCAAAATACTGTTCAAACGCCTTTCTCATCATAAATGCAGTCATACAAGAATAAAAAAACTCAAACGCACTGACAAAGTTAGACTTACCGCATCCATTCTCTCCATAGATGGCAATAAACTTCTTGGTTTCCTTCTTTGTCCTCTTGAAATTAAACTCAATATCACCAAAAGACTTGAAATTATGAAGCTTAAGATATGTGAACATATTAATACACCCTTTCTTAATATGATTATATCCAAAAGCGCTCGCTATGTCAATAGATTTTTGCAATTTTGTTATAAAAAATATCAAAAATCAAGAAATCCCACACTTTTTTGACCGTTTTTTGTACAAAAATGATGTTTTTTGCAGAAAAATTGAATATTCAATACTTTTTGAGTGTCGGCATAAAAATGTCCTCCAAAACCTCCGCTGCCGCCTCGTCTGCCGAGCGAATCGCGTGCGCATAGATATTTCCCGTCGTGGTGATATTCGCATGACCCAGACGGCTGCTGACCGTCTTTATCGGCACGCCGCCTGCTATCATGAGCGTAGCATTCGTGTGGCGAAGCCCGTGTATCGAAACATCGGGCAAGCCCTTTCTCTGCACGAATTTGTGGAACCACGCACTCACGATATCGGGTCGCTGCGGCTCGCCCTTCCAGTTTGTAAACACCCTGTCGCTCTCCACCCACATATCGCCGAGCTCCGCCTTGACCTCGTCCTGCCACTGCTTGTACTCTTTAAGGAGATCTATCGCAACAGTCGGAATTTTTATCACTCGCTTGCTGCTCTCGGTCTTGGTGTCATCCACGAAAACTCCCCTGTCGGGAACATACAGCAGGCTGCGGCGGATGTGCAGACACCGCTTCTCGAAGTCCACATCGTGCCACTCAAGACCCAGTGCCTCTCCCCTGCGCAGTCCCGTATACATCAGCAGAAGCACGATAACGGCGAAGTTGTACGGCTCGCCGTGGAGCGCCTCCGCAAGCTGTGCGGCACCGTGCTCATCCAGAAACCTCGCCTCATGACGCTTTGCCTTGGGCGGCTTTACTCGGTCGCAGGGGTTGCTGAATATCATCTGCCACTGCACCGCTGTCTGGAGTATCACCGACAGCAGGCGGTGGTATTTCTGTATCGTCACGCCCGAAAGTCCCTTGTCCTCGCCACGCTGAAAGCAGTCCTCGAATTTAAGTCCCAGAGCCGCACAGGCTTTCTGCGCCGTAAGCTCCGTCACCTTGCCGCCCTCGATGAGGTTGTTGAGCGTTTCTTTCTGCACGCCCATGGCGGTGTAGACGGTGGTTTTCGTGACGCCGAGGCGCTCGATGACCTCGCCGATATCAACGGTGGGATACCAGTAGACATCGCCCCTCACGCCGCTTTCCGACAGGTTATCGTAGAACGACAGCAGGTGGAACGGCATTATCTTGCACAGCTTCAGGTTGCCGAGGGCGGCTTTTATTCGGGGGGTCATGGCACGGTAGCCGCGTATCGTTGACGGGCGTAGCAGCTTCTCCGCATAGTCCTTGAACCAGCGCTCGATGAAGTCCCCGAGCCTTGTGGAGTTGTCCAGCACCTGCCCGTTCTTGCACTGCTCCTCGAACAGTATCGCAAGGCGGTACGCCTCCTTTTCGGCGTTCTTTTCGCTCATCTTCGGGGAGGGCGTGAAGGTCTTGTATTTGACGATGCGCTTGCCCCTGCCGTCAAAGCCGCAGGAGGCTCGCAGTTCGTAGGATTTTCCTCGTTTTCTTATGCTTGGCATTGGGTGCTCCTTTCTTGATTTTTGGTTGAGTATGTGGTAGAATGAAAATGCTAAGAGGTGATGAAAATGAGCATGGGACACAGTGCACGCTGCAAAAAAATTTCCGAAGACAACAATTCAGTAAAGTACGCATACTCCTGCTGTGTTATCGGAAAAGACGACTGGAAATCTGATATCGCACGCTTTGACGGCAGCATAACAATAAAGAAAAGCCGTTTCATCGAACCGATTATCAGAGAAAAAATCAAAAAGCAGAACGGCAAAAAGCGTACGATCATCAAGCGGATACCTCAGCCGATCGAGTATGAATATGCCCTAAAAACTGGTGATATTGCAATAGAGAACAGTGCCTCCTGCCCTGCTTTTCACAACGGGCATGGAATACTTGCTCTTAAACTTTTATACAAACTACTGCTTGATTACCAGACAACGGGCAGTATCCCCGAAAACCTCTCAATTGACTATTGATGACCTCCGCACTCATAAAGGGTGCGGTTTTCTACGGATTATCACACCCGTAATCGTCCTCAATCGTCACAAGCCTGTGCGCCTTGTCGATATAATAATCATTCGGCTTTATCTGCGAGCCGTCGAATCTATCCGCAAGCAGCATCGCCTTTGAAATTACATTTTCAAGCTTTGTGCCGTTGTCCATGATGTCTGACATCAGCGCTGCAACCAGTATCAGCAGCGTATCCACCTGCTTTGTGGTGTACGCAAGCCGTCGGCTGTGCTTCTCGAGGTCGGGGTGTATTCTTGTAGCAAGCGAATTGTGTATCGTATCGGTCATTATCCTGAGGATCTCATTCTGATTAGCGTCGAAATAATCGGACGACATATATTGCTCGCAGGCTTCACGCATTACCGCCGAAAACGATATGTGCTTTCGGTCAGCGATAGTCCGCATTGACTCAACTGTTTCCTCGGGCATTGACACTGTAACTCTGCTGATATGCTCCATTTTTACGCTCCCTTCTGCTCTTAAAAAGTATGAATGTGTTCTCTCTTTTCATACTCGCAACGCCTTTGGCGATGCGGTGTCGGGTAGTGTTGTTCACAACACTATTCCTGCCTCACTGAAATATGCTCCATTGCTGTATATAGAATACAGGGTTCGCGTAGTATGGCGGTGTTCTATATGGTTGTTATAGGTGCGACACCGTGTCGCACCTTTTTATTGCATACTATACAATCACACCTCGGTATTTTTCCAATATACTCCGCATTACCTCGTCCATCTGTATTGATGAGCGGCTGTCGCTCTTAGGCTGCAACTGAGGCTTGTCCAGCCTACTCTTTATCTGATTGAACAGCACGCTCCCGAAGTACCCGGCGAAGTTATCAAACCGCTTGCCTTTCAGCGCCTGAGTTGCCTTGCGGATATCCTCCTCGCATACCTCTCCGAATACTCGCTGAAGCTCCGAATTATCCACGGTTTCACCGCTGATAGTCCGGCTTTTTGCTTTCATGCAATCCGTTATTACCTCAACCACCTTGTCGATGTAATAGCCGCCGAATTCCTCACGCAAAATTTCTCCGTTTATCTGCTGATCGATCAGATCAAGTCTTTTTTTATTTATTATTATATTATTATTTATTTGCGTGTCCGACACCACTTGTGGTGAAATGGCAAGTGGACTGTCAGCCGTATGCTCGGTTATGGCAAGTGGCTCTGATGGCTCTATTGTGCGTATTTGCTCCGTATGTGCGGAAATGTCACATAGTTGCTCCATTTGTACTGTTTTGTCATGTGGTTTTTGCTCCATAATGTCATTTTTGGCAAGTGGATTTTCCCTGAAAAAATATGAGGTATCTACAAAGCATCCACGCTCATCTTTTATGCGCTCCTTGCGAAGATAACCGCACTCCTCCAGCTCCTTGAAATAGCGATACACCGTTCTCTCGCCGACCTTGCATACCTTGGCTATTCCCTTGACCGAGAAGCTCCAGTCGTCAGGCAGCGAGAGTATCTTCACCATAAACGCCATCACCTCAAAGGAGAGCCGCTCGTCACGCAGAACGGCATTGGATATGCAGGTGTAATTCGAATGATGTCCGTCCCTTTCGATGTGAAACAAGCGGTTCGCCTCCTTTCAGGACACGGTGCTTAGTATAATCTTCTTATACCGCCGATGGTCTGAGGCTCATCAGGCTCCTCATCGCAGAGTGTGGAGTTGTTCAGGAACTCCGTAAACTTGTCCACATTGACGAGGATTCGTCCCGAGATACGCACCGCCTTGATCTTACCGCTGCTGGCGAGCTTCCTCACGAAATACTGCGACACCCCGAACATCTCCGATACCTCGGCAACGCTTGCCATCTTCGGAACCTTTACTGCTGCGGGCTGAACCTGTGTTACATTGATAGTTGTGTTTTCTGTCATGATAAATTCCTCCTTTTATTTTCGAGAACTGTCGTTCCCTTTCGTGTGATGTCATTCTATCCTATGTTTAACTGCAAAAAACTGCAAAGTTATCACAGGACGGCTATTGCATTTATTTCAGTTATGTGCTATAATAAACGCAAAGACTTAAACCTCCTTAACCAATTCTATCTAAACTTTAATAGTTTGGTATAGTTTAGGCTGTTTAGGTTCTGTTTACATTATATTTTATTTTTTTATAAAAGTCAACACATTATTGCAATTTTCGGCATATTATACATTTATTTTGTGCAAAGGGGTGCGTTTGTGAACACTATTGACAAAATCACGCTTATGATGAAGGAAAAAGGCTATACTCAACAGCAGCTTACCGATACTCTGGGTATCAGCAAGGCTATATACAGCACCTGGAAAAGCGGCCTTTCTAAATCGTACAACAAATATCTCCCCGAGATTGCAAACTTTCTTGAAGTATCAGAGGAATGGCTGAAAGGTACTAAAAAATACACATCGGAGCTGGAGCAATATCGTCTTGAATGGGACATCAAATGCGTTGATGGCTTTGATCCTGTGTTTGATTTCGGACCTATCTTCGGTAAGCGCAGAAAAGCCTGCGGTATTCCAGAGGTAGATGCTGCGGAGGTTTTGTTCGTTCCTGTTGCAGATTATAAGAAATTTGAAAATGGAGATCTCCCCTTAGACCAGCAGTCAAGCAAGGAACTGTGCGAGCTTATCGGCACAGATCTGGTTACGCTGCTCAAAGAGGAGAATGTATTCGTTGAAGTGATCGACAGAGCAGCAGAAGCTGCTAAGATAGCTGAAACCCAGCGCATCGTAGTTGAGTTTGTAGACCGCATACGCATCAAGAACAACCTTGTTTATTTTGCAAAGCAGGAGGGCGACACGCTCAAGAGTGCGTTTGACAAGCTGGGCATCAGCAACAGCTTTTACGAGGACATCAACAGCGGAAAATCGCTGCTGGTAAAGGAGCTGAAAAAGCTCACCGATCACTATGGAATTGACTATATGCTTTTCCTGAACAACGACCTCACCAAGCAGACAGGCAGGATAATGGCGGGCGTTCTGCGTGAGCACGGCATTGACCCTACCGCCTATGGCTCGTTCAGGCTTGAGCTGTTCGATCAGGGCTACTGTCCCACTGCAATAGAGCTTGACACTTTCGCAAAGGCTATGGGCATGGATATTCTGGAGCTGCCTATCCCCGAGGACGAGCTGCTAAGCATACCTGCTCAGTTCCTCAACATCACTCCAGAGGAGCTACAGCTTCTCTGCAACCACCGCAAGCTCAGCGCAAAGGGTCAGGCAAAGGCACAGGAGTATCTCAGGGATATTTCCGAGCTTTATCAGAAATAAGAGAACAGCGTCACTGGAAAGTGGCGCTGTTTTGATTTGTTGGTGAGAGTGCGACACCGTGTCGCACCTGCTTTATTTTAATTGTCCCAAAAAGTGCTTGACTTTCTCCGTACCTCTGTATATAATTAGTATATAAAACTAATTTTTCAAGGAGGATTACAATTATGTCAAACACAAACTATGGCAGAGAGGATATGTCCATCTGGGCGAAAAAGGCTCTGGTCTATGCTGTTCAGACGGACAGGACGGCGGTTGACCTCATCAACATAAGTGGGCTTTATCGCAGGATATGGGAAGAGATTGCCACTGCCTCGGAAAAAGAATACGCCGATACATTCGAGGCTATGAAAAGAAAAGCTTCCGGCACAAACAACTGGGAGCAGCAAGCTAAGGCTATTGAGGAAATCCGCGGCTATGCCCTCGCAGCAAGGTGGGAGTATCTCCGTGCGGCAGTTGATGCTCTGCTCGCCGCTTGCTGGGAAAAGGCAGAGCTGAACCAGATCAGAGAGATCAGAATCGCCGATATTGCGTGATATGGGAACAGGTGCGACACCGTGTCGCACCTGCTATTTTATAACTTAACCAACTTATTAAGTATCTGTGCAATTGTCACAGCTTCTTCAATGGTATTGTTTTTATCAAACGATATCCTTATCGTAAACTCGAAAAGCAATACAAAGAAACGATGCAATGAAGCGAAACCATTATGTTTAGCAAAGGAGATATTTTCTTGTAGCAAACAATTCCCTTTGTATTAATTCGTTAATTCATTCGTTAGAGTGTAAATAACAACGAAAACACCTTAAGGTTTATATACACAAAAGGCCTATTTCACTAGGACTGTCAAAATTTAAAGCGATTTCATTGTTTTCCAAAAAGACAACTTTTTTTCCTTGGCTGTATGCATAGCCGATTTCAAATGCCGTAGAAAAACCAATATAGTTATCAAAATTACACGCAATTACCATATCACAGTTTTTAATTGCTTTTAAATGGCAGGATTCCACGGACCATTTGCAATTATTAACCATCCGATCATTTTCAAAAATAACAAAACCGTCTTTATTATCAACAACAACAGTATTCTTAGGACTTAATACTTTTACCCCTTTATTTTCAAGCGCATTGATGAGTGAAGAAATCTTATTAAGATGTTTATTGAAACTGCCGCAAATAACAGCTGTTCTAGCCTCTTGAGAGGCAACACCATCTATCATGTTAAAATCAGATGGTATAATTTGTTTAACACCATAATGTATACATATTGCTTGCGCAATTGCACTACATGCACGTGCGCCTAACATCCAAGTAGGATTATCTGGCATTTTTGAAAGCAAATCACTTATAGTCAAATTGTCAAATAAAAGCTTATTATAACTAAAATAATCGGAAATATTTATCATACATGGATGATTTACATCTGAAAACAAATCATTATTTTTAAGAGGATAACCAACAATTTGCATAAAGGTTAATTCTCCACCCGTATAAATTGCTGTATCAAAACTTCCACTAGCGCACGGTAATTGTCGCATGACACTTTCTACTACAACAGACAAAAAACTGCTATCATTATTTTCATTAATCTGCGGAAAGTCTTTTTTTAGAATACTATTTACACCGAAAGGCAATTTTTTTGTTTCTATCACATTGCCTTCATCACATAGAATAAATTCCAAAGAATTTCCACCTATGTTAAATATTATTGTTTTTCCAATTTGAGAACTATAGCTACTCAACTTTTTTTCCAAATAAAAAGCTTCCAAATCTTGGTCTATAATATTAAAATATAAGCCTATTTGAGCATAGAAATTTTCAATAAATCTTTCGCTATTTTTTATATTTCTAAAATGTCCTGTAGCATATATTTTTGTATTGCTTTTTGAAAGCAAATATTTATCTTTCAATTTTAGAAAAATATCAAATATGATACTAGAATCATCATCAGTAAAATCCGTCTTATCATCAGAAGAATAAGAGTTTTGCAGTTGATATGATTTTTTCTCAAGAAGTTCAATTTGATCATTCTTTTTTTGATATATCTTAATCGAAGATGAACCAGCATCTATTAAATAATACATATAAATAATCCTCCATACTTGATTTGAGTAATAATTTCATATACTCTTCAATTGTCCTCAAGAGTTTTCATCAAGTTCCACCATTGTTCATGGGGGATGAACTTTAGCCTGTCAAAGCTCTCGTCTGGCTCTTTCCAAAAAGCAATAGGCTTATTGAGAAGAAACGCACCATATATTTCATGACTGGTTTGTTCTCCTATATACCCATCTTTATTACTTACAAATAACAAATCGCATTCTCGAATAGCACAGGCGTGATCAATATCAGATTTTTGTGTCTGTTTTGAGAGATTACCGTTAATAATTCTAGGACTTAATACCGTTGCACCCATATCTCTCATGATATTATATGCTTCAATCATATAATTAGCGTGGTCTCCGTTTGTGCTTCCGCTAATTGCGATATTAAATATGTACGCACTAATGCTTCCATGAATACTGAGTTCATCAGTTGGAACTATAATCTCAACTCCAATGTGTTCAAATATAGTTTCAAGTAAAACATGCCCAATTTTAAAGCCATACAATCGATTTACAGTAGAAGAATCCGAAAATTTCTTTTCGAGTGTTTTACGATAATCAATTGTGAACAGAAACTCTCGATTTGCCATCTTATAATCATCAAAAGTTATACACTCTCTTCCGTTATCGTGTACTAAATGATAGCCATTGTTCTTCATAAAAGTCAATTCATCCTTTATTATAATAGCATTTTTGACTTTTACATTATTCAACATGTCTTTTATTGTACCGTTAATATAATTCTTTATATCGGAAATATTAACTTCGCTCCACTCTTCCGAAATAGCATGTCGTTGCAAATATTCAGATATATTTTTAAGACTTATAGGAATGTTATACATTTTGAACTTCTTGTTCTTATTGACCAAAATATCAACATATTGAGAGCCAATATTTACTATAGCAGTACTGCTTCCGATGTTCCCAAATCTTTTCCTTAAATTCTCTTCGGTTTGTTTTTCAGATACAATATTGAAATATAATCTTGTTTCAGTATAAAAACGCATGATAAATTCATTACGTTTTCGTTCATTAGGAAATACATCAAGGAAAACCGAATCTGCAAATGCTTTAATGAACAACTGATCTTTTTCCCCTGTAATTGCAGGAAAAACTTCATTTTTTACATGTTTGATGATACCATCTAAGTATTTGGGATCTTTTGTATCTGAAATATCATAACTAATAACTTTGATTTCTTTTAAGGTTTGTTTATCATCATACACCTCAAAAAGTCGGCAAGATGTAATTCCAAAATTCACAAAATGCCCAACAACTCGTTTTGAATAAGTATTGCTGTTGTTAGGACTGATTATATTATCACCAGTACTGTTATTCGAGGTGATGTTTTTATCCAATTTAATTAATGCTCTGTTGTCTGAAAAAATGTGGTCAAGTAGCGAAACGGCAGACTCAGCTGCGGTTTTTTGACACAACTCTTTGTTCTGCCCTTTGGTTCCATCCGCCCAATCACAGATCCCCTTTACAATAATCCATTCATTAATTCCACGATTTCGGCATGCAGCATAGGCTCCTCGCCCTTCCATTTCCCCACCGATAGCGCGTGGATATGCTTTTAAAAGTATTGCCTTGAATTTTCTATCATCGACAACTTTATCACCAGATAAGATTATCCCAAAATCACAAATCGCTTTTCTGCCATCAATCACATGACTCCATGTTCTTACATAATGTTTGAATATAGATACAAGATGCCTTCCACTTTCAGAAATAGCTCCATCAGACAATAGTTGTCCATTTTTTATTTTCCCACTCTCATAATCAGCTACCTTTTCAGAAATCAAAACATCTCCAATATGCTGACTAGGATTCAGAGAGTCATGGTATTCTTTTCCAAACGCTATACCGACAAGTATTACCGCATCAGGATGATAGTTATTAATCGCTGTAGCAATTGACAACTGTGCCGCGTCAGCACCAATAGATCCTTGAGAAATTAATTCAAAGTGAATGACGTTATAAGCTCCCCAAGTTCCGATATTATAAAAAGTAGGATCATTTTCATCGGGCGAGCGCGTCTCTGTATAAGAAAAAGACTTACAACTTAACACCGCATCTGTTTCATTTTCATTCGCTGTTACAACCATGATATTCATAACACAACTCTCCTTTTTTATACTACTATAGATTTTTTGAATCTATCCACCGCTCTTCATTTATATATAACATCCCCCATTATATCAATTTATTATATCATATTATCTCAAATTTGTCAATGGTGCCCCATTTCTAATTAGACCTAATTACGCTAATTAGACCTATTCAATAATTTCAATATCTGTGTACTTGATAATATCATCGACATCGCAATCCATCGCTTTGCAGAGCTTGTCGATTGTTTCCGTGCTGATAGGTAAGTTATACCGCAGACGGTTAATTGTACTGCTGCTGATGTGGTGCTTGTTGATTAGTACATAGGTTGTGAGGTCTTTACAATACAAGGTTGTCCAAAATCGTTCGTAGGTTATCACAGGTAAGTCCTCCTTTCCCAAAGAATAAGATGATTGCAAAACTGAAAAGAAAATTTCTTTTTTCAGATTTGAAATACCGCTTGACATATACCGATGATTGTGGTAGTATAGTGTAAAGGGTGACTATCGTGGACGGTAATGAGATTATACCATTCTGCGATTATCCTGTCAAGCTGTTTGTGGTGAATTATATTCAATTCCACAAATATAGTCTTTTTGATAACGATAATAGGAGGTTTACTATGCTTGAACAAGCAAAAAACACCTGCGAACAGGTGTTTGGAAAAAGATTGAGAGAGCTTCGCAAGGAGAACGGATACACGATTGAACAGTTCGCAGATATAGTTGGCATATCTAAAAGCACGCTCGGCTACTACGAGAACGACAAGCGTATGCCCGACATCGAAATCCTTGCGAGAATTGCAAATGTGCTGAATGTTAACGCCGACTATCTTATCGGCAGGACGAACACTACTGCACAAAAGGGTAAGATGAAAACGGTGTGCGAGTTTACGGGGTTGTCTGACAAGGCAGCCGAGTATTTGTCGGAGCTTGTCAAGGATAAAGACTACGAAAAGCTGTCGATTGTCAATCACCTGTTTCAGGAGCTTTGCGAGGACTATGATTTTTATAACGGCGAAGATGAGGTTTCAAGCGTTCTCGGCTCACTGTTCCGCTACTATGAGAAGTTCTCTAAATGGGAGAATGCGTGGGAAGATTATGTTGACCTCGGCGATGAAGAACGCAATCAGGTTTTAGCGGTAGCTTACAGGCAGTATATGCTCAATCGGGTTACGGAAGCGGTGAAAGGCAGCTTGGAGGCTTATAGAGAGTATAATAAGCCGTGGGAGTGATTTCTCCAAAACTGCAAAAAACCAAACATAAAGGGATTAGCTTGATTTCGTTGAATCGCTTTTCGACACTCATCTTAATGAATTGATGTTCTCTGTAAAGTTTTAGTCCCTTTAATGAGAATGTTGCACATTTAACGTCATTACGCTTACGCTACATTTCAACAGTATTGCTTAACAAAAGAAATGACCGCAGCCAAAAACTGCGGTCACCTTGTTAAAATAGATGTAACTTTACCTATGGTCAATTGGACATGATTCCATGTTAGGTAGGCGATTTATCATATGCTTACTATCTTAGCCAAAACATATAAAGAGAAAAACTTTACGCAAACACACATTAAACCTACAAACCTTTTTTCATAACACCAACGGACTCCCTATACAATATCAGACCTCACTTTGTATTGCGGTTTTTTATTTCATAAAGAATAAAAGACCCCATTGCTGATATCGCAAGAACAACACTAAAATTCCCATCTAACCCAACATTACTGTCAATTAACATTCCAACAACGCCTAGTAGTAAAGTAGTTATAAAAGCTACAACAATGCCTCGCATTTGTCTTCACCTCAACTATGGTATAATGTAAATGGAGTTCCATAAAATGTTTGACGCTGAACTCCAATACCGCCAAAAGACACAGAGCCGCTTGAAGAAACCGAAAAACTGGGAGTCCATGCAAGAATAGCATGTGCATATGAAACTTGACAAGTTATGTCAGTTTGCGATGACACTCCATAATATGCATACACATGATTAACCTCAAAGCCAAAATCATTAGTCCCAATTTTAACAGGCATACTCACCCCCATACCATATACTGAAGGGGCTGATAACTTCAGGTACTTACCATCCCCACCATCTTGGCTACGTAAATGGGCAGAATCTTCTATTAAGACGCTCCCTGTCTCACCCCATGCCCCATAAGCAGTACAGTCATATTCGTTATCTATATTACCGGTACTAGAGATAACCAACAAATCGCTCATCTGAAAATTGGGATATCCTTCCCAAATAACTTCACCACGAATTGTAAAATAATCTCGCCCAGATAATGCATATGTAGGATTTCGTTTATACGCTGTTGAACGAATGATTATATCTCCATATGTTTCAGAGTAATTTGGAATGGCTGCTCGTGTAGCTGCAACCGCATCATTGCGTTCATAATCGCTTTTGCTTATTTGAATCAATTCGCCATCTTCGGTCTCTCGCAGATACACATCGGTTCTCTCAACCTCCGTATAATCCAATGCCTCTAAAACTTTATCTTCTGGAAGTGAATTAACAAATACCTCATCGTCGCCCAACATTATTAAAACTGTCTTACCAAGCTGATAATCGCTTATTGATGGATATTCGTCTTTGATAGATTCTACTAGCATATCAACATTTTTTATAGATTGTATGCTTTTCAAACCATCGATGTATTCATCCACTTCCAGTATGTCCCTTTTTACCGATTCGATAAATTGCGTTGAAAGAACAGTGCTTTTACTTGGTTTTTCAGCAACTGCTGCCGCCGAAACAGAAAAGCTTGAAATACTTGTAATCGCAAACGCCGATACTAAACCAGCTATTTTTGTGATAGCCTTATTCATATTTTTTGCCCTCCAAATTTGAATCATTTCATCTTATTTATTTTGTTCCAGTCATGTACTAAAAACGCTTCAACACCAACAGCAATCAAAAAAGTCGAGATTATGAAAACCATTGCTTTGACATAAAATGTAAAACGGCAACATTTTGTTTACACAAACAGTATATCCAATCTAGCTATCAGTATTTATAAGCGTTCCCTTTGTGACCGAATTCACAACTGCATATTAATTCCCTCATCCCCCCTTTTGCAAGACAAAAGCCTCCGATGTTCTCACAGCACTTTTCGTTCATCGCTGTAAATTGTGATGGTCTCGCTTTTTCCATTTTTGTCTGTCAATATGAACACAGATTTTACACGATATGTTCCGTTGTCAAGCCCACTTTTTGAGTTGGATAAGTAGATTGAATGATGACTAACCGTTTTATTCCATTCGGCATTGTCGACATCGTTCCATATCCACAAGCCCCAATACTTTTGTAGGGTCTGTGTTACTGTAATGCTTACAGTATCATTTCCACCACAGGTGCTCGTACAATATGCCGTACCGTCCGCTATATCCAAATCGGACTGTGGATTGTCAGCAATTTCATATGCCAATGAAATGTCACCTTCAATGAATTGTTGTGTGGAATCGGCATAAGCTGAAACAACAGGATTTGCGCACAAGCAAGCTAGGACTATAAGCAATACCCTCATCTTTTTTAGTTGCATTGTCTGTCCCCCCCTTCTCAATTTAATTCGAGGTTTTATCCCTATATATAATCCTCTTTTTTAAGCAATTATCACCCATAACTAATACAAACTAATAAACTTTGTTAATTTTAGACAAGTTTATAGTGCTTTCTTTAGTTAAATCTGCCACAACTTCTATTATATAATCGCCATTATCCCATACTATGAGTGAATGACTATGCATAACATCGCTGAAATCAATGCACAAACCTGTGCTGCTGTTTATATCCACTTCCTCCAATTGATTATTCTCCGTGTTAAAATGAGGTTTATAGCTCTCTTTAACCCATTGCCACAAAGTTATCTCTTGTTTAGTAGTGGGGTTTAGATAAAGTGTATATGCATTTGTACGTGATGTATTTGTTTCAATCATTTCAAATCCTTCTGGAACAGAAGCTAAAGCATACTTGTATTCAATTGTTTGTGGGCAATTATCTATATTCTTAGCAGATAAGTGCGTGTTGTCTAGGTGTACCGTTCCACTGAAATTTTGGGATATGAATACAACCACCCACCCCACAAGAAAAGTCATGAGAATAATGATGATTGTAGCAAGTATCAAACGCTGCCTAAAGCTACGACCCGGTTTCAAGCCGATAATCGGCATTAACGATGCCTCTTCTCTTTTTTGAAGTTTTCGCACATTTCTTTCATATCTAGACAATATGTGTTTCATAGCTATGCGATGTTTCAGCGAGAACTTGTGTTCAGGTGTGTTGTCAAATTCTGCGTATTCATGTTTATACGATTCACTTAGGATTTCTCTCAACAAAGATTCATTCATCATTCTTACTTCTTTCCTCGACAAATTTCTTAATTGCCTTTCGTGCCAAAGTAAAGCGTTTACTTGCGGCAGCCAAAGAAATGTTTAATCTCTGCGCCGTTTCATCAATATTCAACCCCAAAAGACTATGCAGTATCAGTACATTCCGCTGTAATGTAGGCAGATTATCAACAAACTCCAATAACTCATTTTGTGATATTTTATTAAGAAAACTGTTCTCCAGAGAGATTACAGTATTATCAATCTCATCTTCATCAAGTTGTTCTATTGGATGTTGAATTTTGGCATTAAACATATCAATTGAAATATTTCTAACCATTACGTCAGCATATGCAACTCTTTTTTCTTGTGGAACATTGAAAAAGCTTTCAGGCTTATTGGCTATTCTTGAAAAGACCTCTTGAACGGCATCCTCTGCTTCTGTTTCATTATGTAGCTTTGAGAGAGCTATGAAAAATAGTCGGTTCCTATAACACGAATAAAAGACAGCTAACTCATTTCGTTGCTCCTCGTTTTCAATAACCGCTAAAACAGCATCAATCATACAATACTCACTCCTTTTTAACAAGTATACCACAAAGTGACAGCTTTTTCAAACCAAAAAAATATTGATACTTGAGGAAAAACGAAAACCGCCTCACTGCGGCGGTTTTGCCATTTGTCGAATTATCGGTTGCCCCTTGTTCCGTTTGGTGTGTTCAACATCGGAAGAAATACGATGCGGGATCTCGTGAAAGCCAAAAAGCTCCCGATCCTTTACGTTGGCCGTAAGCATCTCATCAGAATTGATGCTCTGAACGACTTTTTGAAGCTCAACGAAGGCGTTGATCTGAGAGATATTGACAGTGTAAAAGCCGTAAGATAATAGCTCAAAAACTGTGAAATAACGGTGAAAAAGGGCCCGGAACTGTTGCAATTTTGCCCGAAAAATGGTATAATATAGGCACACAATTGCAACAGTTCCGTTTGCCAAAGGAAAGGAGTTTTATATGGCAAAAGGTTCTGTAAGAAAAAAAGGCAAGAAGTGGTACTACCGCTTTTACGTAGAAGATGAAAGCGGCAGACAGGTACAGCGAGAGTTCGCAGGTACGGAAAGCAAGAGCGAAACCGA
>JAZUSC010000052.1:0-80123 GCA_045606505.1 Oscillospiraceae bacterium
AGAGGCTAAGGTCATCGCCGATTATTTCGGAGTGACAAAAAAGCTGTACCGTGTGCAGATAGGTGCTTTCTCCTCCCGTGACAATGCGGAGAACTACAAAAAGAAAGCAGAGGCCGACGGATATCAGGCGTTCGTCGTTGAAGTATAACACAAACACCGCCCTTTTTTATGGGAACTGTCCAACAGAAAAAACAACCTATTCCGAAAAGCTGCGTTAACCCGCAGCTTTTCTCTTTGCTCTTGTAACAGTAGCTGAACTGACCGCCACATTAAACCTATAATAAATATCAATCTGCTGTGTACGCTTTCCGCTTGACTTATCGGGAGCGTGTACCACAATCTTTTCAATCAGCTCGTGCATAATTTCGGGAGTGAGTTCTGTTATCTCGGTATACTTTCTTACAGCCTTGATAAATTGCTCTGTATCAGCAGTTTGTTGTTCGGTCTCCTGAATTGCTGCATTGAGTTCCTCGGACAGCTTTTTTAGCTCTCTTTGCTCTGCTTCAGAATTCGCAGACATCTTTTCAAAACGCTCATCCGAGATCTTCCCTGAAACATTATCTTCGTATAACTTCATAAACAGCCTATCAAGCTCCGCAATCCGTTTGTCGGTTTGTGCGAGCTTTTTCTTTGCAGATTTCAATTCAGCACTGACCTTGTAAGAAGAATGCTCCGCTGCAATCTTCAGAAATTCATCCTCATTTTCTCGGACTACTCCGCAGATTCTATTAAGTTCGGATAACAGAATTTCAGTCAACACAGAAGTACGAATATAATGCACAGTGCAAGCTGATACATCAAATGCGTATGTACTGCATTTCATGTGTTCGTAATCTTGCGACATAGTTCTTGCTCTTGCCAAATACAGTCTTTGTCCGCAGTCTGCACAGTAAACCATCGCTGAAAAAGGACTGACTTCATCGTGCTTTGTAAGCCTGCGACGCTTATTATCACGAATTTCTTGTACTAAATCAAAATCCTCTTGTGATACAATAGCCTCGTGAGTGTTGCGGAAGATCTGCCATTGTTCGGGCGGATTTTCGATCTTCTTTTTGCTCTTGTAGCTTTTCTTGCTTGTTTTGAAGTTCACCGTATGCCCTGCATATTCTGCTCTTGAAAGTATATCCTTTACAGTTTCGCAACTCCATCGGTATGGACTTGTTTTGTTAATACTTCTTGACGAATAATTTTTGTAGCTTGTCGGAGTTAGTATATTCTCTGCGGTGAGCCTTTTAGCGATCTGAGCAGGTCCCAAGCCCTCAATACAAAGCTGAAATATTCTGCGGACAACAGGTGCGGTGTTTTCATCTATTTCCCAAACATTCTTGTCCGCCTCGGATTTCTTGTAGCCGTAAGGAACATTTGTAGCAAGTGGCTTTCCCGATTGACCTTTTGCCTGGAATACAGCTTTAATTTTCCTGCTCGTATCTCTTGCATACCAGTCGTTAAACACATTCTTGAAAACCATCATTTCGTTTTCGCTTCGGAGCGTGTCAACCCCGTCATTCACTGCGATATAGCGGACATCATAATCAGGAAGTATGATCTCTATATACTGACCCGTCATAAGATAATCTCTACCAAAACGAGAAAGATCTTTTGTGATAATAACGCCTACTTTTCCCGCCTTAACATCGTTTATCATACGAATAAAATCGGGGCGATTGAAATTGGTTCCGCTGAAACCGTCATCAATGTAAAATTGAATATTCCGAAAACCGTTGTCCTCTGCATACTTTTGGAGCATAGCTTTCTGATTTGTGATACTGTTGCTTTCTCCTTGCAGATCATCGTCATTACTTAATCTGCAATATAACGCTGTGATTAAATCTAACATATAAACCTCTCTTTCCGATCTCACAGCGGAATATGACTACTAAAGTATAGTGCAAATTCCGCTGTACGTCTAGCCCATTTTCAGTAATTTATACTTCTTTTTTCAATAGCCTTGCGATAAGCTCGGACAGGCTTTCGCCGCCGTTGAATGTAGTAACCACTATGTAAGTAGTTGAGCCGATCTTGTACTCTGTTACATTGTTCATAATATCTCCCCCTTCTTGCGTTTGAGGAAATATAAATGTAACTCTTCACGGAAATGAAAATATCCTTAAGAATTTACAAAACACTTAAAATTTTTATGAAGATCTGAAATAATTAAATCTTTTTCTGTAATAAAGGTGTGAAAATCAAAATATCCATATTTGATCGTTCTTAAAGATTTTTTTAAGTTTTTCTTCTGAAAAAAGCACTTTTTTGGCTTAAAACGGTCAAAAAAATAATAGGACAAAATTTCGAGGTGAAATTTTGTCCATATTTTATGTCCATTCTGTTTAAAAAAACTTTTTATAAAAGTTGATTTTCTTTTCTAAAATATTTCCGTTGTTTTATAAAAAACTGCGTTATTTTGATCAAATTGTTTTCAAAAATATTCAAGTTGATTTATAAAATTTTCTTGTTGTTTTATATAATTATTTCGTTGTTTTTGAAAATGCTTCGGTTATTTTATAAATTGCTTTCGTTGATTTATGATAAATTTCCGTTATTTATAAATGAGTTTTAATAGTTCGAAAAAATAGCCGTTATTTTATAAAGCTTTTTCGTTAGTTTATAAAAACATTCTGTTGTTTTGTAAATTCTTTGCGTTGTTTTATAAAATATTTCTGTTATTTTTGAAAAACAAATCGTTGTTTTTCGGCTGCCTGATCTGAAATTGAGACAAAAATTTTTCAAAAATGTAACCTTTTTATGAAAACGAAGAATGCCCGTTGCAAAAACGGGCATTTTATGGCTTAAAATCGTCAGGAGGGGTATGGTTACATCTTTTTGAGGTGAAAAATATAACCTGAAATGTAACCTTTGCAAAGAAAAATTATTATATTTCAAATATACTTGGATGAAGATATATTATCTACTTTTTGGGTGACATCTCTTAGCTAAAATCAACTATATGTGTCACTGAACAACAAAGGACAGCTCGTTAAATGCTGTCCTTTATCTTTAAATGAAGCTGCGAGGCGGAATCGGACCGCCGTATTGCCTCTCGCGCGGCAAAGAGGTGTTTTTCCACTAAACTATCGCAGCTGCCCCAGAGCAAAGCTCTCACACACGTGGGGGTGTGGCTCGGCTTTCGCACGAGGAAAGGCATTTAAATTATATCACAATATCAGGATCATGTCAATGACAGCGTTTACTCAAAATTCAACAATTCAAAACACGGATAAGTAATAAGGACAGCAAATTATAATGCTGTCCCTTATCTTCAAATGAAGCTGCGAGGCGGAATCGGACCGCCGTATTGCCCTATCGTGCGGAATAGGGTGTTTTTCCACTAAACTATCGCAGCTACCCCAGAGCAAAGCTCTCACACACGTGGGGGTGTGCTCGGCAAAACTGACTCCGCGGCGGAATCGAACCGCCCTCTCCTTTCGTGCGGAAAAGATATTCTGCCACTGAACTAATCGTAGCCAACGCAGAGTTGTCACACTTGAGGAATGTGGTCTCTGCTGATCCTGCCAAATGAAAGGCACTTAAATTATAGCACAGGCAAGGGGATTTGTCAACGTTGACAGGAATAGTTGAAAGTGCTATAATTAAACTGATTTAGTATATTATCAGGCGGTGAAGATATGCGACAGTGCCTTATCTGCAAACAGAGAAATATTGAGCATTACGGTATATGTTCGGAATGTGCGGCTATGAATGAGCAGCGCAGAAATCAGAGTGCCGATCTTTCGGGATATACCGCACTCGTCACGGGCGGCAGAATAAATATCGGATATGCAGTATGTCTGCGGCTGCTTCGCGACGGTGCAAGCGTTATCGCTGTAACGAGATATCCTTATGACGCGCTCAGGCGATACTCCGAGGAGCCTGATTACACCGAATTCCGTGACAGGCTGTATATCTGCGAGTTCGATTTAAAACGTGCCGACCGTATTCATGAGCTTATAGGTTATGTTCATACCACATTCCCCGAGGGGCTGGATATCCTCGTCAATAACGCCGCACAGACCATCCGCAAGGCACCGTCTTATTATGCGGAGCTTGCCGCAAACGAGGAAAGACTGCGGCTTGAATATAATCAGAACCTGCCCGCTGATTTTGCACTACTTACTCCTTCAGAAAGCTATGAGCTTATTCCTGCCACAGCTGAAAACTCTGTTGCCCCCTACGAAACTCCCAACCATAATTCATGGGTGGCAAAGGCTGATGAGATATCTCCCGCTGAAATGCTGGAGGTTCAGCTTATCAATGTTACTGCACCTTTTCTGCTGACAGGTCAGTTAAAGTCACACATGACAAAAAGCATACATAAAAACAGGTTCATAATAAACGTTTCCTCGGTGGAGGGCAGATTCAATACGAAATCAAAGCTGGCGCGGCATGTGCATACCAATATGGCAAAGGCATCGCTGAATATGATGACCCATTCCCTTGCTGCGGAATATGCCGCTGACCGAATCTTCATATACAGCGTAGACCCGGGTTGGGTGTCAAATCAGTTCCCCGCCGAGTATGAGGTGTCGAAGTATTTCAAGCCGTATCTCACCTTTGACGATGGTGCGGCGAGAATATGCGCTCCCATCTACGAGCATAAGGATGACGAGAAAAAGCCGAAGGACATCGGCTGTCTTTACAAGGATTACAAAATACTGGAATATTGACAGGAGGCGATAAAATGCATTTTCTTGACAAGCTGTTCGGTCGGAAAAACACCAAGGAGGACGAAGAACCGATAGGCATTCCCTTATATATACCGCCCGCAAATAACAAACAAAACGAAACACAACAGGCATTGAGCGAAAAGAATAATGCCCCTATCGCGATAACAAAGCATTCAGATATTCCGCAACTTGAAATGACCTTTCAGGAAGCGCAAAAAGCGGGCTTTCAGTTCCGTTACCGCAAGGCACGGAGACATAAAACCACGGTTATCATTACGAGAATACATATAAGAGATGTTCAGCTTATCATCCCCGCAAAAATAAACGGCTACGAGGTACAGCGTATTGCTACGAAATACAATGTCAAAGTTGATAAAAACCTACCTGAGGTAAAGCTGTATCTTCCCGACACAGTAAAATTTATTGAAGAAAGAGCGTTTACCTATTGCCGCCCGCTGAGCACGGTATACTTTCCTGTGGGTCATATAAATATCGGTGCCAATGCCTTTGATTGGCTGAGAAACCTCAAAGAGCTTCATTTTGGAAAAAGTGCTGCGATCGGCAGTGAGGCATTCAGGTACTGCAAAGGTCTTGAAAGCGTAGAGCTGGAATACTGCTCCTTCGGAAAAGGCGCATTTTACGGTTGCGAAAATCTGAAAACAGTTATATGGAAGGAGCTTGACAAGCGGTGTGGGGACGCGGTTTTCTACAACACTCCCTTCGAGAAATCACAGGAGCTGTTGATTCTCAGTGATGTTTTGCAAAAATACAACGGCAATGCAAAAACATTTACCGTCCCTGATGGGATAAAAACGATAGGGGAAGATGCGTTTTATAATTGCAGAACTTTAGAGGAGGTCATTCTACCTCCTACTGTAAGAAATATCGAAAAATCGGCTTTTTTAAGATGTGAAAATCTGAAAAAAATAAATCTTGAAAATGTATTTAATATTAATAAATATGCCTTTTGGGGTTGCAGTTCTTTTGGTGGGGATATCCACTTTCATCAGAATGTCAGATTTTACAACGATCCGTTCAGCGATTCTTCCTTGCTGGGTAAGGAACTTACAACTCCCGATGGTATCGTTATAAATGGTACGCTGACAACAATGGGCAATAATTTTGTTGATGATGTCTGGACAATCCGTGAGGGAATACGCCGTATAAGCATAAAATATGAAACAGGTGATTCGCTGAACTTTTGCTATGGAAAGACTGTCATTCTTCCGCGAAGCCTCGAAAGAGTTGAAACGTTGGATTGCTTCTGGATGGCAAAGAGAATAGTTATTAAGAATCCGAAGATGCTCATATTCTGCAGTACTAATTTAGCATATTGTAAAGACCTCACCCTCTGCTTTGAAACGGACGAGGGCATGTCAGAATTTGTATTCTACTATCCTAAATGGCAGAAGGATAACCCTGTTTATGTAGCTGTGTATAAGCTATACACGGAATTTTTCAAAAGCGTAGATCAGACCGGGATATACTACTATGACCATAATATACTTCAAATAGGTCTTACATACAGACAGATGCTTGACATAGCATACAGGCGTCTTACAGGCGGATTTATGCTCCACGAGAAAAACCGCAGAATGTATATGGATTTCGTCCACACCCACCGCAAGAAGGGACTAAGATACGCCACTGAAAGAAATGATACTGCACAGATAGAATTCTTTACAAATCTATTTTAATTAGAAAAACGCCTTACCGCTGAAGTCAGTAGACTTAAACGATAAGGCGTTTTTGTGTCATATTCTTCTGCTTTGTCTTAGCTACTTTTTCTATAGTGAATAGCTTTTGTATTTTACATTATAATGATTAACAATTATTGATTATGTCTTGACATTTAATACTATCTTTGTTATACTTATGTTACGGTATTAGCACTCAACATCGATGAGTGCTAAACATTGATAGCAGTAGGTGAATATGTAAAGTGCGTTAACTATTAAGGAGAACTAAAATGATTATTCCAGAAGAGCAAAAGATCAAACTAGAAAGTATGCAGATTAAAGGCATACATGCAATGATTTGGCAGAACATTGAAAAAAGCACTATAGAGTCCCGTTTGCTTCATATTAAAAGACAATCATTTGTTAAAGATATAGAAAAGTTGGTGAATTCTCAAAGCAGAGCTGTGCTTATAAAACTAATTGAGATGTCACCCGAGATAACCGTACCAATAATTGATGTAGCATATGAAAAATATAGATATGGTTTAAAACCGGGCTTTACATTATTTTGGGTCAAAAACAACAATGGAATTTCCTTTGATAAAGATACAATAGCATCTAGAATTAAGGAATATATAGCTACAATAAAGTATGCTGAAGATGACAAATATAAGAAATTGGATTTTGTTACAATAGTCGAATTCGAAGGCACATATGAAATTACTCTTTCTTACCTTCAAAAGTTCAACTATATTAATGAAGAAGGAGAGTTTACATATGTTTATACAAAGAAAGAATGTTTTGCTTGGATAGGTATTGACAAAAACTTTATAGCAATCAATAATATGCCTGAAGTTTTGATGAATCTATTAAAACGTTTTTTTAGTAGTCTTTTTTCTGCAGATATAACTAATATTAAAATGACAAATAATCTTTTGAAAAAAATCTTCTCTGGGAATAAAACAAAGAGAGTAACTAGACATAATACCAACCCGCCAGAGAATCAATTAGAAAAAATCACTTTTGCCGATCAGAATTTAAGTGAAAAAATAGATTGTATTCCCTCTGGTTATGAAGATTATGATATAACAAATACTCAGTTTGTGGAAGATATAGACGAAAACACAACAGGCACTTTAGGAGTTAATTGTAACAAAGGAAAGATGTATTTATCGAAGAGTCTAACCTCATCACAATTCAGAAATTGGAGCACAAAAAGAATTGGCGATATAATTTCGTTCTTTCAAAATACAACTGATGTTACACTTGAAGCGATTTCGGGATTTAATATGTTTTCATCGTCTGCATGGGATAAAACAAAAACATCAACTATTCCTTTTCTTAACAAGATCGTGCTGGCTATTGTTAATTGTAAAAAATCCAATTTGGAGTCATATCCAATTTCATTGGACTTATATAAAGTTTATAACGAGCTAAACGGTCTATTCTATGAAAGGATTCGTTGTTCTTGTGAGGCTTGTGAAGAAGAATCTATTCCAAGTTGCTTAAAATGTGGCGGCACTCATTTTTCAATTACCAAAAGAGCACCTGCAAAAATTGTATGTCCAAACTGTGGCGATACACAGTTTGGAACATTTAACTTTGAATGCGAAAGCGGGCATACTATTACTGAAAATGATATCAATAATGTCATTAAATTAATTGCTAAAGAGGATTTTACAGAACGTCTTTTTCAAACAATTTCAATGTACTATCCTGATATAGTTTATGATAGATATGAGTGGTTCTCATTGTGTAATGGATCGCTTAATTTACACACGAGCCCAAACTACCAAAAGATTAAACCTTCTGACATCAAGGAGTTTGCACCAATTGTTAACAGGCAATTAACTCATAGCATTGACGATATACAATCCGCACTAAAATCAATCAAAGAAAAATGCACCACCGCATCAAAAGACAACTGTTGCAAATGTAAGTTCAATGACATTAGTGATTTAAGTGATGTAAAATGTATACTTAAATTATTTGAGAATTTCGAAGGTTATGTACCACAGCCGCACCAAGGTCATGAATTTGGCGATATTTCAATGTTAGTGTCGATAGAAGGCAAAAATATGACGTTCTTAGGAGTAGCGAAATCCGTGAATAAAGGGGAACCCAAAATTACTAAGTCCGGCAAAGTTGGAAGAGAAATAATCCAGCAAGTGATAGATGCTTTCGATGATAACAGAGCTGAAGTAATTGGCGTTATATATCCTCATATATTAGACGATCAACTTAAACATTTATTATATCACCAAGCCAAAATACAAAACAAAAAGTTTGTGATACTTGATCAAGAGTTTATGGTGAAACTTTTAGATAAATATATGGAAGAAAAGAAGATTTAGTCTAGTTTAACTCTTATGCAAAAAGCAGTATTGTCGCTATTGACAATACTGCTTTTCCATATTCCGCTGTTTTACCTTAACAACTGTTCTGTAGTGAATGCCCTCTTTCTGGGCGGTGCTTTTGCTATTACATCAGTATTTTATATAGATAAGGTCAGTATAAAGCGAATGGACAGTGCCGTTATCCGTAATATCCAGCTTGTTGATACCGTGTTCCTTTATGAAGTCCATATAAGCCTTGATGCGTTTTCTCAATGTATCAAAATCGCACTTCATTGCAAGGTTTTTTGCGGCACTATCACCGTCGCATACAACATACAGCCTGTTGTCCATTTGCTTACGGTTTCCCTGTGACTGGTTTTTGTACATCCACCTTATCATATCGTCCTTGCCGTTTCTCGTTTTAAGATCATACGGCTTGTCGGACAATTCCTGAGGATATACAGTCAGCTTGACATCAAACGCAATACCGTCAATATAGATATCCACATAAAAATTACGCTCGTTCTTGTCGTGTACTGCTCCATAATCACAGAAAATATACTCGCAATATGTAGAGGTGTGATAATTGTACCAGCGGTGCAGTGTGTACTCTTTGTCAACACCCTCTTCCTCTATCTTTTGCAGACAATCGTCAAGATATTTGGCGTCATAGATAAATTTCGTCTTAACGTCCATTGCCTTATTCTGTCTGGGCCAACGGGTAGATATCATACCCAGACATCTTTTGAGGTCAGCTTCAAGTCTAGCGTCCATATTGCCCTCCTTATGCTAAGTTATCATATTATATCACACCGCAACGCAAAAAGCAATATCATAGATATAATTTTGGTTGATTTTTTGTGGAAGATACGATATACTTTATGTGAAAAGCACAGCACACAGACACTACACCATTGTGGTATCTTCGATAGCAACTAACATAATAATGCCCGTAGTTTCAAAAGCTACGGGCGTATTTTTTACAGTGATATCTCCACACGGTACTCTTTCAGCCACCTGTCAAGCTGTAAAAAGTATGCGAATATCTGCGGTGCGGTCATAAGCTGTCCGTACCAGTTTTTTGTAAAGCTCTTTCCCTGCGTGTCGATAAATTCACGGAGCTTATCGCCGTCAACTATCTCTGTAAGGCGGCAGTTGTCTGACTGCACAAGCTGTCTTAATCTGTCGGAAAGCAGAGCCATATACTTCGGGTCGTGGGTCTTCGGATAAGGGCTTTTCTTTCTCCAAAGCACATCATCGGGGAGTATGCCTTTCATTGCGTGGCGTACAAGACCCTTTTCCCTGCCGCCAAAGGCTTTCATCGACCACGGGATATTGTAGGCATACTCAACGATACGATAATCACAAAAAGGCACACGCACTTCAAGGCCGTTTGCCATACTCATTCTGTCCTTGCGGTCAAGGAGCGTTGCCATAAAATACTCCAAATTAAGTATATACATCTCACGCATTCGCCTTTCCTCTGCGGTATCGCTGTCAAGATAGTCTGTGTGGGACAGGCTTTCGTTATATGCCTTTCTGACGAATTCCTCCGCCTCCCCCGATGTGGTCTTTATCCGCATAAGCTCCGCACGCTCAGGCACTGCTGTACTCCACGGAAAGCCGTCATAAAACAGCACCTCTTTTCGGTGATACCACGGATAGCCGCCGAATATCTCGTCCGCACACTCACCTGAAAGTGCAACGGGAAATCTGCTCTTCACTGCCTTGCAGAAAAGATAAAGCGAGCTGTCCACGTCTGCCATACCGGGGAGGTCACGGGAAATAACAGCCTCGTCAAGTGCCGCCGCTACCTCAGGAGTATCAAGCACCACGTTTGTATGCTCAGAGCCGATGTACTCCGCCATTCGCTCTATCCACGGGGCGTCCTCGTCGGGTTGGAAAAGACTCGCCCTGAAATTCTCACGGTTTCCCCTGTAATCAATAGACCAGGTGCTTAGCCGCTCACCACGTTTGCTGAATTCCTTTGCGGCAATAGCTGAAATAACACTGCTGTCAAGACCGCCCGAAAGAAAACAGCACAGCGGTACATCAGATACAAGCTGTCTTGTAACAGCGTCGGTGATAAGCTCACGCACCTTTTCCGAGGTTGCCTCAAAGCTGTCGGTGTGAGGTCTTGCTTTAAGCTCCCAATATCGCACAAGGGTAAAGCCGTCCTCGTCAAACCAGCCATAATGAGCGGGCGGCATCTCGGAGATATCACGAAATACTCCGCCGCCGACACGCTTTGCAGGGCCGATAAGCATAATATCCATTACGCCCTCAGTGGTGATAACTGGTCTAACAGCAGGGTGTTTCAGCAGTGACTTTATCTCACTTGCAAACAGCAGTCCACCGTCCGTAAAGGCATAAAACAGCGGCTTTACCCCTATCCTGTCACGGCAGAGAAAAAGCCGTCTTTTCTGGCTGTCCCACACCGCAAAGGCAAATATTCCGTTAAAGAGGGAGGCACACTCTTCCCCGTACTGTATAAAAGCTTTAAGCACTACCTCGGTATCGGAATGTCCGTTAAAGCTCACGCCCTCCGCCACGAGCTTTCTGCGGATATCCTCGGTATTGTAAAGCTCTCCGTTATACACAATGGTATAGCGGCCCTCTGTCATCGGCTGTTTTCCGTTTTCGGGATCTACTACTATAAGTCTGCGGTGAACAAGGTACGCACAGCGGTCGCTGTATTCCCCCTTTGCGTCGGGGCCTCTCGGGGCAAGAGCGGCACTCATCTGAGCCATAACCTCCCTGTCCTCTCGTATATCCCTGTTAAATCCTATCTGTCCGGCAATTCCACACATAATAATGCTCCTTTCGCAACGGCTCTGTACTATTATATGTTTTTTTGCCGTTAGGGTTACTTTTTTAAAAAATATCGTTACATAATTTGCATTACTGCGTATAAAAAAACAAGAAACATTTTTAGAGGTGACTATTATGCCATATGAAAGAAATCCCATACTCAGAACATTTGATTTTACCACACATTACAGCAACAAGCCTTCCGGAACCGAGGTGCTTAGTGCCGCTGATAATACAAAAGAATTCATAAAACAAGAACAAACATCTGTATCAGCAGATAATCCGATAACACCGAACGTAATAATGCATTTGGGTGGTATCATTCCTATGATACTCGGCCACGTAGAGTTTCGGGGAGAATTCCCGCAGTTGACCCAATCGGATATCAACGTTGAAATGGTTAGAAAGCTCGCAGACAATGTTACATTTGATACTGACCCCCACAGCACTCTGGGCGATGATATAACAGCTGATAATCATCTTAATGTGCTTAACGAAATATGCACCAAATTAACACTTGGTATGAAAAACGACGGCCCGTTACTTGGTATCACAACAGTAGATAACGACCCTGTATTTGTGCCGAGAGAGTTTGAACTTCAAGCTGTTCTTGACGCCCCCAAAACAAGGCCAAATATTTTCAAGAGAATATTAAATGCAATATTCGGTACGTTTAAAGATGAAATAAAGGCTTATAACGACTACGAAAAAGCAGTAATAGAAAAGGCAGAATTCGACCAACAAGCAGAGACACAAAAAGATTTTTCCCGTTTGCTCAGTTCCCAAAAGGCTACGAACAAAGAAAAGTCCTCACATGGTCACGGAACGAAAACCGATTTCAAATCATTAAGCAACAGCAATAATAAGGAAAGGGTCACCGTATCTGATGATCTTAACAAATCCACCCCTAACAAAAGCAGGGATATGGGCGGAATGTAACATTCCACGACATCTGACCGCACAAAAAGTCGGACAGGTCATTCCCTCTGATGCTATAATGTAAGTGCAGTCAGGGAGAAAGGAAGTGCTTATATGAACGGCTGGACAGAGGGCATACAAAATGCGGTGCAGTATATCGAGGACAATCTTACAGAGGATCTTCAAATCGAGGATATTGCGGCAAAAGCCTACGTATCACCATTCCACTTTCAGAGGATATTCAGTGTGCTTTGCGGTTTCACCGTGGGTGAATATATCCGAAGCCGCCGTCTTACCCTCGCCGCACAGGAACTTTCGCTTTCAGATAATAAGGTCATCGATATAGCCGTAAAATACGGCTATGACTCGCAGGACAGTTTTACAAGAGCGTTCACGAAGTTCCACGGCATTTCCCCCTCATCTGCAAAGGAGTGCGGAGCGGAGCTAAGAGCCTTCGCACCGCTAAGGATAAAGCTTACATTGGAGGGCGGAACTATGACAGAGTACAAAATAGTAGAAAAAGCAGCGTTTACTGTAATGGGCAGGTCAAGGAGCTTTTGCACGGAAAGTTCCTACGAGGAGATACCTAAGTTCTGGCAGGAACATTATCAGACAGGCGGCGGCAACGTCGTAAAGGGAATGTTCGGCGTGTGTATGGACAGCGACGGAAGAAATTTCGAGTATTTTATCGCCGACTGCTATATGCCCTGGAACGAAGTCCCCGAGGGCTACACGACAAAGGTCATTCCTGCGGGAACGTGGGCGGTATTCCCCTGTAAGGGTGCTCTTCCCAAGGCACTTCAAGACGTAAACACAAAGATATGGAGTGAATGGCTGCCAAACTGCAAGGAGTACAGGCTCGCAGGCAACTACAATATAGAGGTGTACCTCACACCGCCGCAGCCCGACCCTAACGACAATTACAGCGAGATATGGGTGCCTGTCGAGAAATATCAGGCGGATTAAAGCTCGAAAAAGTTCGGTATTGTCGGAAAATACTGTTGAACTCATAAAACAAAAGGGTGCATTTGACATAGCAATGCACCCTCATTTTTATATTATTCCGCTGATATCAAAAATAACCTCTCTCGGACTTGTCCATAGATAACCAGTAGATATAAAGGTCATACATATCCTTGTTCTCGACAACACTGATAACCCCTGTATTGATATCGTCGGTCTCCCCCTCTGAAAGATTGGAAAGGTATCTCTCGTAATACATACCAAGAGCATTGTCATATAACGCAACGCTAACATAATCAGGATTGAACTTAGTGGTACGGCTACAATTTATATAATAACTATCGTCATCATTCACGTAGTAATTCTTACCGAGAGGATCAGCGTTCTCTACCGTATCTGTGTAACCAAAAGGATCACAGGGAGTGCCGTCCAGCTTGAAAAAGCTCGGCACATCAGATGTGTCGGAAAACAGGTCAGGGGCAATATTGTCACGAGGAGCAAAACCGTTAGAACAGCTATCATCTTCATAAATCAGGTACTTATCATCACCAAAGTCCGAATCAAAACCATCAAACTCGTCCTGTTCTTCACAGGCTTCAAGCACTCTTCTCAACATAGCCTCTTCCGCTTCAACAACGTCAAATTCGGTGCTGTTGATGTTGTCATCACCGTAGGTCGAATCCAAAATGTCTGCTACATAATTCATAGTATTACCTCCAATGTCTTATTAGTGATATTTTATAGGTGACATAGAAAGCGGTCACCTTTTAAACCGATCTTACAACCCATATATGTACATCTCTATGCTATGTGAACTCAGTTCCCTCCTATATAGATGTTCCCCGCCCAGACAGGTTTATATTGTAAGCTATAACATAATTTACCAGTACAAGCTAAAAATAATTAAGGGCTGACGCCCTTCCGATATCAAGGCAGGTTTTCTTCTTGACTTGTCAGTTTTCCTTTACAGTGCCGTAAAAGGGATCCCGATTATTGACTTTATCAAAAATAAATCCTCTTTTTTAAATTTAACCTTAGGATCGTTTTTGCCGTTTCCTCAGGTGGTAGCTATATTATAGCACATAAATCTGAACAAAGCAAATGAATGTTTAACGATATTTTTGTATAAAATACATAACCGTTTTTGCATTATTTGGTAATATAGTAATTTAAAGTTATTATCTTGCAGAGTTTTACATAAAAGCTATACACCAATTTTAAAGTGACCAATATGAAAAAATTCAGACATAGCGGATATTTCAAAAAATGACTATACATAATTCATCTGGTTTTATACAATAAAAATCCCACAAAAAAGGTTTTTAAATCAAATCGGAATCAGAGGTGGGGTTTTTGTTGATTTTAACAAAAATGGTGTCTTATTAAAATTTTGAAAATCTGAATCTACTAATTATATAAAACAAAGCAACTCCCCTAAGACTTTGATCTCAGGAGAGTTGCACGTATAAAAGCTTATTGCCATATTAACATTATATAGCATTTGAATTATTTGATATTATATAGATAATATCCATCACTCCAAGCGTCCTTTCCGCTGAAAACGAGATCTACATACTCTATCTCTCTGTCAAGGCTCTGCACATAGGCGTCAGCCTCATCCAGTTCCATATCGTCCAGACTTATCATTATGATCGCTCCATCAGGAGAATCAAGCTTTTCGATTTCCGAGCTTAATATATCATCAGGCTCGTGAGCCTGATACACAGCCTCGCAAGTGCTGAAAACAGGAGCAAACTGATGAATATGATAATCCCTTTCAGTAACCAGAAAGCATACTCTGTCCTTTACTACTTCGTTGATATCAAGTGTGCCGACCTGCTGACACAGGAACTTATTTTCGGGAATATGTCCAATAGCTCCTGCTGCAAACATAACACAAAGAACGACAGGTACTGCATATTTTCCGATCACCTTGATATTTGCCAGAACCTTTTCCGCAAGAGTAATTAGAGAAAGACATATTATCATAGAACACAACGGCATTATCACAAAGAAATATCTGTCTTGGAAAAGATACATTCTCGGAGTAAGTATAGCAATAAATAATCCCGTAATGATCGTTGACGCATATATCAATATATATTGAGATATTTTATACTCCTGCATTCTTAAAAAGATCTTTTTTACTATACCGTCAAGCTCTCCGCCCTGTGCTTTAAACTTTTTGAACCATTTAAAAAACAGTATCGTAAGAGTTATAGCAGCTATTGACAATGTTATTGCAAGTATAGTTGCAAATATACTGTTATTTTCATTTACATTTATACCCAAACAATCCTGCAATGTATATTGTATAAACATAAGCTGCTTATGAAATAATCTCAAAAAATTGCCAAGCGAATTCATTGCAGTTTCCCCGTGTGCACCGTTTGTTGCGTGTTTTATAGATTGCGGGAAAATAATCAGAGCCACCACTACCGACAGCAACACCGGTCCTGCATACACAAATATCTGCTTCCAATTCTTCCGTAACAAGAACAGAAAACAGGTAACTGCCGCAAAAAAGAAAGCATATATATATAAATAATACTGCGTCAAAAAACCTGCTATATTTGTTATCGCTATCAGTATCACATACTTAACCGAAAGCGTTTCTTTCTTTATCAGAAGTATATGCAAATATGCACTTATAAGAGCCAAAACGATCATAAGCATATACATTCTGAGGAAGATCGTACTGTTTACAGCACCCCTTGAAATACCCCAGAATGCCATTACAGCTATCGATTTATATTCCGAGTCCGTTAATTCCTTTGCAATCTTGTAAAGCAACAACATAGACAATACAAAGCATATAATATTCGGTATTAACGCAAACCACTTTGAAAACACATCGGGGAAAAAAGAACATATCGTATGTAAAATAAAATAGTATAACGGTGGATGAACATCAAGCTCCTGATTTTTGTACACGTTATCGTATGTAAATCTTTCGTCAGGCTGTACGGTAATGTAATCCTTAAATTCCTCGGGAGTGTGCCATTGATAGATGAATTTGTGTTCCTCATCTTCAAGCACAGAGCCATTGTCTTCTCCATCGTCAATGTTTTCTATACCGCCAAACCAGTGAAAAAGAAAAGGTCTATCATAGCTATTAGACAAACCATAGCTAAATACTTCATCAATATGCCACTGATTTCTTAACGATCCCAGCACTGTCATCAAAACCGTGCATAACAATATAACACTCCAAAAAAATATTGAAGTGCTTGATATCTTTTTTCCTTTATTCAAAATCAAATACACTTACCCTTTTCTATATATCTTGATCAGAATGCTCAATTATCGCCAAGAGCGAAAGTCCCGGAATATAGATACGCAGCTTTGAGAAAAAACGCAAGAACGAATAGTCAAGATTAAGAACACCCTTTACAAAACGAGTTTTTATCGATCTTTCATCGCTGTTCCACATACTGAGATTCTGTGTTTTCTTCCAAGTCAGCAGGCGAAGGATAATAAGCGAAAAATAAAAATACGATCTGTTTCGTATTTTTAAACCTGTATTCTCCAAAGTAGTATAAAGCATCTTGCTGTTATATCTGCGGAAGTGTTTTAACTCCTCATCGTGAAGAGAATACAGCTTCATAAATGCGGGAACAGTAAAAACTATCACGCCCTCATCGGACAGATAGTTCTTGATATTCTTCATATACCCCTTATCGTCCTCTATATGTTCAAGGACATCCATCATAAGTATCAGATCAAACTTTTCTTCCGGAAGATCTTCAAGTGTATTTATCCAATGTGCTTTGCCCTCGGAATGCGGCTGCTCCATAAATATGTCCACGCCATACAATGCGTCTATATCAGGGAAGCTTTCAAGAAGTCTTTTATCAAAATAGCCGTCACCACACCCTATGTCAAGCACACGTGTCCGCTTTCCCAGCTTTTTTATTTCCTTAAAAATACATTCGGTACGGGATAATTCCCACGGGTGTCTGTTAACATTGCTCTCAGAAACTTCAATAAGATCCATTTTCTATTCCTTATTCTTTTTATAATTATTTTTACGTTTAAGATATATAGGTCTGTTTTTGGTTTCAACATATATCTTAGATAAATATATGCCAAGTATTCCGACGCAAAAAAGCTGTACGCCCGAAACAAAGAATATAATACATATCATCGACGGCCAACCGCTGACGGGATCACCGAAAACAAGTGTTCTGATAATTATTACTACGATCATAACAAACGATAGTGCGAAAAACAGCAGACCGATCAATGCGGATATCACCAGCGGCTTTGTTGAAAAAGCCGTGATTCCGTCAAGTGCATACACCATAAGCTTAAAAAAAGACCACTTCGTCTTACCGTGAACACGCTCGATATTCTCGTACTCAAACCACTTTGTTCTATATCCTACCCAGGAAAATATACCCTTGGAAAAACGATTGCGTTCAGACATTTCTATTACAGAATCAACCATTTCTCTGGACATAATTCGAAAATCACGTGCTCCATCAACTATATGAGTATCAGATACGGAATTGATAAGTTTATAAAATAGCTTTGCAAAAAGCGAACGTATCGGCGGTTCGCCTTTTCGGGTAACACGGCGTGTTGCTGCACAGTCATACTCTCCCGATAAAACGGTTTCGAACATTTCCGGAATAAGGGAGGGAGGATCTTGAAGATCCGCATCTATCAGTGCAACAAAATCCCCTTTTGCTTCTACCAGCCCTGCGTATATCGCTGCTTCTTTTCCGAAATTTCTTGTAAAGATCACCGATCTGACCATTTCATCAAGTTCAGATAACTCCTGTACCTTTTCAACGGTCCGATCCGTAGAGCCGTCATCAACAAATATTATCTCAATATCGCATTCCAGCTTATCTAATGGTTCTGTAAGCTTTTTCAGTTCATTATAGATCTCAGGAACATTTTCCTGCTCATTATAACACGGAACGATAACAGAAAGCAATTTTTTCAAATCAGTATCACCTCATTCGGGCGTTTGACTATAAATAATAATCATTTTAATTATACATTAAAACGTACTCATTGTCAAGCAAAGTCAGATATACTTATCTGTACCACAAGATGTATTACAGAATACCTCAGATATCATCTTATCCTTCTTCTTTTGTTTCGTGATATTCCTTTTCGGTATTTACATTCCACACGCTGTCCTTGTCCATACTGCCGCTGATTATAGACCTTGCGGCATTTATCGCCGTCAGCATCGAGTGATCCATATTGTTGTAGCGGTGCTGACCGTTTCTTCCGACGCAGAAAAGGTTCTCATAGCTGTCAAGATAGTCCTTTACCCTGTCAAACTGAGCGTAAGTTCCGAAATATGCGGGGTATGCCTTTTTAACCTTTGTCGTAAAGCTGTCAATGATGCTCTCTTTCTTGATGACGCCTATCTTTTCAAGCTCGCCTGCGGCAAAATCAATAAACTCCTCAGGAGGAGTGTTCCACATATCGTCGCCCTCGTTACAGAAGTATTCAAGACCCACCCAGATATGCTTGTTCATATCGTCCACCATATACGGCGACCAGTTGTTGAATATTTGAAGTCTGCCTATCTTAACGTCACGCTCCTGTATGTATATCCAGCAATCTGGTACGTTGTCGTTGATAGTCTTCATCTTTGTCTTGTTCTTTATTTCAAGCTTATCAAGCAGAAGTCCCACGGTGATAAAGTCACGATAGGGAAGCTGAACGGCTATCTCAAAGATATCCTGAGGGACATCGGGCATAGCCTCGGCGAGGTCTTTTATCGCCATAGAGGAGATGAGAAAATCACACTCTATCCTCTCCTCTTTTCCGTAATCGGGAGAGCTTTCATCGGTGTTACGCACTGTAACAGCGGTCACCTTTCCGCCATCACGCTCTAAATGAACCACCTCCCGTTGCATAAGCAGATCTGCTCCCTTTTCGGTGCAAATATCCGCCATACGCTCCCACAACTGACCGGGACCGTATTTCGGATAGTAGAATTCCTCAATAAGCGAGGTCTCTACCTTGCCGCCTTTTTTGCGGAAAGGCTTTGTAAGTGCGGAGGTGATGACCTTCCACACGGAAAGCCCCTTTACACGCTGAGCACCCCAGTCCGCCGCAATATTCCTCGGGTGAACGCCCCACAACTTTTCGGTGTAGTCCTCAAAGAACATCTGATACAGCGGCTTACCAAAGCGGTTTATGTAGAAGTTTTCAAGGCTGTCCTCGGGTCTTTTGTGAATTACGCTTCCTATATATCCGAAGCCCGCTTTCATAGTATTCACAAAGCCCATATTTATGAATGTGCGTGGCTTTAACGAAATGGGATAATCAAAAAAGCGGCGGCGGTAATATATTCTCGACACACGGGTACGGGCAAGGAATACCTCGTCAAGCTTTTCGGGGTCGATATCGGGGTCGTCGGACATAGTATGAGTGCGTCCGAGAATGATATCGTCCTTTGAGGGTGAGCCCTGCAAGGGAAGTATATCCATCCACATCTTCATTATTTCCTTATCCTTTGAGAAAAAGCGGTGACCACCGATATCTATTCGGTTGCCCTTGTAACGCTCTGTACGTGATATACCTCCGATAAGAGAACTTGCCTCGATGATTATAGGGTGAAACTCACTGCTTTCATTAAGAAGCGTATATGCGGCGGTAAGTCCCGCAGGACCCGCACCTATTATCACAACGTTCTTCATTCTTTATCCTTCTTTCCTGCTCTGCCGAATACGAATATCTTTCTGCCGACATAATTCCATACCAGCACCGCACCTGCCACGAGTATTTTCGTAACTATGTAATGCCATTTGAATACATAAACTCCGATGTACATTCCAAGCTCTGTAAGGCCCAGACCGATAACTCCCACAAGGGCGAATATCATAAATGCCGCAACGCTTTTGCCACTGCCCTTGTTTTCGGACTTTTTGAACACAAACACCAGCGACAGCACATAGTTTGCGATAAGTCCCGCAATAAAGCCAAGTGCCGTGCATACCGCAAGTTCAAACGGAGTGCCGCCCTTTAAAACGAACTCTCTGAAAAGAGCAAGTATTCCCGAATCTATAACAAAAGCAAGACCGCCGACCAGTACATAGCGGAAAAACTCCCAAAAAAGCTGTTTAAGTTTCTGCTTATCCATATCTCCACCATCTTAATTACAGTTTATTTGTTTAAGTATACCACATATCCTCTGTTTTTTCAATAGTATAAACAGCAGGACATATTACGAAAGATGAGATAAACCTTACCAACCTGTTTCGCTCACTAATACCGTATAATAAAACAAGAGGTGCGGCGACGCACCTCTCTTGCTGTGGGATACTAATGAATATACAGGAAACCACTCCGTAAGCTGTTTTAAAGGCTTTCGGAGTGGTCTTTTATTTGTTCACATTAAGATCAAAGCTGTTATATCTGATTAAGTATAAACGGATCCTTAATTTTCTTGTCTTCTGCGAACATAAGCACCTTTGTGATTATCTCTGCTGTCTTGGGATCGTCGTCAGCAAAGGGCAGGAACAGTTTTCCTCTATGCTGGGAATGTACAGGCAGTACGTTTATCATAGTTCCGCCTATGCGGTGGATCACACCGCTTCCAAGCTGTACAGAGTAGTTCGCACGAGATCCGTCGATAAAAGCGTGATTGCCCTCCAAACGGACATTCGTAAGCTTGAACAGTGGAAGTGTAAGCTCTAACAGAGCCTTTCGCATCTCCATAGTAGAGTGCGTAGCCTCGGGATCGACGCCGCCTGCGTGAGCAACGCTCACAGCGAGGTCAACATCACGCATTACTTCGGAGAAGATTATATCAGGCACTTTGCCTATCTCGATCGGTCTGCCTGTTTTTCTGTCGGTGAACTCCACCCATTCCAGCGTGGGTGCTTCAATATCCGCAGGCGAGAACCAGTCTGCCATTGCATATATCCTTGCAACGATGTTCTCCTTGTAGTAGACTTTCTGCAATCCGTCCTCGACGTCTGCCACCCAACGGCGAGTTTTAAGGCAGGCTACCGTCTTTGCGGGCTGTATCTGGTTGCCTGAATATCTCAGGCTGTGCAGCATTAAAGCTTCCTCATCAGTCTTTACGTAAAGCTCACGGAATACCTGTTTGAACGGCTGTACTATCTGTGCAGAAAACAGATATTTCTGATATTCTGACCAGCTGCCCTCTTTGTAAAGTGCATAGGGGTGAGCGACCTTTATTCCACCGTCTGAAACATACAGCTCTCCGTTTAATTGTGCAAGACCCTCCCCTGTGAAGAAACCTGTCTTTTCGTCTTGTACGAATACAAGTGCATTGACAATAGGGTTTACAACAGGATTTTGCACCAGTAATCGCAGCTCATCGGGAGAAAACTCTGTGCCGTCCTCCATTGCAAGTTCCAGCATTGCCTTTGTGCGGCGGAATTGTTCTGTCAGCTGTTTCTTCACTGCATTAAGACGCAGTACATACTCGTCCTTTTTAAGCTTGGCGGGGACGGATTTCATCGTTTTGCCGCCCTTTTCACATATCAGTTCAGCCTTGCCGCCGGCAGATACCGACAGATAAAGCGTTACACCGTCAATTTCCTTCGGCTCTAAAAGCTCCTTGTTTTCCTCTACAAGACTTGCCTCCATACGCATAGTAAGACGTGTTTCGTCCGTAAAGCCTGCGTTTGCTGCAAGGTTTGACATAGCCGTTTCACTGGCAGCCTTTTCACTCGCTGAACGCTGTGCACCGAATTTCTTGCTCTGCTTTTTGTACTCCTGTATAAACAGATAGCGGCGGCTGAGTGCCTTGTCATTCTCCAACGGTATCACCGCATACGCCATAAGCAAGTCCTTGTTACGCTTGTCGGAGATAGTCTTTTCGGTATCTGTCACATCGTATTTTCCGAGGACAGCATCTGCAAACTTTCTCGCCCTCGAATGCTTTGAGCCGTCTGAGATGTATTTTGCAGCGTCGTATATCATATTGAAGCGTTTCTCACCCATCTGCTCATACGCAGACTTGAACCATTCTATATCGAATGCTCCTGCATTAAGCTGCTCAGAGGTCAGCGGAGTGTACTTTGCTATCATAGCCTTACGGCGGTTGTCAAAGCTTTCATTCATATGTGCCATAAAGTAGTAACAAGCCGAACGGAATCCCTCCCAGCCGAGATACTCTCCCACGATATCCAGCCATTCGGGTGAATACATCGCCGCCTCGATAAGACGCTTGTCGGTGATGTCTGTACCCTTTATCATTGCCGAAAGCTTTTCGGCGGTATCGTCGGGGTAAGGTATACAAACGCTGAGCAGCTTACTAAGGCTCATTTTCTTGGTCACGCTGCTGCTCGCATAGTGATAATAATATGTACTGCGTTCCAGTGTATCCTTACCGAGGGCTGAAAGTATCGCAACAAAGTTATCCAGACCGTAGATGCGGTTTATACTGTGTATCTGCTTAGAGTACTTCGTTTCGCTGTCACCACGGCGAAGCTCCTTTGACAGCACCTCGTTTATCATATTCTCGTATATCTTGATAGCGAATTCCAGCAGTCTTTCGTCCTCCTCGGTGAAGTCCTCCGACTTGCCCACAAGAGCCTTAACGTTCGCCTGCTTACGCTTATCCTGCCAAACGTAGGAGCTACCTCGTGAAGAAACATCTCTGTCCTTTTCACGCACAGCCGATACGACATTTGACAGGAAGGAAAGTGCCTCGGACAGCATACTTTCATCAAACAGCGTGTGGTACAGTGTACGCTCGGAAATAAGGCCCTTGAATGCCGCAACGATATAATTCTGCGGTGGAAGCTGGAACGGTACGTTACCTATCTTGACAGTCTGACCGTTTACCGTCACAAAGCGGGCATTGTAGATGTAGCCTCGGTTAATGCCCTCCTTGATATCACGCAGGGCAAGTTCTATCTCATCTTGGAGTATCTTGTCTGCAAACGACGTGCAGATACCGAACATTCCATCAAAATCAGCGTCGTTCTTGCAGCCGATACCTGTCAGCAGAGTCTGTATCTGACTCAAATGGTACAGTGCACTGCCCGACCTTACGATATTATTGTTATAGCTGTTGCGTTCGGGCACGTAGATTATACTGTCCTGCTTTATGTACCACAGTGCGGTCGCTGCGGATATCAGCTTTTTGTCCTCAAAGGAAACTTCCTCCGTAACCAACTGCTCCACTATCTTTGCCGCGTGGTTTGTAAAAGTGTGTACGGGACGCTTCTCATAGCCGCTTCCAAAAAGCCCCTTTACAAAGTGGGCAGTCTTTTCGGTGTACTCGGTCTTTAATCCGCTTGAACGCAGCAGCACTGCGACCCTGAATAATCTCTGCGGAGAATTGATATTCTCCTTGTACCACTGCCGCCATAACGACATAAGCGGAACTTCCCAGTTATAGTCGCCCTTGTACTCACGGAAGCGGTTTACATCTCCGCCGACTGTACCGACCTCGCCGCCGTAGCTCGGGAATTCATCGTTCTTGTGAGCCTCGACAAGTGCGTGCAGGCTCTCAAAATCCTGCATAGCCTGTTTGCCTGTGTCACCCTTACCGAATATCATATCCTTGACAGAAGTCTTGTACTTCTTCGGATACAGCTTTTCTCCAAGTATAGAGTCGGGGAAATATTCCATAAATTTCGCCGTACATTTTTCGCAGAATTCACCCTCGGGTGCTGTCGGCTTGAATATATCTTCATCAGAATACAGTGCCTCTTCCTCGGTAACATCAGCTGTGCCGAGGATATTTTCCAGCAGTATCTTTTCCTTTGTGGAGGGGTTGTCCATAGCACGAGCGTACTCTTTGCACCGCTCAGCGATGTTCTCACGGTTCTCCGTGATACGTATCACCATATCAAGTCCTGCGGTGCGTTTTTCCTCCTTTTTATCGGAGAGCAGTCGCTGTACGCTGCCGCACAGTGCCTCGTCATCTTGTTTCATCAGCAGATTTAACAGACTGTCACGCATATCTGCGGTCTTGTATTTGAGCATCTCCTCCATTTGGAGATAGTACTCCGCCTCAAAATCCAGTTTATATGCAATTTTATACGCTATGCCTCGTGTGTAGCTCTCCCTGTCACAGAGGGAGGCGGTAAGCATCTTATACTGTACGGGGGTCTTAGGATTTTTCAGCAACATTTCAAGGATACCGTGACGGTTTGTGCCAACGTCCTTTATAAGCGTACAAGCGTAGTCTATCTTATCGTTGTCGCCAAGCCAATGTGCTGCAACGCAAAGACGTGTTATCACCGCAGACTTTGTAAGCACAGCGGAATACCACGGGAATACACAGGGTGAGAAAACTACCTCCTTTTTGGGTATAGCTTTCAGTATCGACAGGAATATATCGTAGTATTCCTCCGCCTCCTTGCGGCTCTCGAAATACTCGAAATCCTCTGTGGATTTACCCGAGGCAACTGCATTAGTGTAGTTGTAAGTATTCGGCATAAAATACGGCAGATACACCGCAAGGATATCCTGCTCTGTCGGGTGCAGCTTGATAAGCTTTTTGCCGAGAAGCTCCGCAAAAACGAAATTATCGAGATTTGCATTGAAATATCCCGCCGTAAGCACCTGATGATGTGTACCGTCTGTCGCAAGCTGCTCCACCTTTTTCATCGCAACAAGAGCGTCCTCCGTGGCATACGCCCAAAGTGCCATATATATCTGCATACTGTCCTCAGTGTGGAGGTACTCCTCACGCTTGTCAACGCTGTCCAGACACTCTATCATAAGGTGTAAGGTCTTGCCGCTGATACGGTCAAGGTCGTTGCTTTCGTAAGAAAGAAGTCCTGTCCATACTCCCACCGCACGCTTCACCGCCGAGAAACGGATAAGGTCGTTGTCCTCTATTACTTTAAGGATAGCCCTGAATGCCTCTATCGTGCCGCTGTCCGCACACTCGCAGATAGCCTGACGCAGACCCTCCTGCAATCTTGCCGCAAGTAACAGCTTACACAATAGCTCGTGCATTTTTGCGTTACTGCTCTTTACGATAGCGAGAAACAACCGTGTTGTTATCTGACCCTCGCTCTCGCCCATAATGATGTCCTCGATAGCTTTTTCCACCTTAACGTTTCCGTGGTCAAGCTCGTATGCTACGATATCGCTGTTTATATTGCTGCCCTGATAGCTCTGCAAATAATACTTCTCCTTTTCGGGGAGATTGTAAGTCAGGATATCTGCAACGTCTGCGTCAAGCATCGCCATATTTGCAAAGCTGATTGCAGTCTCAAAAATACGTTTACAGCAGGCATAATACTTCCCCGCACGGAAAGAGCGACGTGCATAACCTGTGGAATAGGGATACTTCAACACATTGTCCACCGCATACAGGAAATGCTGCTTATATCTGGGAAGCACCAGACCGTCCACCAGCCACGAAAGTTCCTGCTGGAAAAACTGCGAGGGCTTCTCGTAGGTGCCGTCACGCAGTCCCTTTTTCAGCTTGTGATATACTGCGGGATAGGACGTAACGCCGTAGTAACCGATACGGCGAATATCCTCATAGGTCTGCAACTGTTCCTTGGTGAGTGCCGCTTTTGCCCGATCTTTGCGTTCTTCCAACTCCTTTTCGCACTGATCGATAAGGTCTTGTCTACGCTGTTTTTCCTCCGGTGTTAATTCTACCATAGTGTACCTCCTTACCACATTCTGCCCGAAAGCATAGTTAATCTGATAAATGTCAGGGTGCTGTCTTCGCTGAGAGATAACGGCTGTGACAGTTCCGTAAGCTCCTCTTCATCAGCGAAAACACGGAACAGACCGTCCTCGTAGGCTTGTAGAGCAACCTCGACAGCCTCTTTCTCGTCTGCGGTATTATTGCCGTAGTTTATTCCGAAAGCTATTTTTCCTATCTCACTCATCTCGTTTATGTCGTTTTCAGATAAGGGCTTTATACCGCTCTCCCCTGCTTCAACCCTCGCATTGTACTGTGAAACACAGGTATGCACCGCCTCACGTATCAGCTGTTCCGTTGTTTTAGGGTCATTCTCCAACAAAAACGGTACACCGCTTATCTTGTCACGCTTTTTACCGAGCTGTTTGATGTTCACCTTAACTGTCATAGTAGCACCTCTCTGCGATTTAGTTAATTAAAGTATAGCACATTTATACTGTTAAGTCAATGCTATCTAATTGAATTATATTGACGTTAATTATGGCTGACATAACAGCAAGCATTCTTCGCTCTGTGTTACTATAAGATCATATCCGCTAAATAATCACGTGTCCCTAAAAGTCCAATGGTAATCCCATTAGAGTTTACATACAAAAACAAAAACGCGTGAACACTAAGGAGAGTTATTTTTATGTCCAGATCAAAACTAACAGATGAACAGCGAATATCAGCTGTACAGGAGCATCTTGAAGGACACGAAGCGTATACTCCCGCACAATCGTGCTGTCTTATTACTATTAAAAAAGCAGTCTGCACAATTTACACAGACTGCTTACGATAACTACATAGAATATTTTGTTTTTTACGCTGTCTACTTGACGGGGTCAGGTTAAATTATAGGCTATTTATTACTGTAATCCGCCGTATTTCTCCATAAATTCAGAAAAACTCTGCAAACTTCTATCCTTGTCTGAAATAATTAGTTTTTCTTGTCCACCTATGTTATCCAACGGCCATTCAACACTGATATCAGGGTCATTCCAAATAATTCCGTCGTCAAATTCTCCGTAAAATTTTTCGTCACACTTATAGGACATAACAGCATCGTTCAAAGTTAAAAAACCGTGAGCACAACCGCCTGGAATAAGCAATTCTTTTTTGTTTTCTCCGGTCAGATGAAAGCCTAGCCACTTTTTAAATGTGGGGCTGTCCGGACGAAGATCAACTATAACATCAAAAATATGTCCGCTTATGCAACGCACCAGCTTAGTTTGTGGTTTCACTCTTTGGAAATGCAATCCACGAATAACACCCTTAACCGATGTTGAATAAAACACTTCGACAAGATTATGAAAGATACCATTTGCTTCAAATACCTCTTTGGAATAATCCTTTGTAAAGCAGCCTCTTTCATCATCACTATTAAAAGGCGTTACCTCTATAAGACCAACGATTTCGGTTTCTTTAAACTCAAATTTCTGTATCATATTATTGTTCCTTTAACCAATCCATTGTTTTCTTTACACCTTCACCAAAGCTGATTTGAGCTCTAAACTCTGTGTCTTGCTCGGTAATAGAGCAATCAAATTCATCAAGCGGCATATTTACACCCGTGAACGGAATATCTCCGAAAATAAACTCCTTATCCGGAGCAACAGCATCTCTCATTTCAAGCAAAAATTCTCGCAGCGGCTTTGCGTTTGAACTGCCTATCAAGTAGTGACAAAACGGCTTACCTTTTTCTCCGATAAGACGAAAAGCTCTCGCAACATCATCTATGTACACGAAATCATAATTTTGTGTTCCACTGGTAAATTGAAGAGGTTCATTGTTGATGATCTTACGAAGAGTGGTGTTCACTAGTCTTGGTGAAAGCTCACCTATACCATAGGCATTAGTTATCTTTGCCCACATAAGATCGATACCGATTTCAGCAGCAACACACTGGCACATAGTATGTGCCACCAACTTTCCGCTGCCGTAAATATACCCAACACCGGGTCTGTTACCCTGTTTATAGGCAGCAGTTATTGTTTCGTGTTCCATGATTGAACCTGCACTGACAAATCGCAGAATACCCATTACCTTTGCTGCACGCAGACAGTCTATCGTCCACTGTACATTTTTCAGCTGCAATTCCGTGTCTGCTCTTGCCGACCCCGCAGAACCGACCCAAGCAAAATGATAAAACACATCAATATCTCTGTCGGCAATAATCTCAGGGAGAGCAATGCTTTCACTTAATTCGTGAGGTACAAATCTCACACCTTTGGGAATATTATTATTGCAGCCCTCTCGATCCAATGCTATGACTTCAATGCCGTTTGATACAAGATCTCTGACAAGAGCAGATCCCACAAATCCATTCGCACCAGTTACTAATGCCTTTTTCATAATCTTACGGCCTCAATGATGTTCTTTGCCATATAATCAATCATTTCATCTGTCATTCCCGGATATACACCCACCCAGAATGTGTCATTCATAATCCTGTCAGTATTTTCAAGAGAACCGACAACACGGTAGCCCTCGCCTGTTGCCCTCATTTCATCAAAACAAGGATGCTTTGTGAGATTGCCTGCAAACAGCATACGAGTCTGTACACCCTTGCTCTCAATATACTGAACTACCTTATTTCTGTCAACACCTTCTTTACAAGTGATGAGGAAACCAAACCAGCTGGGGTCTGCGTTTTCAGCTGCCTCAGGAAGTATAAGCTTGTCCTGTGCCGACATAAGTGCCGCTTTAAGACGGGCAAAGTTATGCTTTCTTCTTTCGACAAAAGAGGGGAACTTTTCAAGCTGAGCACAGCCAACAGCCGCCTGCATATCAGTAGCTTTGAGGTTGTATCCAAAATGAGAATATACATACTTATGATCATATCCGAGAGGAAGCTCACCATACTGTTTATCAAATCTGTGACCACACATATTATCACGACCTGATTTACATACACAGTCACGTCCCCAATCTCGCATAGACTTGATGATCTTTGCAAGAAGTGCGTTATTTGTGTAGACAGCACCGCCCTCGCCCATAGTCATATGATGCGGGGGATAGAAGCTGGAAGTACCAATGTCACCAATAGTACCTGTAAACTTCTTTTCACCGTTTATCATATACTGAGAACCGAGTGCATCACAGTTATCCTCCACAAGCCACAGTCCGTGCTTATCACAGAATTCTTTCACTGCTTCAAGGTTGAACGGATTGCCCAAAGTGTGAGCGATCATAACAGCTTTCGTTTTATCGGAAAGGGCTTCTTCAAGCATAGTTACATCAATATTGTACTGTGGGATAGTCACATCTACAAAAACAGGTACTGCACCGTATTGAATTATTGGAGTTACAGTTGTGGGAAAGCCTGCTGCAACTGTAATGACTTCGTCACCGCGTTTTACAGCTCTCTCACCGAGAAGCGGAGATGTCAGAGCCATAAATGCAGTAAGATTTGCACTGGAACCTGAATTTACAAGAGCACAATATTTTACATCAAGATATTTGCCGAGTTTTTCTTCAAATTCATCAGTATATCTACCGGAGGTAAGCCAAAATTCAAGCGAACTATCAACAAGATTGACCATTTCTCTTGAATCATAAACTCTTGAAGCATAAGGGATTCTGTCGCCCTCTGCAAAAGCTTTCTTTTGATTGTGAAATAGATTGCAATATTCTTCAACCTGCTTTAAGATGTGTTCTCTAGCCTGTTGTTCATTCATCTTTTCAAACATCTTATTTTCCTCCAAGATATTCGTTTATTTGTTTTTCCATAATTTTAACTATATCTTCGTCTGCCAAATATACTTTGCTCCATTCAACGACTTTTTCTATCGCATCGTTAATATGCCAACGAGGTTGCCACTGCATTGCAGACTTTATTTTCGAGCAGTCAAGTTTAAGAAAATTCGCCTCGTGAGGTGCATTAGCCTCTGCAACATTCTTCCACGAAGCCCCATCGCCCCACGCCTTGCAGAAAATATCCACAAGCTCACCTGTTTCTACGCAGTCGCAGTCATCGGGGCCTATATTGTAACAGCCTGCAATAGAGTGATCTGTATATTGCCTCATTGCAAGAACGAGATAAGTCACAACAGGTTCTAATACGTGCTGATATGGTCTTGTGGAGTATGGATTTCGCACGATTATATCTGTACCGTTTTCCATTGCTCTTACGCAATCGGGGATTATTCGGTCAGGTGCAAAATCTCCACCGCCTATCACATTACCTGCTCGACAGGTCGATACAGCAATATCTCTGCTGTTGAAGAAAGATTTCTTGTAAGAAGATGTAACCAGCTCGGAACAGGATTTGCTGTTTGAATATGGGTCGTATCCATCAAGAACATCGTTCTCACGGTAACCCCATTCCCACTCTTTGTTCAGATATACCTTATCCGTAGTTACGTTCACAAAGGACTTTACACTATCACACAGACGTACCGCTTCGCAAATATTAACAGTACCCATTACATTGGTTTCGTATGTGTAAACGGGATTCATATAACTTTCACGTACGATAGGCTGTGCCGCCATATGTATCACTATTTCGGGACGGTATCTCTGCATTGTTTCATTCAGCTTGTTCAGATCTCGGATGTCTCCGATGACTGATATGATGCTGTCACCAATTTTCGCCGTTTCAAACAACGATGGAGTTGTGGGTGGTTCAGTTGCATAACCCACAACCTTTGCACCATACATAGAAAGCACCTTGCACATCCAACTGCCCTTGAAACCTGTATGTCCCGTAACAAGAACGGTTTTGTCTTTGTAGAATGAAAGATCCATATTTACCATACCTTCCACGGTGCATTACCGCTGTTCCACATTTTTTCAAGCTGTTCTTTTTCACGAACAGTATCCATACACTGCCAGAAGCCGTCGTGCTTATACGCCATAAGCTCACCCATTTTTGCAACAGTTTCAAGCGGTGCTTTTTCAAGCACTGTACTGTCGTCCTCGATACAGTCAAGAAATTCGGGTTGGCAGACCATAAATCCGATATTGACCATATTGCCGTCACCCTGAGTTTTTTCTCTGAACTCAATGACATTGCCATTTTCAGTAATATCAAGGACACCAAAACGCTGCCCTGCATTGTATGCAGACATAGTTACCATTTTGCCGTGAGATTTATGAAACTCAACAAGCTTTGTTATATCGATATTTGAAACACCGTCGCCGTATGTAAGCATAAAGGGTTCGTCGTTCAGATGTTCCTTTACACGCTTTACTCTGCCGCCTGTCATAGTATTAAGACCTGTATCAACAACGGTCACCTTCCACTTTTCGGAACTGTTGCGATGCACGATCATTTCATTTTTTCCGCCTGTAAAATCAAAGGTTATATCCGATGTGTGCAGAAAATAATCCGCAAAATATTCCTTGATGACGTGCTGCTTATATCCAGCACAGATAACAAACTCATTAAAGCCGTGAGCACTGTAAAGCTTCATTATATGCAGCAGTATAGGCATACCGCCCAGATCTACCATAGGCTTCGGCTTAAACTGGCTTTCTTCTGAAATACGTGTGCCAAATCCCCCTGCAAGAATTACAACCTTCATTTACTTTCCTTTCCCGAACAATTTACGGAAGAAACCAGCTATTGCACGAAGCGGCTTTGTTATCTTCCACGAACTTGAATTCTCATAATATGAAACTTGATCTTGGAGTTTTTTTATCTTCTTGCGTAGATCCGCCTCTGTGTCCTGTTTTTTATTATTATTGGCGGCACTTGATGTTGTAAGCATAGTTTGCATATTCTCGATCTGCTTTTCAAGTTTTGTGTTTGTTTCTGCAATCAGCTTTGCCGCCTTGTATGCTTCTCCGCCTTCAAGTGCTTTGATCTTCTTCTTTGCGGCGTCAAGATCAGCTGTTAGCTTTTTGACCTGTTCTTTTAGCTTGTCCTCTTCTGTCTTTGTGTTTAAACCTGTGGTGTCAAATTCCTTTCCAAGAAACACCTCGCTCAAATGCTGAAGAACTGTAAGCATTTTTTGGTTTTTGAGTTTGTTAAAAGCAGTTGGAGCATTAGCATAATATTCGGGGAAATTTTGCAAATATTCAAAAACCACACTTTTCAGAGATTCCTCGGGGGTTACATCCAATTCTTCATTATAGGTCTTTTTTACATATTCCTTGAACTGATCTGTTACACACAGCAAAAACATCTCCCAGGTAGGATCTCTGTGAAGAAAACCAGCACTAATATCAATTATTTTAACATTTCTGATATTACCAACTTGGTTAAAGATAGTTTGTGCCGGGGCGTGGAAATCACTTGTTCTTGATAATATTGTCAACTTTACATCAGGCTTACAAAAAACCGCATAATGTGTACTTGTACCGATCGTTGAAACCACTTCATCGGCACCAAGCATAAGTGCCGCCTTTTCCTTTAATGTATAATCCTCAGGATTGATGATTTCAAAGCCCTTTTTCTTATAAAAGTTGATAAAATAACCTTCGCCGATGCAGTTGCCTTTTTGTGCCTTGCTTCTTGTAAGATATACCTTTTTAAAAACTGCGGGCTTTACATTATTTTTTATTTTTTCATATGCGGATTTAAAATCGTAAGTGAATTCATACGGTCTTACCCATTTACCGAAATACATAGCCTGATCAGGTACAATCACTTTACTGAATTTCGTAGGCTTTTCGACCACCAACACTTCACTGAAAGAAATATCATATGCGTCAAATAATTCTTCAATAAATTTTAAAGGTGAGCCATTAAATTTATTGGTGTAAGTTATAGCAATTCTATATTTTTTCTCACTGTTTTTAAAGAACCACCACATAAATTCATTGGCTGACTCGGCAATTAAATGTCCAGGATGATTGATCATATTTCCTGCATATATTACAGTTTCATCAATGTACTCTATATTTGTATCTTCAGGTATATAGCTTTCGGTAATTTCCCAAACATTCTTGGCACACTTGATATGTCCTGCAACAAAATTAAAGTTTTCATCGCAAACACCGCCTTTGCCGTGTCCATTTGCATCGTATATGACAGGCTCGATTATTCCGTTGCTGATCTCTCTGTGCTCAGGCTTCCTGTTGGAAAACAAGCTTTTTTGATAAAAATCGATCCATTCTTTCTTATACTTCTCTTTTAAGAAAAAGTGTTCATCAATATACTGCTTATCGAACCAAAGCAGCTTATGGAAAAATGTCGGATACTCAGCATAACCGTCATAGGTCGATGAGTCTATTACAGAATCAATTTCGGGATCGTATACAACGATATTAAAGCCCCTGCAATCCATAGAATGATCTTCGCCGTTGATCATAATTTTAGAGCTGCCGTTTTTACCGTGTTCACTTGTAACCGACAGCTCTATGTCAGCTACCGTTTGTGACAATTCCATAGGTGTTTTTGCCTTTTCGGCACTCTTGTCAAAAACTACCTCTCCACAGTTTAGTACACCGATATATGTTCTGAAATGCTCGCTCGTTACATCAGAAAAGCCAATAGCCCTCAGTATATCAAGAAATCCGTCGGAAATCTTTGCAGGAGTATCCTTTACGCTCAGAATGATCAGATAACGCTCTTTCAAAGCAAACAAAGTGTTGAGGTACAAAGCATAATCTCTGGTATTCTTCAGATTATCAAGACATTCCTTAAAAGAAAATCGGTTTCCGTCAGGCATAATGATAATTTCATTTTCCATTTGTTTATCCTCTCATTCGTTAGGCAATATACCAATACGATTCATCGCAAAGCAGTCCTGTTTCCGAAAACGATTCGTTTTTGTTACGTTTTGTCTTGAATTTTATTCAGAACATCACGTAATTGCGTGGAAGATGTTCCCTGTGTATACGGAAAATAGACCACATCAACACCTCTTTTGGCAAGTTCTGCTTCATATTGATTCCAGTTGGGCTTACCCTTCCAGTCATCGCCTACAAAGATGACGTCATAGTGATATTGCTCCCAGGCTTTTACTTTGTCTATATCTGTCTGCATTACGGTCTTGTCCACATAGCGGATAGCCTCTACTATCGCCATACGCTCCTCGCAGGGGATGACTGCCTGTTTGCCTTTGTATGAAACCAGCTCATCTGCGGTCACACCAACGATCAGGTAATCGCATTGTTCCTTTGCACGTTTCAGCAAATTAAGGTGTCCGATGTGAAAAAGATCATACACACCTGTTGTATACCCTATTTTATATTTTTTCATCTGTTATGTATCCCTCGTCAAGCAAATTCAAAAACCATTCAAGGCAGTATACCAGCCATTTCTGGTCACCGCCCATATTATCCGTGCAATGAGGCCAGAATTCAGGGCGGACAGATTCTGTTACGCCCTATTCTGCCACACTTAAAAATGTTACTTTTCTTATTTTAAAACGGTGATGAAATGAGATCGTGATTTAACTTATAAATTTAACGTCGTTAGTCTACATTAAATTTTTTCAAAATCTCCTCTGCATATGATAGCTTTCCCTCAATGAACCTTGAATGCATATGTCCTATATCAGACGGAAGTGACCAATAGTCTCCATATTGAAGTTCCATATACCATTCATAGTCCTTGGGAGCATTATAAAGCTCTCCCTCAAATTCCAACTGAGCAAATGGCATCATTCTTTCACAGGGGAACAACTGCTCCCAACCGCGACACCAACAGTCAACACTTCTGTAAACATAGTCACGATGAAATACGGTCGGTAAGCAATCTACAGCTTCGCCATAGATCTGATCAATAAGTTCTGCGTCCTTCTGGTCTTGAACATAATCGTCCTTATAGACACGCTTCAACTTACTTTTAGCAGTTTGCAATTTGCGTTTTGCCTGATTACGAACCTTTTGTATCCTTTCCCAAAGTTCTTTCTCGTCTATACTCCTGTCGCCTGCATAATCATAGAGCATAACGTCTACCCAGAATGGGCTGTGTTCATCGTTAAAGGTCAGCTTTACAGTCTGCCAAGGACCTGGACTATGATAGTATCTGTTTAATGCCACGTCATCATATTTACAAATAACGTCAAAAAGTTTATCCATATCTTCACGAGGCATTGCTACATCAATGTCATCGTCCCAAGGAATAAATCCCTTATGACGCAGTGCACCAAGCAGTGTTCCGCCTATCAGCCAAAAGGTGATGCCGTTTTCTTCGCAGATAGTTTTCAACCTTTTCAGCAGATATCCGTTACCTTTTTGCAGTATGGATACAGCACCGCCCCATTTCGGCATATTCAGGAAAACACGACGTTTTGTTTCTTCCATTGTTTCCCCAGGGAGATTGTTTTCTAACCAAAAAACAGGTTCTGCCTTTGAATCAGCAACAGATTTATTTTTAACAGCCGCTAATTTTTGGTGAACATCTTCTATCTCTTTTTCCAGTCGAAGAGAAACGCGATAAGCAGGGAAAAACTTCTTGCCAAATTCTTTTAGCTTGTACATTCTTGCGGCTTTGCGTTTCTTTTTTGCCGCCTCTCTGTTCTTGCGGTTACTCTTGTAGTTTATATATTTTGCGGGGATATTGGAAAGAACATAACCTGTGCGGTTTCCCCAGCACATCAAATTATACTCCGCTCTGCCCATTCGTCCTGCACCCAATTCAACCAAAGTCTGTTCGCGGTTTTCTGATAAATATTTTGATACTTCTTTTATATCTTTTTTATACTTGCGATACTCGGCTTTATTGTCGTTTAGTATGGCGTTACGAAGTCTTTTTATTGCCTCATAATTCTCTTTATAAATGCTGTCAATATTTTGCCAACGTTGGTTTATATCATTAAAACGCAGTATTAACGCTTGGCAGGAATTAAGTTTGTTTTGAATACGATTAACATTCACTATACTATCGTCACGTTGAAAGCGATAATATTTTTTTCGTTTTAGCAATGTTATCCAACGTGCCTTTTCTAACAAACGATACACAATACGTGTATCTTCAAACATTACACCCTCTTCAAAGGTGACATCATCAAAAATTGAACGTTCCCAAATGCGATCATACAAGTAGTTCCGAATATCATATTTTATTAGTCTGGACAATGCGTCATAAGTTGTCAGTGTCTGATCTCCCGCTCTGTATTTAGCCTTGTGTTGTCCGTTTTTTACATTAACAAAACCGCAAATAGTCACAGGTGTACGATATTTCTTTGCTCCATTTACAAGATATTGGTACATATCAACTGCTATCCAGTCATCTCCGTCTACCCAGCCGATATAATCTCCTGTAACGGCGGCCAAGCCTGCATTTCTTGCACTCGATACTCCGCCGTTTTCCTTGTGGATTACACGAATACGCGGATCCATTGCCGCATATTCGTCACATATTGCACCGCATCGGTCAGGAGAGCCATCATCAACAATGATAATTTCAAGATTTTTGTAAGTCTGATTGATTACACTTTCAATACACTTTCTTAGGTATTGTTCTACCTTATAAACAGTAATGATAACACTAACAAGTGGCTGCTCGGGTATTTCTGTTCTTCTGCGGCTTTCAATTTTTGCAAGCTCTGCCAATATAGCGTTTCGTGTTGAGAAAATATTACCTGTGGCAATTTTCTCTTTCACTACACGAATATCTTCTTTTAAAACAGACAGCTCTTCGTCAGTGTATCTTTGCTCTTTTGTAACCATATCAAATACAATGGTATCAAAGAAATCAGTATGTACAGCTGTCTTCCAGAATGCTTCTTGACGAATAGCATCTCGTTTCCACGGTTTTCCGCTGCCACCATAATGTATTATGTAAGGATCCTGCTGTGACTCCAACCATTGTTCTTTAAGGGCAGTGGGCAAATAGCGGTTATTTCCGTAATCCTCCAGAACATTCCAGGAAGCGTGCAGCATTTTTGCCATTCCGTTATTGCAGATAATATTCAAAACATCCTGATCGTGCTGCAGCCAATCTCGGGACGCTGCAAGATCCAGCAGCTTTTTTGCGGAATAATCTTTTCTCAATGCCGGTAAATTGAGCACAAGAAGCCCACTGATAAAATAAGCGTTTAAATCGCTCAGTTTCAGTACATTTTTGCGGTAAGCGGCACGGTCATTACCGGGGCTGCAGCAATAAGCAATACCTGTAATATCAGGTACTGCCGCTAAATAATATCCGATCAAACTCACTTGACAAAGCTCTGCCACATCACGTAAAGTTACCATATCACCGTCAAAATATATGGCTTTATCATATTCATCTGACAGGATGTCACCGATCAGCAATCTGTAATATGCCTCTTTGGTCAATCGATTATCAGAAATGCCGATAAACAATTCATAATTATGACACATTTCTGTTACATTAAACAATCTGATCTTAAAATTACTGTGCCCGATTGCTAAACCCAAAAGCTTTTTCTCGTTTTCTTTGGTTATCTCCGAATGAAGGATTATAATATCATAATTGTTTTCTGCACTTGAATTATCTATTATCGATTGGATCATTACTCCCATATACGGTACAAATCCATTATTTGACGAAAAAACTATCGGCACATTGTTGGTTTTGCTGAATGGTAATAAACGTTCCATTGCAATTATATCTCCTGTTTCTATTATTTTTAGTTCTGTTTTACAGCTCTTTCCCGTGCTTGATTTTATAAATCAAACTGATGACCCGACCCAGTACAAAAGAAAATATATTCGCATAAGGTGTAAGCCGCATTACTGCTCGGCCTGTCAGCCCTAAATTCATATATTTCAATGCATTTTTATAATGTTTTTTTGAAAAACGTGCTATTTCTTTTATCTGCACACGGTAATGGCGGCGTTCTTCTTTTGGATTTTTCAGGCAGGTAGTCCAAATGCCCACCGCCGATGCCACACATTGTGATTCAAGAAGATCGCAATATTGAGGTTGTGTATCTTTCAATTCTTCATAACGTTGCTTTGCAGCTATAAAATGGTTGATTCTATTTTTTAATGTCGTATCAGCAACAATGCTGCCTTCGTGCTGCACATAGTAATATAACGCTTGTGGAATTACCACAACTGACTTTGCACGTAAAAAAAGCCGATGCATTATCGCAATATCTTCGTAAGTTCTTCCTTCCGGAAATACAACATCTTCAAACAACTCTTTCCGCCACAGCTTGTCCCACAAGAAATTCTGCATTCTGTCATTTTCAAACAGCAATCCAAGTGCTTCATTCGTGTCAAGAACCTGCAACTTATCCCAACCTCTGAACACCTGCTTATTCTTATAGCACTCAATTCTGCTACAAACCGATATATCGGCAGAATTCTCCATTGCATTATTATAAAGCTGTTCAAACATATCAGGCTCAATTACATCATCTGAATCTACCCAGCCTATCCATTCGCCGCTGACCATAGATAATCCTGCATTACGTGCCGAGGATACTCCACCATTTGACTTGTGGATCACTTTTATTCGGTCATCTTTCTCTTTAAACTCATCGCATATTTCACCGCACTTATCGGGAGAGCCGTCATCTACAAGGATTATTTCGAGGTTTGTGTAGGTTTGAGCCAGTATACTTTCAATACATTTCCTTAAATATATCTCAGTTTTATATACAGGAACAATTATTGATATCTTTTCATTCTCCATTTACAGTTCCTTTCAGCAGCAGATTTTGAATCATTGCCGCAGTACTCTTAACATCAAACCCCGCGTTTTTTATGTCTGACAAATTCCGTTCAGCGTATGTTCCGGTTTTTTCGCACGAAAATATAGCTCTTGCCCATTCCTTTGCACCCTTATTTATTGCCAGACTTTTGATGCTTTTCGTAATCAGTGCCTCTCCGGGAATATTTTCAGAGCAAACAACAGGCACACCAAGACATTGAGCCTCTATCGCAACTATTCCCAACCCCTCAAACAAACTTGGCATTGCAAGGCAATCTAAACTGCACATTAAACGATTTACTTCGTCTGAAACACCATAGAAAATCACTTTATCAGTCAGTTGCAACTCTTTTGCTTTGTTTCGCAGAATATTCTCATATTCCCCTTCTCCTACCAAAAGCAGTCTGCAATCCTGTTCTTTCACAGCCTCTGCAAGAACCTCAAGAAGAAATAGTTGATTTTTCTGCTCACACAATCGTCCAACACAGCCAATTACAAAAGTATTTTCCAGCTTTAATTCCCTGCGGATATCATTTCTGTATTCCCGATCAAAAGTGAACTTTTCTGTTTTTATTCCATTCGGAATAAAATTATAACCGTTATTTTCAAGTACCTTCGCAGGGAACATAAATTCTGCCGCAATTTCGGAACACGCCAGACAATCTGTAACATATTTAGAGAACAAAACAGATGACAGCTTATGCAAAATTTTCTTTAAAAATCTAGTATGACTTTTTCGCAAAGCTGTATTATGACTGTGAGCAATTATTTGGGGTATTCCAAGTGAATGTGCTATTTTAGCATACACCAATGATAATGCGTGGAATATATTTAAATACAGCACATCATAATTGCCGTTTTGCAAAACTGTCCTGATCATCTTACAATTTTTACGAATACTATTTTGCTTTCCTGACAGCTCATAAAAACGAATACCAAGTTGTTTCAGTGGTTCGGTAAAAATACTGTCTGCCTGTTCTGAAACCACAATATCGATCTGAACACAAGATAAGTCTATATTGTGAAAAACATTATTCAGAAATGATTCAATCCCTCCTGACTCCCATTTTTCACAAAAACAACATACCCTGATCTTGCCCATCACAACCTCACCATTTGCTTTTTCATATCATCAAAAAACATTGTTTATTCGTTTCTTTGTCAACACATTTCTAACACCATATTAAATATCATATTATACTATTATAAACCTTTTCAAAGAATTTGTCAATATTATAACATTAAGGACCGCAAATCTCAAAACCGGACGTATTTTCAAAGCATTTATAATCGCTTTAATCAATAGCCACTTGTTTGAATTATGAGGTATTCACAAATTGCAGAAAAATGCAGTGCTTAAACCATTACTATAACGGTGGGATCAGTCATTATCCCGAAAAAATATTGGAGGTATAAAATATGGCAATTTATAAAACACTTTTGTTAAACGGTGCTGAGGAAAAGGTGAACATCAGCGGGCAGAACTGCGATATTCGTAACGACGGTGCGGATATCGTATATGCAAGTCGCAATCCTTCTGTTGTAGCAGGTGCGGACGGAGTGCTGTCTGTCCCTGTGGGAGGTGCGGCAAAGCTGCTGGATACGGGCGGCACGGTGTATCTGCTCGGAACGGGCAGTGTACAGCTTTGCGGTAACGACTATTCTGAACTGGTTTTTAAGTCTGCCGCCACATCTTCGGGTGGGGGCGGCACGGTCGATGACGTAGCAAGAGCAGCAATCTCCACACTTAACGGCACAGTAGACGCCCATACAGGCGATGATACGATACACCTCACCGCAGAAAAGGCTATCGAAGCGGCGGCGACTACGATAAGCAATCCTAATCTGCTTGATAATCCTGATTTCAAGATTAACCAGAGAGGTAAGACTGAGTATACAATTGGCGATACTGCCACTCGCTTACAAACAGTTGATAGGTGGGTGACTGGTTATACCGATAATTATACAGTTCTAGTTGTAGAGGGAGGAATAAAAATTCCACCCCACGCAGGCGGAGAACTTGCTCACCAATTTGAAGATATTTCTATGTTTGATGGCAAAACTATGACAGCATCGATGATTGTTAACGGAATTACTTATTCTTCTGCTTTTGTATTTGATGCTAGTCGAGGTTGGACAAGAATTGCTGATTTTGACTGTGGCTGGGGAATGGCATATAGCGGAACCGGTAAATATCTTCGTATTCATAATAGAACTGGTTCTGCTGATGATATTTTATCTGCTGTTAAACTTGAATATGGCCCTGTTGCAACACCTTTTGTGCCACCCCTCCCTGCGACGGAACTTGCGAAGTGTCAGAGGTATTATCAGATACATACAACAGGCGACATCGACCCTGTTGACCTAAGACCGTCAATGCGTATCTCTCCCACTGTTACTGAACTTGATGATGGAAATTATGCGTATAATGCAGAATTCTAAGACTGACTACATAGTAAAACATCATCTGTAATATAAAAAGACGTCTTTATACGATACAGCAATTTTACTTTAACATTGATAAGGAGAGTACTGATATATTTGGAGCTATCGGAATCGGTAGCTCCTTTTTGCGTATAAAATCCGAGATAGAATCTTTTGTTCTTTGAGTATCACTTGACAATATTATTGAATGTGTGATAAAATAAATTTGTATATTTTATAATGATTATAAGGAATAAAAAAATGATAAAAAAAATATTCACTACGCTCAAAGAACGTAAATTTCTCTTTGAGGAGCTTGTCAAACGAGATTTCACAAAAAAATACAAACGAACTGTACTCGGAATGCTGTGGAGCGTACTTGGTCCTTTAATGACGCTTGCCGTAATGGCACTGGTGTTCACACATTTCTTCGGAAGAAATATTGATCATTTCATTATATATATGTTTTGTGGAAATCTGCTGTTCAGTTATTTCAGAGAATCTACAAATCAAGGTATGTCGTCGCTGTACGGAAATTCAAATATTTTTTCCAAAGTTAATGTTCCGAAATACCTATTTCTGCTTTCAAGCAATGTTTCCTCGTTGATAAATTTCGGAATAAACCTTCTCATACTGTTTGTTTTTTGTGCGATAGATGGGGTGACATTTACGTGGAAATTCATACTGCTGTTGTATCCGATATGTTGCCTTGTTGTGTTTAATCTGGGTATGGGACTAATTCTTTCGGCACTATATATTATGTTCCGTGACCTAAAATATCTGTATGATATCTTTACTATGCTGCTGATGTATGTTTCGGCAATATTCTATTCCATTGATTCCTATGATCAACATATACAATATCTGTTTTATTTAAATCCCGTGTATGTGTATATAAGATATTTCCGAAAGATAATACTTGATGGTGATATTCCCCAACCCACATTTCATCTTTTGGCAGCAGGATATGCCATAGTAGTGCTTGTCATCGGTGCAATCATCTACAAAAAGAAAAACTACAAATTCTTGTATTATATTTGATCGGGGTAAAATATGAGCAAACCAATTATAGAAGTAAAAAATGTATCAGTCAAATACTTGATAGGCGACCTCCGTAATATCGGTCTGAAAGAGTATATTATGAAAAAACTCACCCGCAAATATGAGGTTCAATCGTTTATGGCAGTAAACGGTGTTTCTTTCACACTTGAACAGGGTGATATGCTTGGAATTATCGGAACTAATGGAGCCGGAAAATCCACGCTGCTGAAAGTAGTTACCAAAATTATGGAGCCGTCTTCCGGCTATGTGAAAGTAAACGGAAAGATAGCAGCATTGCTTGAACTCGCAAGTGGTTTTGACGGTGAACTTAACTTAAAAGAAAATGCATACCTTCGTGGGGCAATGCTTGGATATACCCGTAAATTTATGGACGAAAAATACCCTGAGATACTTGCTTTTTCGGAGCTTCAAGAGTACGAGCAGCGTCCGTTCAAACGTTTATCCAGTGGTATGAAATCTCGAATTGCTTTTTCAATAGCTGCAATGTTAGAACCAGAAATCTTAATTCTTGACGAAGTATTATCCGTTGGCGATGGTGCCTTCCGTAAAAAGAGCGAAGATAAAATGAAAGAGATAATCAAAAGCGGAAAAGCAACCATTCTGGTTTCGCATTCTATCCCGCAGATACGTAGAATGTGCAACAAGGTCCTGTGGCTAGACCGCGGAAAACAGATAGCATTCGGTGACACAGCAGAGATCTGCGATAACTATGAGAGCTTTCTCAAAACCGGAGTACTACCCGATATACAGTAATATAAGACAAGGCGAAGAGTACAGGCTGTTCGCCTTAAATTGCAGAAAGGGACAACTATGAGCAGAGCAAGGATATTTATGTGCTGCCACAAGCAATTTAATATTGTGCCCCCACTGTGTGAACCTATTCAATGCGGTGCTGTGTTAAACGCATTAGTTGATGGAGCGATCCCTGACAGCGACGGAGATAATATTTCAGAAAAAAACCGTGAGTACAGCGAACTCACCGCTCACTACTATGCCTGGAAAAACATTGACGCCGAGTATTATGGCTTTTGTCATTATCGTCGATTTTTCTGTGCCGATGAAAGCACAAAACATCCGTATATTGCCATAGGCACTTTATCCGATAAAGATAAATCAAAGTTTTTGGCAGACGATGAATACTGGACAAAACTTATAACTGAATATCCAATCATAGTTCCCAAAAACGAAGATATGGGTCTTTCTGTAAAAGATCGTTATTTTTCAGCTCGATATCAACACAAGGAAGATCTTGAACTTTTTTTGAAAATACTGTACGCCAAGGCACCACACTTATACGAAACAGCGGAGTGGTATTTATCTCAGAGCAAGCAGTATTTCTGCAATATGTTCATTATGGATAAGGCTCATTTCTATGAATATTGCGAAACACTGTTTCCTGTACTTGAAGAATTCGATAAACATAAAACACTTCACGGAAATTATCAGTCCGACAGGACTGACGGATATCTCGGTGAGATATTTACAGGTATATATATCAACTACTGCAAGAAAAACAGCACTCCTATAAAGGAAGTACCGCGTTTAGATATAGGCTGTACAGTAGCAAAACGTCTTGGTTACATATTTTTCCCTCCGGAAAGCAAACGTAGGATTTGGGTCAAAAAGCTTGTAAAAAAGATACGAGGTAATTAAATATGTATGATTATCTTATAGTAGGTGCAGGATTCTTCGGTGCTGTTTTTGCCTATGAGGCTAAACGGATAGGAAAATCCTGCCTTGTTATTGACCGCCGAGATCATATCGGTGGCAACTGCTATACCGAACAAATAGAGGGCATAAATGTTCACAAATACGGTGCACATATCTTCCACACCTCGGACAAAGAGGTATGGGACTATGTCAACCAATTTGCACAGTTCAACAACTATATCAATTCTCCTATTGCGGTCTATGGTGACGAGGTATATAATCTACCGTTCAATATGAATACATTCAGCAGAATGTGGGGAATTAAAACGCCCTCCGAGGCAAAAAAGATCATTTCCGAACAGATAGCCGACATTGGTATCACCGAGCCGAAAAATCTTGAAGAACAGGCACTTTCGCTTGTCGGAAAAGATGTTTATGAAAAACTTATCAAGGGCTACACCGAAAAACAATGGGGACGACCTTGCACGGAGCTTCCCGCATTTATCATAAAGCGTCTTCCATTGCGTTTTACCTACGACAACAACTATTTTAATGACCGCTATCAGGGTATACCCGAGGGCGGTTATACAGAAATATTCAATAAACTGCTTGAAGGTATCGAAGTACGCACCTCGACCGATTATAAAGAGTTTATTGCAAATAATCCCGATATAGCAAAAAAGATTGTCTATACAGGCTCTGTCGACGAGTTCTTCGATTACTGCTATGGTGAACTGGAATATCGTTCTGTACGTTTTGAAACAGAGGTGCTGGACGAAGAAAATCATCAGGGTAACGCTGTTGTGAACTACACTTCTGCCGATGTTCCCTATACCCGAATAATAGAGCATAAGCATTTCGAATTCGGAAAGCAGGAAAAAACGGTGATAAGCCGTGAATACTCCGCTGAATGGAGTAAAGGTGTTGAGCCGTACTATCCTATCAACAACGACAGGAACAATGAGCTGTTCGCTAAATATTCTATGCTTATGAAAACACGCCCCGATGTTATTTTCGGCGGCAGACTGGGACAGTACAGATATTACGATATGGACAAGGTGATAAGGGCGGCACTGGATATGGTGAAAGAGGAATTGAGATGACAGCAAAACTGAGAACCTGTACAGCATTTATGGGTATTGCAGTGCTTATATGGATATTTATATTAGGCAATTTCAACGGAATAGAAAAGTCGTTGGCGGTTATCGTTTGTCTGCCACTCGCTATGTTGTTTTACTTGGTTTTATATCGGATAATATGTAAGTACAAAGAGCAACTTGAAGCTTATGCGAAGATATTCTGCACAATAGCACTTTTTATAATGTTTGTACTGCTCTTGATATGTGGATTTATAAATAAGCAAAAGATCCACGACTCTGTTTGGTGCGGTCTGCCCGATTTTATCAATGTAATGGTCAATTCACAAAGTCTTGCCGAAAATGATACATTGGTATGGGCTGAGTATTTTGCACGCTTTCCCAACAATATTCCGATACTGCTCTTATATACTGGAATCGGAAAACTGCTGGTACTGTTTACAGGCTCCGCTGAGCTTATTTACGAAGCTGCAATTATATTAAATGCCGTTTTCATCACGCTTGGGGTTTTCCTGTGTATGCGTACTGCGGCTCTTTTAGGAGGGCTAAAATCTGCCGCAATATGTTTTGCAGTATGTTTTTTCTTTTCGCCTTTATATTTTGTTATGCCTATGGCGTATACAGATGTGATATCTTTTATGTTTACGTCAGTTTTTATGTATTATTTCGTAAAGTTTGTACGTCATAAAAAGCTTGTTTTTCTGGCATTAAGCGGTGGAATATGTGCGGTTGCAATGGTATTTAAGCCAACAGCAGGTATATTTGCGATTGCAGCAACGATAATTATATTGCTAAGCAAACGTTCCGTATTAAAACGAATTGGAGTATTCTTGCTTGCTTTCGTCTTGCTGCTTACAGGAATAAACCTGTGTGTCGACAGCAGCGGTCTTATTACAGCGGAGCAATCAGAGAAATATGAATATCCCATAACATATTGGATAATGATGTCTATGGAAGGGAATGGCGGTTTTCACGCACCCTCTTATGATATGATACTATTTACGGAAGGATATAAACAAAAACAAGAAGTAGCAATATCCGAAATATACAGGAGGATCGAAAAAAAGGGACTAGACGGTCTGTTATATCATATGCTTTTTACCAAAACATTTGAAATGTGGGACAGCGGTACTATGGGGCTGTTCTGGCGTTTAGTCGAACCCCAGTCCGAAAATCCTATCAATACCCTGATTACAAACCAAACCACTTGTAGGATTATTATGGCAATCAGTCAGGGCTTTTATGCCGCAATTATATTGCTAGCTATAATATGCGGAATACAACACCGACGATCTAAGCCTTATCAGGTTATGCTTCTTACTATCTTTGGTGTCTTTGTGTTTTTTATGTTCTGGGAAGCAGAAGCACGATATCTTATTCAATTTATGCCGATATTCCTGGTGCTTGCCTCAATCGGAATAAGACCTGTGTACAAAGCAATCATAAAGAATAAAAACAGAATAAAACACAGAAAGGAAATAAGATGATACTTCAAAATCTGATCCTGCCTACGGACGCAGAATATCCCGACCTTTATTATCGTGGTGAGCTTTCGCTTTCGGATACAGATATCGTATCGTTTGATACTTATTTCAACAGTCTTTCCTACACAAAGTATCGTGACTATACAAACGTGAAAGATGTAACTTTTGGCTGTACCATAAAAGGCGAAGCGTTGGTACAGCTATGCGTTTTTGATGGTTATGAGCATATTGTAGGTGCTGCCCACGGAAAAGAAAAGATCTCAGTATCGGTAAATCTGTCAGAACTACCTCAAAACGGATTCCTTTATCCCAAAATAACCGCTTTATCGAACTGTGAGATCATCAGCGGAAATTATTCTTCCGAATGCAGCTGCCGTAACATAAACGTCTGCATTGCATTCTGCACTTTCAAACGTGAAAAGTACATACTGAAAAATATCGAACAGCTGAGATCCGCCGAATTCAGCTTTATTAACCGTGTTTTTGTTATAGATAACGGCCAAACACTTGACTGCAATTCACTATCCGACGATTTTATCAGTGTTCTTCCGAATAAGAACTACGGTGGCAGCGGCGGCTTTACAAGAGGCCTTATTGAAGCCTATGACGGTAACTACTCACACGTTATACTTATGGACGACGATGTGGAATTCCATTCAGAAACACTGGAACAAATGACGGTATTTATATCGTTGCTCTCCAAAGAACACAAAAAAAGCTGGTTCAGTGCTGCTATGCTTCGACTGGATACCCCCTGGTTTCAGCACGAACTAGGGGCTAAATGGGACGGCAGGATCACTTCGTTGAAGCACGGAAATGATGTACGTGTTCTGGAATTACTACTTGATAATCTGAATAACTGCGACGTGGATTACGGTGCTTGGTGGTGCTTGTGTATGCCAACTTCTATCGTAGAAGAGAGTGCGTTACCGTTACCGCTGTTCATTAAGTTTGATGACATTGAATATGGCTTGAGAAAACCCAAAGGTACCAAAGTCATAACTATGAACGGAATCGCTGTACGTCACGAGGCTTTTGATAAGAAAGAAAGCTTTGTTGTGGACTATTATTCTTTCCGCAATGAAACTCTTACTATGCTCTTATATAAGAACAACGGCCGTTTCGAGATAATCCGAAGATTTGTTTTTGAGATCGGAAGGCAGATGACACGCTTCAGATATGACAATATCTCTGTTATCCTGTGTGCAGTCGATCAGCTCTTGAGCGGAGCAGATTTTTTCCTAAATTGTGATGAAGAACAGAACAATAAGGAAATAATTTCTTCGGTATTAAAGCTGGTATCTCTCGATACTATTCCTGAATTCAGCGAGAATATGAAACACGATCATTTCCCGCCAAACGAAACTATTTGGCGAATTATGGCGATAACGCTCGGCGGTCATCTTATCCCGAGCTTTATGCTAAAAAAAGAGCTTATTGCAATACCTATTATACACATAAGCGGTATCGATATGTATCGCAGAAAGGCTGTCATTCAATATCAACCAAACGGGAAAGACGGAATATTACTGAAACGCAGTTTTTTGAAATTTTTGAAATACGGTTTCCTGACTGTCGGAATGATAATCAAGATATTTTTCCGTTATAAAAAAGCAAAAAAAGACCTTATCAGTCGCAAGGTTGAAATAACCTCACAGGAATTCTGGCGAAAGCATCTTGGTATTGAATAACGGAAACACTTGGAATGATCTATATATCATATATTGATAACTTGTGTGTGACTATCCACAATGGCAAAACGCAGATATTATGATGACAAACTATATCCCGCAATATGAAATGTTAACAGAGCATTTAGATATAAAGCCAATATGTGATACAGCATTTGTATATGGTTCATCAAGATAGTCTGAAAATGCATCTTAAAAAAATTATAAGGTTGGAATACACTGACTGCAGATTTGACATATACACAAAACGTGATATTAGCTTAATAATTAAACATTTACTGCTCCCGAGGTATATTTTATGAAAAGATTTACACCTGTTCTTTTAGCCGCAATACTGTTTTGTTCAGCTTGTAAGAATACAAATATACCCACAAACAGTAACATTTCACAGACTTCTTCTGTTACTGAGTCATCATCAGCAACAGAAACGACAGACAGCGAACCTGTGGACACAGAGGAAGCCGATAAGGAAATGTTCACCTCGGGCGTATGGAAAGTGGCAACCGAGGGAATTCCAACAGGCTATTACATTATATATGAAGACGGAAAAGGCGGAGCGACTATTGACTTTGAAACGAATATAGGCAGTGCTTTTGAATATTCTATCAGCGATAATGAAGTAACATTCAGTTTTGGATCTGCTGATAATAAGACTGTTTGTAAAATACTCAGCAATGAAAAAACTCATTTAAAGCTTGAATTCCCTGACGGTGTAATAAAAGAGCTGTGGCACGATGAAAACCTTTCTCCGGATCCCGACGCACTTGTTTTCTATTCCAATATTGAACTTTGTGATATGGCACTGAACTACTACACAGCCAATAACGACTACACTCCGTCCGGTGTTGCAGCCGTAACCAATCCTGACGGTACAGTTACTATACAGCTCTACGATAACTTGGGCGATCACAATTCAACTGCGGCGTGGTATACAGTAGACCGCTTCACCGCAAAGGGAACAGACGATAATTCGGGCGAAACGATACAATTATCGTAAATCAACAAATCGGAACATAATAAGTTCCACACTAAATAAATAACTACGGTGATCAGTGTTTCACCGTCGTTTTCGTTTAATGCGAATGTTCTGTGAACTGCTTTTTTAATTCACAGGACTTTTTTATTTACAAAAAGCTGACCAAAATTGAACCTTTTTATAAAGCGGCAATACTTATGAAACCAACGGCAATAAGGCTGTTATTGTTGACAGGATAAATCCTTAATGCACTGTTTCTAAAACAGAGTGATGTCACTATTCCTGTATAAACAAAATGAGAGGTGCGTCGACGCACCTCTCTCAATATCTAAGACCGACCTTTTAATCTCCCATTTTTTATACTTCTCAGCTTGAAATACACCCTGCGAAGAAAGAAAGACCGCCAGAAAAAACAATATATCTTGTAAGAAAACGCACTTAGCTTTACACAGTTGTCACCCCTGTACAGTCTGTCTACTATTGCAATTATCTGCCCCTCGGATATACCCTTTTCAAGGACAAGTTGATTATCTCCACACATAGTATACAAGCCGTTTTCCGCCTTTAAAATACGATGCAGGACATAGCCGCCGTTATCTCTGAGGTAAAAGGCGATATCTCCCTTTTTAGGTGGCTTTGTAGATTTTACAAGCACCACGGAATCCCTGCCCTGTCTTATCAGCGGCAGCATACTTGTACCCTTTGGATAGATGCGGAATTCTCCCCCACTGTCAAGCACGACACGGATAGTTTCGTCAAATTCCTTTAAGGAAAACTCCGTCTGCACTGCGTCATTCAAGCAAGTCAGCTCCCTTTAAAGTCTGTATGAAACGCCGGATATCCGCTCTTGCGGTAACCTCATCAATGTCATAATCGTTAAGCATAGCCTTTATCAGCTCTTCTTCATCAGTTTCACTCTGTAATTTCTCCCAAAGATATCTGCCGCTGTCGTTAAGGCGAATGATACCGTTAAAATCCTTGCTCGCCGTACCCACAGCCACAACGACATTCTGACTGCCGACCTTTCTCAGCATAAAACCGTTTTTTATCTTCATAAAAACACCTCTCCGTATACAAAATCGTTATTTTTATTATAAAGCAACAGACAAAAAAAGTCAACAACAAAACGGGCAGACCTTTGTATCTGCCCGTTGTTTTACTTCTGTTTTTTCAGCTTTGCAGCAGGTCTACGCTGCTCCTGTAAAGGCTCTGCAAGAGGGTCGGGAGCTTCAAACCAGAAGGTGCTGCCCTTTCCCACCTCGCTGTCAACACCGTACTTAAAACCGTGCTGCTCCAATATGCTCTTTACTATGGAAAGACCTATTCCGCTGCCCATTTTGGCACGTTTGTGGGTCTTATTACGCTCGCTTACCTTGTAATATCTGTCCCAGATATAGGGGAGATATTCAGGTGCGATACCGTCGCCGTGGTCTGTTACTTCAAAGCGCACTGTTCTGTCCACTGTCCTGTAAAGCCGCACTATCACTGTGTTGTCATCGCCCGTATAGGTCACGGCATTATTGATGAGATTATACACAACCTGTTCAAGCTTTACCTTGTCAGCCTCAATAAGAACAGAGTTTCCTGCGTGGAGTTCAATAATCACGCCGTCACTTTCACGAAGAATGTCAAACCTCGACACAACGCCCGACAGACGCTCTCCGAAATTAAACTGCTCTATGTTAAGCTCCGTAACGCCTGCCTGTAACTTCGACAGGTCAAGTATATCATTTACAAGGGAAGAAAGTCTATCGGTTTCGTCAATGATGACTTTCAGATGACGCTCACGCTTTTCGGGATTGTCGCCCGAAAGGTCACGTATCATCTCAGCATAAGCCTTTATCATAGTAAGCGGCGTTCTGAGGTCGTGGGAGATGTTGGACATAAGCTCACGGCGGAGGTCGTCGGATTTCGCTATCTCCTTTGAGGCGGAATTCAGCGTTGATGAAAGCTGCTTTATCTCCGCATAATCACGCTTTGAGGCACGGAAAGCAAATCTTCCCTGCGGAAGCTCCTTTGCAGACCTGTTTATCTGCACGATAGGTGTGGATATCCTTCGTGAAAACAGAAGCGATACAAAGAATGTCACCACCACCGTTATCATCGATACGAACAAAAATTGCCGCTGGAATATCTGCATAGTAGTGCCTAGCGGCTGTAAATACGAGCAGATAAATACATAAGCGTCAGGGTCTTGCTTTGTGCCGCCCGCATAGGAGCATACCATAAGCACGGTATTGTTCTCACGCTCATCGTGGAAACGGCGGTAAACTATGCCCGTTTCGGAGTTTTTTACCTCCTGCTGATAGCCGAGCTTTGAGATATTCGTTATGGAAAGACCACCGCCCATATTATTGAACACGAACGGGATATTCTCATCGGGGAAGTATATCTCTATATACAGCTTGTTGTTAAGTGCTGTACGCTCAACGACAGAGCCAACATCTTTATTGTACCAGTTTGCCTTTACTGTAAGCAGCGACTGGCTTATCTCCTCTATCTTCATCCACTCATAGAACGTGGGAAACATCACTATCAGAAAGATGTAAGTAAGACCCAGCATTGCCGCTACTATCGTTTCAAACCTGAGCCATATCTGAAAGGTGATACTTCGGAAAAGGCTCATCTTATACCTCGAACTTGTAGCCCATTCCACGCAGCGTTACAACAAACTTGCGGTAAGGACCTAAATTGTTCCTCAGCATTTTTATATGGGTATCTATCGTGCGGTCATCACCGAAAAAGTCATAGCCCCACACCTCTTCAAGCAGACGGTTTCTTGTAAGGGCAATGTTCTTGTTGCGTACAAGATAAAACAGCAGGTCGTACTCCTTTGGAGTAAGACTTGCCTTTTCCCCATCAATGAACACATCACGGGAGGTGAAGTTTATCGACAGCCCCTCAAACTCCGCAGTTTCAGCCAAAGGAGCAGCGGCTGTGTTCGCCTGATTGCGTTTTACGATAGCATTCACTCTCGCCATTACCTCTTTCGGAGAAAACGGCTTTACAACATAGTCGTCTATACCTATCTCAAATCCGAACAGCTTATCATACTCCTCGCCCCTTGCGGAAAGCATAAGCACAGGGATATCTTTAAGCTTTTTTATCTCCTTACAGGCAGAGTATCCGTCAAGCCTCGGCATCATTATATCCATTATGATTATGTCATAGTCCTTTGCCTTTGCCTTTTCTACGGCGTCCATACCGTCACAAGCTTCGTCAACGGTGTGGCCCTCAAACTCGGCGTATTCACGCAGCACCTCACGGATATGCTCTTCATCGTCAACTATCAGTATATTGTACATTTCGCTCACTCCTTTTATGGTATTATCTCCGTATTTTACGGATTTAATTATACAGCCAAATTATGAAAAAAACGTGACAGTGTTTTGAACTGTTGGTGTAATATACCGCTTTATCAGTAAAGTTCCAAAAACTCTCTCATCTTTATCTCCGCTATATCGGGAACAACGCTGTCGTAAGCCGCAGACGGCTCTTCCAAACGGCACATAGCTATATCCTCCGCCGTTGCGGTGGGAAGAGAAAGCACAGCGACAGTTTCTCCGTGGTCATCTCTCAAAACGAACGAGCCGCCCGTTGCCGCCGCAAAACGCTCCGCTATACCGAACGCTTTCCATATATTTCTCTCCGCAATGGAGTTACCCTCCCTGCTTTGTAAAAGCAAACGGTCGTTTATGAGCCTTACCGATATAACAGCCGAGCCACAGCTCTTATTCTCGCCCTTGTACAGCGAGATAACAGGCACTATATCAACGGGAGTGCAGATAAGTGCCGCCTGTATCAGGTCAACAAATGCCGTTACCGCTCTGCGGCTGTCTGCACATATATAAACAGGAGCTCCGCACAAGTCGTCTAAAACGATGCTCCGTCCGACCTCCACAAGGGTCTTGTTGCAGCGTTCCACAAGCTGTCCGAAAAGCCTTGAAATATCAAACACCACATTAACAGCAGGAGCATTATCCATACCTACGCTTTCAAACAAAGACTCCTCTGCTGCGGAAAGCCTGTACAGTTCATTCTTTATAGCGGTGCGTATCTCACTGTCCTCCGGAAGCTCCGCTACATTTTTCCATAACTCTGAAAGGCTGTGTTCCATTCTGCCGAAAAATATCGTGGTATCCGTAAGCCTGTCCGTTTTGCGAAGCATCTTCTCAGCCTCTTTGCGTGAGATAAGCTCACAGAGGTAGATATTCTCCTGCCCTATCCTTCTTATACAAAACAACCGTACACAGCGGAACACACCATTCCTGTAATAAGTGTACATCTGATTGTCTGAAATGATACAGGTATTATCCTCGCACAGAAATTCTCTAAGACATTCGCCCTCGGCGAGAAGATCATTATCGCTGCTCTGTAAACAGTACAAATATTCATTAAGTACAAAGACAGACCTGCCGCTTGTGTGCAGCAGATCTGTCAAAGATACAGAGAAACGCTCGTTTCCTGTATCTATCATTTTGAAAGTTCCTCCATCTCGTCAAGAAGAGTGCCAAACATTTTCAGTGCGTCATTAACAGGGTCGGGGGAGGTCATATCAACGCCCGCACCCTTTAAGAGCGAAATAGGGTCTTTTGAACAGCCGCCGCTCAAAAATCCGATGTAGTCCTTTACGGCATTTTCACCCTCGTTAAGGATACGCTGCGACAGTGCGATAGCCGCTGAAAATCCCGTAGCGTACTGATATACATAGTAGTTATAGTAGAAATGAGGTATTCTCGACCACTCCATATCAAGCTCGCTGTCGATAACGATATCCTCGCCGTAATATTTGAGATTAAGCTCACGGTACATCTCGCAGAGAACATCAGCGGTGAGGGACTCGCCGTTTTCATTCTTGCGGTTTATCATAAGCTCGAACTCCGCAAACATAGTCTGTCTGTACAGCGTTGTGCGGAACTGTTCTAAGAAGTAGTTTATAAGGTAAGCACGGTGCTTTTTATCGGTGGTATTCTTTAAAAGGTGCTGCATAAGCAGGCTTTCATTACAGGTAGAGGCTACCTCCGCAACAAAGATAACATAGTCTGCATAAACAACAGGCTGTGTTTTGTTGGAAAGGTAGGAGTGTATAGCGTGTCCCATTTCGTGGGCAAGGGTGAACTCACAGTTGAGCGTGTCCTTATGATTAAGCAGTACGAAAGGGTGAACTCTCGCACCTGCGGAATAAGCTCCGCTGCGTTTGCCCTCGTTTTCGTAAACGTCTATCCAGCCCTCGTCATAGCCCTTTTTGAGGATAGAACGGTACTCCTCGCCCATACAGGAAAGGGAGTCGTACACCTCCTGCTTTGCATGCTCAAAGGGGATTTTGAGATCAACGTCTGCAACTATCGGAGTATACAGGTCGTAAGCGTGAAGCTCATCTACACCAAGAAGCTTTTTGCGAAGTCTTACATAGCGGTGCATAAGAGGAAGATGTTCGTGTACGGCAGAGATAAGCTGCTCATATACCTTTACGGGGACTTCGGTGCGGTCAAGTGCCGCTTCAAGAGAGTTGTTGTATTTCCTTGCCCTCGCACGGAATGTAAGACACTTTGTCTGTGACGCAAGTATAGCCGCAGAGGTGTTCTTGTAGCTCTCATAAACGTGATACAGGCTCTCAAACGCAGACTTTCTAAGCTCTCTGTCACTGCTGTGCATAAGCGGGATAAAGCTGCCGTGTGTCACCTGATGAGCCTCGCCTTTGCTGTCGATAGCGTCGGGGAATTTAAGGTCGGCGTCGTTGAACATAGAGAATATACTGTCGGGACTGCCCATCATCTCGCCTGTAAGAGCCATAAGCTTTTCCTCGCTCTCGGAGAGGATATGCTCACGCTGTCTGCGTATCCTGTCAAGGGCGGTGCGGTAAAGAGAAAGCCCCTCGCACTCGGCGTAAAAGCCGTCCATAGCCTCGTCGGTCACGGAAAGCAGTTCGGGAGTTACAAATGCCGCAGCTCCCGCAATATCTACATAGAGGGTTTCTATACGGCTGACCATATCCTGATACTCGTTCTTTCTTGTGTCCTCGTCGCTCTTACGCTGTGCGTAATTTACAAGGCTGTCAAGTACCACGCTCATCTCACTGTCGAATTCCAGATATTCAAACAGCTTTGCCGCAGACTTGCTTATCTCACCCTTGTAGGAATTTATCTTTTGGGGGAAAGTCTTTGCCTTGTTGAAGTCCTCCTCCCACTTTGCATCTGTTGCGTAGATGTCGTTTATATTCCATTTGTGCTGCTGAGGGACATCATTTCTTGCGGGTATTCTTTCTGACATTGCGTATCTCCTTTACTATGATCTATATTAGATTTATCTGCTGTGTTTATCCTTAAAACGTTACTTCATTCTCTTGGATATCTTCGGTTTAAGCACCTTTTCGTAGAATGGTGCAAAAAGTCCCAAAAAGAAATCGTACATCACAAATGCGACAGCTCCCATACCAAGAAGTACAAGTCCGCCGTACTGTCCGAATTCTCCCATATCCTCCAAAAGCTGAGTCATATTGAACAGGTTGATAAGCAACCAATAACAAGCCACCGCCATAACCGCATAGAGGACAAGCTTTGTAATAAGTCTGAGGAATGCATTCGGCAGTTTCATAATGAACTCCCGTACAATGGGATAGTAGCCAAGCAGGAAGATGTACATAAGACTTGCCTCGTAATTCGGGGTGAGGAAAAAGCACAGCAATCCGACTGCGATGTAGCTTATCAGTCCGTACCTTACGCCAAGTCTTTCCCTTATTACCCATATAAGTATGCCCGATACGGCAGGACTTATATACTCGAATGCGGGTATCATACTGAGAAAGAACATCATAACCAGTGCAAGTCCGCACATTATTCCGCAAAGCGACACGATATAGCTGATATGCGGTTTCTGCTTTGTCATTACTTACGCTCCTGACCGTAGAATTCCATACTCTTCTCCTTGCGTTCACGACCTATTTTAAGTATCTCACGCAGGGTATCTATATCATCGTTTACCATAGCGTCACGGTATTCCGTAAGGCTGTCTATGATGATGTTTATCTCGTTTAGCAGTGCCTCCTTATTACAGAGGAAAAGGCTGGACCACATCTCCTCGTTGAGCTTTGCAACACGGGTAAGATCAAGAAAGCTTCCTGCCGAAAATCCGTCTGCACGGAACAATGCGGGGCTTTTTACATAAGCATTCGATACAACGTGTGCAAGTTGCGATGTGTAGGCGATATTTGCGTCGTGCTGTTCAGGTGTTGCGATAACTACCTGTCCAAAACCCATACAAGCTCCAAGCGTGGAAACAAGGTCAATGGCTATCTGAGGTGTGTTCTCAGTGGGAGTAAGGATATAACTTGCATTCTTGAAAAGTGTAGCGGTAGCATAGTCAAAGCCCGAATTCTCCGTACCTGCCATAGGGTGTGTACCGATGAAGATAACTCCGTGCTCGTCAAGTACAGGTGTACAGTTCTTTACAACGTATCCCTTTACACCGCTTACGTCGATAACGATACTGCCCTTGCGGAATTTATCGGCATTCTTCTTGATGAATTCCACCGTAGGCACAGGGTAAAGTGCAACAATGGTGAGGTTAGCCTCGGAAAGGCGGCTCTCGTCGATAGCCTCGTCGATAGCACCCTGCTCCAAAGCTTTCTTTATAGTTTCGGGGTTTGTGTCGATACCCATTATATGATGAAAGGTATTAGCCTTTATGGACTTACATACAGAGCCTCCGATAAGACCAAGACCTACAACTGCGATATTCATAATCCTTTTACGTCCTTTCGATGATTTAAAGCGTTGATGTCAACTATATTTTATTATACATCATTTCACCGTAAATTGCAACACCTTTAAACTTAGAACAGTTTTTATTTACAGCAGAAACAGAATATCCCCCGTTATCTGACAAAACGGGGGAAATATCTTTATAAAACGCTGTGGAGAGTTATCCGTATATTTTCAGCAGTTCATCAAATCCGGGGACGGTATCACAAAGCTTATACTCCTTGCCGTAGTCATCTCTGCAAAGTATACGGTGGTCGCAAAGCTCTCTGCGGAGAGTTACAGGGTCGCCGTAGGTGTGCCACTCGTTTATGAGAGCGTTCACCTCTTTTTCGGTGTACACCTTGCCCTTTATGAACTTATCCGAAAGATAAACAAAAGCGTGAAGCTTCATCTTCCTCTTTGCAGGGAGAGCCGTTAAACGTCCCGAATCATCAAGAAAGGTTTTAAGCTCCGCCATACTTCCGCCGCACTTTGAGATACGGCGATAAACTCTTGCGGTATCTCCGCCGTCCTCTTTCACATTACAGAAATAGTCAAAGCCGCACTTCTCGTAAAATTCCGTGTGGGAAGTGAGAAGATAGGTCGTATCTATGCCCTGCCTTGAAAGGTCTGCACAGATAAAGTCCAGCAGATATTTCGCAAGACCCTGACCACGATATTCCTCCTCTGTATATACTGCACAGATATTCGGAGCAAGGTCTTTACGCTCGTGAAAGTCGTTCTCTATAACTCCCATACCCGCAACTATCCTGTCACCGTCTGTTATCACATACCACTGGGGAACTGCACCCTTCTTCTGCTGACACTCAATTATGCTCTCCATATACGCCTCGACAGGTACTCCCCACTTCTCGTGAAACCACTGTGACACCTTATCGTTCATCGTGTCGTTATCTCTTAATAATATCATTTTATAGTTCATACAAAAATCCTCTGATCCATATTGAAAACAAGCTTCCAGCCGCCGCTTTGCCTTTTCCACGTTGAAGTCACGTGAAAAAGTCCTGCCATATCGGAGTTTTCGGGGCTGTCCGCCGTTGTCCTTATAACATAATGCACCTGTATAACATCTTCTGTTTCAAGCACTGTTTCAAATTGCAGAATTTCATAATCGGAAATCACAGAACCGCTTATTATCTCCGTATATTCCGCACCTGTACAGCGACAGCCACCACAGACCATTACAGCCTCCGATAAAACAAGCTCGGAAAAAGCCGCACGGTCGCCCGATTTTGCCGCCTGCCACATTCTGTTTTCAAGCTCACGTATATCGTACATTAAACCGCCCCTTATACCGTTTCCTTGCCGCAGCTTTTTTCAAGCTCCGCACCGTATCTGAATACAAGTGAAAGTATTATCAGTGTAATGCCAAGCACTATCGTCACAACATTTATAATGTTTTCGGGTCTTGCCACGTTATAGCAGCTGCAAATTACTCCGCATATTATAGACGCTACTGTATTAAGCACTATCACCTTTACGCCGAGATGTCTTATCTGCTTTTCTCCTCTTTTTGTAAAGGGAGTGCCGTCTTTAAGCTCCTTGCTTAGATAGCTGAACACCGCAGAAAGCAGTATTCCGTCAGTGATACAAAGCACCGCATTGCACCACAAAACAGCTATAACATCGTTGTATTCTGTCCTGCCTGCGATATCCTGTATAAGAGCCGCCGCACCCTCTATCCGGACGGTAGCATTGCTTTCTGCCATATACACGCCGACGCACGTCAGCATAAATGCCGCTCCCACAAAGGACAGTATCATCATAACAAGAGATATTATCTTAAATACCTTTATCGTCTTTTGTATCATCTGTAATGTAGTCATTTTTCTTCTCCTTACTTTGTGAGCCTTTCAAGCTCCTCTGCCATAACCTTTATGTTCTTCACCATATCTCCGAGCGTTTCCGTACCCGCACTGTTTTCCTCGATAGCCGCAGCCACGTGCTGTACCGCTCCGCAGTTGTTCTCTATATTTCCGCTTACGCTTACAAGCTTGTGGGACACGGTGTTTCCGCTTTCCGCAACGCTGTCAATAACGCTGTTCATATCTGCGATATGCTTGGATATCTCACTGTTGGAATTGCTGATATGCTCTGCGGAGAGTCTTACCTGCTCCATACTACGCATACCCTCACGGGTAAGCTGGGAGTTCTTTTCCATAGACTCCACCGTAGAGGTGATATTGTCTGTTACCTGCTCGATTATATCGCCTATCTCTGCCGCCGCACCCTTTGTCTGCTCGGACAGTTTCTTTATCTCTGACGCAACAACCGAAAAGCCCTTGCCCGACTCACCTGCACGGGAAGCCTCGATAGACGCATTGATAGCAAGGATATTCGTCTGCATAGAGATATCGGTTATCACCTTTGCTATCTTCACTATCTGCTCGGACTGTTCAGACAGACGGGAGATTATCTCCTTGCTCTCGTCTGTGCCTCTGCATATCTCGTCCATACTGCGACTTGCAAGGCTCATCTTGTTGTCGTTGTCTGCGGTTATCTTATCTGCACGCTCGGTAAGTTCAGCAATACTGCGGCTCATCTCGGAGAGGTCCGCAAGGCTTACGGAGATAGCACCCATATTGTCCTCTACTGCCTTGATATGCTCGAAATTAGCCTCGCTGTCACGCATTACGTTTGCGGATTCATCTGCAATGCTGTGGTTTGCCTCGGCTGACGCTGCGGCGATCCTGTCAAGTTCTGTCACGGTTTGAAGCAGCTTTTCGGACACCTCCAAGGACTTCTCACGCATAATACGCTGCTGCTCCGCACCCATAAGGCTGCCAAGCATATTCGCTGTACGTTTGCACAGCATAGTGAAGATAGTTGATACCGCAAAAAGTATCATAGCACGGGGAAGTATTCCGAATATCAGCACGTCGCTGAGTTCCACAAAGTTATCATCGGGAACATAGTTCAGATAGAATGCACCAAGCTGTCCCACGGACACTCCGACGATAGTTATTATCGACGCAACTATGTTGAGCTTACCCGAAAAATACAGACTTGCAATAGCTATGGGATAAACAAACAGAAGTATCGAATGATAGGACAGTGTTATCGCCACATCTACCGTAAACAGCACCGCACATATCACGATGATATACTTCACCCACGGTCCGTCCTGTTTTCCTATATTCACGATAAAGGTAGGTACAAACAGCAAAACCGTGCCTATTATGTATGCGGCTATCATTACCCCCAGCGGAATAGTAAATATCCCCGCTATATCAAGTACCAGCACCACCACAAAGACCAGCACGGTTATTCTCATAACCTTTGCGGCGGCTTTATTTGCACTGCGTTCGTTTTCTTTTAATAGCTCCATTGTTATCCTCCTATTCAGCGGACAGCCGATACAGAGCGTTCCTCTCTTGTTTGGCTCTGCGTCTAAGCGTCCGGCTCTTAACATTGTCTTATTCTGCTTTTCTAAGCAGGCTTATCTTCATATTCTCGGCACAGATGATGCTCTCCTGCTTACATTTCGGACAAAACAGCGGAAAGTTTTTCAGCACCGTATCCTCCCTGAGCCTCACCCTCGTCTTACTTCCGCAGACGGGACATATCACCCATTTTTCGTCCACTGCGAATACTCCTTTCTGAGCGTCCATCTTTCAGTTCCGTGCCGCTTTTCCATTTTTATTTACAGCTTTGTTTGTTTTATAAAAAGGAATGTTATTCTTGATCCTCCTCGTTCTGTCAAATACTATATGCTCTCTTTTCTTTTTGGACATCTTACGACCTCCTTTGCACAGCCTATCCGAAATACTCCTCCGCTGTTATAGCCATACTGCGGCACAGCCACTCCTCGTCACGGACAGTACAGCTCCAACTACCGTCAGTTTTCTTAAATCCCACAGCCGCATAGCAATCAAAGGCTGTATCGTTGTTTTCAAATACTCCCAGCGTTACCTTCTGCACCTTGACAAGCTCAAACGCAAATTTCAGAGCAAGGCTCACCATTTCCCGTCCATAGCCCTTGCCACGCCGGGCGTCGTCTACGATAACAAATCCAAGCCGCAGCTCGTCCTTATCCTCGTCAAGAAAACGCAGAGTAAAATGTCCCGCTACCCCTGTTTCATCAAAAGCGGTGAATGCAAAAATATCATCACCGCAGGAGTCATAAAATCTGTTCATATCATCTGCGGTAATGGGATAGCTGTCGTACCTGTCCGCACACCACTTTCTGAAAGACATCTCGTCCTTTATCCACCCTACGACCTTAATTGCGTCAGCAGGCTTGTATGGTCTTATCCTTAACATATCGTACCTCCGTATCTTTTGGACTGTTCATCACGTTCTCTAACCCGATGTTTTATATCAACATTATGACATTATGACATTACGATACCTCTCATCAAATAAACCGTCTGTTTTGAAATGTTTGTTTTGCAACGTTTGATTTATTATATCACAAATTTTTACCCCTGTCAATAAGACAAGGGCAAAAAATATTATTTCTTTTCGGGGATAGTGGTGCAGCTGTTTGCTCTGCCCGATTTGATAAGGGATATCATAGCGACAAATTCACGGCTCAGCATATCCTGTACCTCGTCAAAGGTGAAATGACAGGTACCCGTAGCAATAAGAGCACCCACTGCATAAGTGAACATCCAGGTATGCTTGAAAAGCAGCATAGCGTCATCGTAATTCATATCATACTCTTTTTGAATGACCTCAACGCACTGAAAAGCAGGCTTACCAAGATTGTTGTAAACGTCCTCAAAGCTCTTTGCCTCAGGCTTTTCGCTCATATACAGCAAACGATATAGCTTGGGCTTTTCCATTGCAAACATTACCATTTGTACGCCCATCTGCTTGAATACAGGAGTATATTCCTCTGCTTTTTTAGCGTAATCGTCAAAACTTGCAAGGGCGGCTTTTCGCACCTCCACATATACCTCCTCCATATTCTTAAATACGGTAAAGATAGGTCTTGCGGAGCTGCCCAGAGCTGCCCCCAGCTCTCTTGAAGTAAGTGCCTTTAAGCCCTTGTCTGCTGCTATCTTTAAAGCAGCCTCTACGATCTGCTCTCTTGTAAACTTAGGTTTTGGTGGCATAATATTCCAACTCTCCCATTTTATTTGAAACAAACGTTTTACATCATTGATATTGTAGCAGATATTCACTATTTTGTCAATAGCTTTGCAAAATTAAAGCAAAACCGCAGAGCATCAGCCCTGCGGTAGTATAAGTATATCCATTACTGTTTATGCATAGATAGAGGCACAGTATTTTTCCGCCTGAACATTCCACATCTCTGCGTATGTACCGCCGTTTCTCAGTAACTCTGCGTGGGTTCCGCTTTCTGCGATACTGCCGTTTTCAAGCAGGATAATGCGGTCAGCGTCCTTTGTTGTGGAAAGACGGTGCGAGATAAGGATAACCGCCTGATTTTCCGCATTTCTTAGCATACTCTTATTCAAACGATACTCTGCAATAGGGTCAAGTGCGGAACTTGGCTCATCGAGTATAGCAATGGGCATATCCCTCATAAACATACGGGCAATAGCCGCCTTCTGACCCTCGCCGCCCGAAAGCATAGTGCCGCTTTCGGAGAATTCCTTTGTAAGCTCTGTATCAATGCCCTTTTCAAGGGTTTTAAGCTTTCCGCCGAGATCCGCTCTTTTAAGTGCGTCAACTATCCTTTCGCTGTCGTTTTCATTTACGATATCTGTCTTTACGTTTTCCGCAAGAGTAGCACCGTAGATCTGAAAATCCTGAAATACCGCACCTATCTTCTCACGGTAATCCCTTATGTTGAGCTTTCTGATATCCACTCCGCCAAAGCGTATCTCACCCTCTGTAACATCATAAAGCCTCATAATAAGCTTTATCAGTGTGGATTTACCTGCTCCGTTTTCGCCTACAAGTGCAAGTTTTTCGCCCTTTCGTATCGTCATACTTACGTTTTTAAGCACATATCTCTCGCTGTCCTTGTATTTGAAGCTTACGTTGCACAGTTCAAGAGTGCAGTCGTTTTCGGGGACAGGCTCCGTTCCCTCACAGCCCTCTATGTTTATCTCGTATTCCATAAAACGGCGGAATTTCTCGGCATACTGTCCCACCGTCTGAAAATCCACCAGTGCATAGTTCATCTGGTCGAGATGACTCTTGATACCGTTCGTTGCGTTTTTGAGGGAAGCCACCTCTCCGAGCTGAATGGTCTTTTTCTCAATAGCAAGGTATGCAAGATACACGGGAACAGCATAGAACTGGCACACCGTAAACACGGTTATCCAGTTAATAAGTGTCGGAATAAGTATTTTCAGCGAATAGCCAAGTGCCATCTTCCGCTCCTCTGCGATAGCCTCGTCGTACTGCTCCATAAGTGCGTCCTCAATGCCCGTTAGCTTTATCTCCTTTGCGTATTCAGGCTGATAGAACACCCTCTTTGAGTAATCAGCCTTTCTGCCTATACGCTGTTTTTCAAGGTTGTATTCATATTCAAGCTTTGTGATGATAAAACGGGTTATGATGTTAACAACAAATCCAATAACAGGGAATATAACGACAACAGGGTTGATAGTTATTATCATCGTTCCAGCAACGACCATTGCCACAAGCTGAGATATTATCTTTGCAACGCTCATTATACCCTTTTTGCACATCTCCTCTGATTGTGAGGCGGCAATCACAAAGTCGTCATAGTAATCGGGAATATCATAGCATTTAAGATCCATTTTCTGTGCCTTTGCCATAAGCTCACGCTGGACTTTACCCTCAAAGCCTATCATCTTTGTCCAGAAATAGTTTTCAAGAACACGGAATATGACCATACGGACAGCGTGTAATATCAGCATAACAGCAAGTACCTTTACAACGCTCATAATATCAGCAGTGGTTGTGAAGATGTTGATTATCTCCATAAGCATAAAGGTGTCGATAAAAGCACCTATACCCATAAAAACAGTAAGGCTCACGATATACGAAAGCGGAAGTCTGTAATCGTGACGGAAAGCATATTTAACGATATACAGAACGTTGGAGATGAGCCGCATCATCTTTATTTTGTCTTTTTTGTTTTGTTTGCTCATTCCGTCACCTCCTCTGCAAGATAATTCTGAGCCTGTAACTTCCACATCTGTGCATACTTGCCGCCCAGTTCCATAAGCTCTGTGTGACTGCCCTGCTCTATCACCGTACCCTGCTCAAACATATAGATGCGGTCTGCGTCACGGGTAGCGGAAAGACGGTGGGAAATAAATATCACCGTTTCGCCGTCCGTTGCGGTAAGCATATTTTTATACATATTGTACTCTGCGATAGGGTCAAGTGCAGAGCTTGGCTCGTCAAGAATTACAATGTCGGGCTTTCTTGCGAATACTCGTGCAATGGCTATCTTCTGAGCCTCACCGCCCGAAAGTCCCATACCGTTTTCATCAAACTCCTTGGTGACCATTGTGTCAATGCCCTTTTCAAGGCTGTCAAGCTTTTCACCGAACTGTGCTTTTCTGAGGGAATCCTCAACCAGCTTTCTTTCCTCGTCATTCCTCGGCTTACGCATAAGGACGTTATGCGACAGCGGAAGTGCAAACACTTGGAGATCCTGAAACACCGTTCCAAAACGGCGGTGCAGAGATCTCGGCTCATATTTTGAGATATCCTCGCCGCTTATTTTAATTGCACCCTCGGTAGGCTCATAAAGTCCCATTATAAGCTTTACAAGGGTAGTCTTACCTGCACCGTTATGACCTACTATGGCGATCTTCTCGCCCTTTCTGATACTGATATTTACATCGTGGAGAGTAGCTTTATTTGCCCCCTCGTAGGTAAAGCTCATATCCTTTATCTCGATATCGGAAAGGTTCTTTGCCTTGATAAGCTCGTCGGCGTTGGTCTTAGGCTCGTAGGAAAGGAACTCACGAAGATTTGATACGAACGCACTTTCCTTTGCAAGGGAAACGATAAGCTCAACAGCGTCAGATGTCCTCCACGAAAGAGTGGAAAGAGCAGGTATCATCGCAACATAGGCGGCAGTCTGCACATCGCCCTCGTTCAGTACAAATGCTATGTAGAGGTACGGAAGTATCGTTGAAAGGATATTGTATAATATCCACTTCAAAGGCTCGATGATACACAGCTTTCTGCGTATCTGTCGGGTACGCTCTTCCATTTCCTCATAGGCTTTTTCGTGACGTGAGAGCAGCAGCCTTCCTATACCGAAAAGACGCAATTCGCCTGCGTATTTCTTCTCGTAGAAAACACGCTTTGCATAGCCGCCGATACGTCCGTCACGGGTGTTTGACATATCTAGGGAATAATACAGATCTCCCTCTTTCTTGCCAAACAGCATTGATATAGCAACCATAGGCACGATAAATATAAGCAGCCACGGGTCAACATCGGCAACGATAACAGTCGCCGCAACGACTGACGCTATACCCGCAACAAGATAAGCGGAGAAATAAAGGATATTGTTTCCTCTCCACTGACACTCGTTCAATGCACGGGTGTACTTGTCGTAAAAATCGGGACGCTCGAACTCGGCGTACTCCATTGAGATAGATTTGCGTATAACACGCTTGTAGAAATCCTGATACATTTTCGGCAGGAACTGCTTTTCGCAAAGCTGATGTATAGCCGCCGTGATATGTATGCAGATATGCCCGATACACATTGCCCCCACAAACGAGGCAAGTGCCGTAAAGGGCGTTTTGTTCTCGATAGCAACATATATCCACTCTGTCAGATATACAGAAAATATCGTCCAGAACACATTCTCGTTAAACTCTTTTATGAACGTGTAAATGACGTAGCCTTTACTGCCACGCCACAATATTTTCAGCATATATAAAACATTCGACAAAGAGGAATGCTTTTGCTTTTCTTTTGGCATATAACCAACCTCCCTTTGCTATATTATAGCATATTGTCTTAAATAAATCAAGCGTTTCAAATCAAATGTTGTATTTTGTAAATTCAACTTATCACCGAATACCGAAAATTAAATATTCCAATATCCTATTCCTTATCCGAAATAAAAAAACGTACACCCAAAAAGAATGTACGCTTTTATGCAAATCAGAACAAAAACTCAGCTAAGCTGATATTTTTGCGACGGCAGACAAAAGGCTCATTCCTGAAATATTCGGTTCTTACAAGTGTACGATGATAGCGGTTAAACATATCGTCTGCCTCCTTTCGAGAAAATAATGAGTTAAGTATATCACTTGTTACAGTATTTGTCAAGCGGCTGACCTCATCTGAAAACATAATGAAGTAAAAGCAGCACAATGCTGTTTACAGCAGGGACAGTAACAGTATCGTTTCCGCCTTTTGTGACAAGCTCTGTATACGCTCCGAATACAGAGGTAACAACAGCCGCCGCAAGGCAATAATACCACGCTGCCCCCGAAAAGAACAAAAGCACGATGATACCTACCGTAAAGGAGAACGTAAACATCGCCGCTGAACCTTCCCAGGATTTGTTGGGATCTGCAAATCTGATCCTGACCTTATGTTTTCCGAAACGTTTTCCTATAAGGGCTGCGGCAGCGTCACCAAATCCCCACATAAGTATTCCTGCCGAAACGATATACGGCAGACCGAATATTCCCCAGAACACCGTAACAATAACTGCGTCCGAGATAAACAGCAGCATAAGGCTCTTTTTTATCTCTCCCGGTTCTTTTTGTGTAAGGAGATGAGCAAAACCCTCCCAGCGTTCAAGCAATGCAAGTACAGGATATACTATCACTGCAAAAAGGACCAACGATAGCGTAGCTGCCGCCCAGTTTTCAGTAAGAAGTATCGTAACCACAGGCGACATAAACGCCGCAAAGTGCAGCAGCTTTCTGAACAAAACGCTATTCGGCTTTAAAGTATATCTTACAATGATAAGAATAAGTGCCGCAGGAATAATAAAAAGAAGATACTTTCCAAAGCAGATGACCGTTTCAAAAAGCAGACCACTGTCAATGAAGAAATCACGATAATTAAGTATTATCATAGCCGCACCGAGTACGGTAAGCACCACACCCGTCACTAAACCAACCGTGCGGTTGGATACCTTGTTTGCAAACTGAGCTGAGGCGATAGAGGTTATTGTTGCGGTGATGATGCAGACAACAAGAGCGTCCCAGCGTTCGGTTATGATAGCGGGATTTATAAGGATATGAGCAACAGATGCTATAAGTGCCGTAAAGGTCATAATAAAAGTGCTTGTACCGACCGCAGGTTTCAGACCCATTCCAAGAAAAGCAGTGAACACCACAAGCATCATCATACCGCCGCCTGTACCGACAAAGCCGGCACCAAATCCTATGGTAATGCCAAAGAACAACGAGATAGCAATAGCTTTTGCGTCAAGCTTTGCACCCTTTTCCTCTATCTCCTTACGCTGTGTATCGGGTTTCACAAGAAAGCGTATTCCTATGCATAGTGTAAGGAACAACGTAAATCCGCCCAGCACCACATTTCCTGCCGCCCACGCCGCAGCACTTCCCAGTGTACACATCGAAAGTATGCACACTAGCATTATCCAGCCTCGTTTCAGATCGATATTCTTGTGCTTTATGTATATTCCCGTAGTCACCGCAGAGCCGAGAATATCCGAGGCAAGTGCTATCGCCGTAGCCTGATACGCTCCCGCCTCCCCCGCAAACGAGGGACACATCACAATAAGGATAGGCACCATAACAGTCGCTGCGGATAATCCCGCAAGTCCCGTTCCTATTCCCGCCAATACCGACGCTATTATATACCAAAAATACTCCATTTTTCCTCCAAATGTCTGTTTGCGATTTTTGATATAATTTTATCTTATTTTTGTTCTTCTGTCAATATATGCAAAACAAAAAACCTCCCTGAAAAAACCAGGGAGGTTCAGTCTGTCGAAAATCCCATCTTCTACCTTGCGGTTAAGATGGGGTTTTCGACAAGCAGAGGCACGACACGGTGTCGCACCTGTTTCTATTCATTGAGAATTTTTGCATATTTTGCACTGTTTTTTCAATAGAGATATTGACTATTCATAAATATAAGGGTATAATATAATCAGTTCACTGAAAATTTACTGTCAAATATGCAAAAAAATTCAATAGAGGTGTGCTATATGGAAATAAAACGAGATCATTACCTTAACAAGCTGATAATGAAAAAGCACAACGGTCTGATAAAGGTTGTTACAGGAATACGACGCTGCGGAAAGTCATATCTTCTCTTTTCAATATTCAAAAATCACCTTATAGAAAACGGTGTTGACGAAAGCCACATTATCGAGATTGCCTTTGACAGCTTTGAGAATAAAAAATATCGTGATCCTGAAGTGCTATATCCTTTTATCAAGGAACAGCTCGTTGATGATAATATGTACTATATTCTACTTGACGAAGTGCAGCTGTTAGGTGAGTTTGAATCTGTTCTTAATGGGCTAATGCGTATTAAAAATGTAGATGTCTATGTAACAGGCAGCAATGCCCGTTTTCTATCCAAGGATATAATTACAGAGTTCCGTGGTCGTGGTGATGAGCTTCATATCCAGCCGCTTTCCTTTGCAGAATTTATGTCAGTGTATGAAGGCAACAAGTATGATGGTTGGAACGAGTATGTCCTGTACGGTGGTCTGCCCCCTGTTGTGCTGCTCCCCACTCCCGAACAGAAAATTGAGCTGCTCAAGACCTTGTTCAAGGAAACCTACATCAATGACATCGTGGGTAGACACAGCATAAAGAACAAGGAAGAATTTGAGGAGTTGATAGATATCCTTTCATCGGGAATCGGCTCACTTACCAACCCGAAAAAGCTCGCTGACACATTTAAGAGCAGGAAGAATAAGACAATAAGTTCTAACACCATAAAAAGCTATCTTGATTATCTTTGTGATGCCTTTGTAGTTGGCAGAGCTACTCGCTATGATATAAAAGGCAGAAAGTATATTGACACTCCGCAGAAATACTATTTCAGCGATGTGGGATTGCGTAATGCCCGTATCAATTTCCGTCAGATCGAAGAAAATCACACAATGGAGAACATTATTTACAACGAGTTACTTTCAAGAGGCTTCAATGTAGATGTTGGAATAGTTACAGTTAGTCAGAAGGATAAGAACGGCAGCCTTGTACGCAAGCAACTAGAGGTAGATTTCGTATGTAATAAAGGCTCAAAGCGATACTATATTCAATCTGCCTTCGCAATTCCCGACAGCGAAAAAATGCAGCAGGAGTCGAACTCGCTGCTGCGGATAGATGATTCATTCAAGAAGATAATTGTGGTAAAGGACACGCCGGCTCCCAGCTATACCGATGATGGTATACTCGTTATAAGTGTGTATGATTTTCTATTGAATACAGAGAGTTTGGAGATATGACAACCGAGGCTTAAGAAAAAAGCCAAGCAATGTTGAAATATTTTGGTGCAAATGCCAATAATTTGTTGCAATTTGACATTCGTTGTGATATAATTGAGTTGCCAGATGAAATTAACACGCTATTTATGATTTGATGATATATTAACATTGTTATTTTATGTAGTAATATATTTCCCAAAAACTAAAATATTGATTATCGTATTAAATTACTTTCACTCTTTTATATTTATCAGGTTCCAATGAAGTTTGGATTTAAGAGCACAAAAAAAGTGAGGTTATTATTTTATGAGAATATATAAGCATTATAACGAGAAAAGTAGCATGACATTGTATGCTGGCGATTGCTTAAAACTATTCAAAGAGATTCCTAATGAAACTATTGATCTTATTATTACATCACCCCCGTATTGTATGAAAAAAGCATATGAAGATCCAAACGATGATATTAATACATTTAAAGAGTTGCATAATAAAATTTTTAATGATATTTATCGAGTATTGAAACCAGGCGGAAGTATTTGTTGGCAGATTGGTTATCATGTTAAAGATTCATCAATCGTCCCTTTGGATTATTTGGTTTATGACATTTTTACTTCAAAAAACGCTGAATTATGTATACCTTTAATATTAAGAAACCGAATAATTTGGACCTTTGGACACGGATTAAATAGTACTCAAAGATTTAGCGGAAGACATGAAACGATTCTATGGTTTACAAAAGGCGAGGAATATTTATTTAACCTTGATAGTGTACGAGTACCGCAAAAATATCCTGGAAAAAGACATTATAGAGGTGAACATAAGGGGGAATTGAGTGGAAATCCTCTCGGTAAAAATCCTGCTGATGTATGGGATATCCCAAATGTCAAAGCTAACCATATAGAAAAGACAGACCATCCCTGTCAATTCCCTGTTGCTATTCCTCAAAGGCTTATACGTGCATTAACAAATGAAGATGGACTGGTGCTTGATCCTTTTATGGGTTCTGGTACATCTGCTCTCGCTTCATATATTGAAGGAAGGCGATTTATTGGATCAGAATTACAAAAAAATTATTATGATATATCTGTTAATAGGATAGAGGAAGCATTGAAAGGTAATGTAAGCATCAGAGATGATGTGCCAGCTATGACACCAAATGCTAATTCCGCTGTTGCTCAATTGCCTGAGGAATTTCGTATAATACGGGAGGAACAAAATGAAGAAAACTAAATCAAAAAGCAAAAGAAAGCAGCCTACGGCAGAACAATTATTAAAACGTCAAAAAACTGCATTTAAAAAGAGAATTCGAAACACATTTTGTGGTGCTGGATTCAAGTACATACCAACTAATGATATAGAAATGGTTATAGGATTAAGAAAAGTAGAAGTTGATGCTTTATTTATATATGAGAATATATGGCTAATATGTGAAGATACTGTTAAAACAAGTGAAATTCGTGAGCATATTCGAACCAAAAATGAAGCTTTTGGAGAGATCAAAAAGAATATTTCGGCTTTTAGAGAAAAACTAACTTCATTATTCCCCGAGCATATAGATGTTATTAATAAGTATGATGACAGCAGGTTAAAAGTTTTTGGGCTGTATATTTCTAAAAATGAACTCTCATTAGCCGAAACTGATTATGCACTTTTTGAACATTTGAAATTTGTTGAACCCCAAACATTAGGATATTTCCAATGGATAACTAAAGGTATAAAGTTGTCTGCCAAAAATGAAATTTTCAGATTCTTAAACATTAAATCAGAAGATTTGGGAGTGATTTCAAGTTCTAGTGAGCAAACTCAGATTACAGCACCTATTATTTATCCGAAAGAATTTACTGGGATCAAGAATAAAGTTCGTATTGTGTCGTTTATGATGTCGGCAGAAGATTTATTAAATACTTGTTATGTGCTCAGAAAAGATAATTGGGAAGAATCAATATGGCTTTATCAACGACTAATTGATAATGATAGAATCAAGAATATCAGAGATTTTATTGAAAAAAAAGGGGAGGCGTTTTATAATAACATCATAGTAGCACTTCCGGATAACATTGCCTTTAAAGATTCAGCAGGTTACTTCAAATCGATAGATGAAATCAGCGCATTGGAAGGTAACTGTAAATTAATATTACCCAAAGAATTAAATAGTATTTGTGTGATTGATGGTCAGCATAGAATATTTGCCCACTATGAAAGTGGTACTGACAGTGAACAAGAACGAAAGATTTCCGAATTACGAAAACAGCTCCATCTTTTGGTTACAGGTTTGGTTTTTCCAAGAGATATGAGAGCCGAAGAAAGAGCACAAATTCAAAGTCAGATTTTCTTAGATATTAATTCTAATGCTAAACCTGTTCCGCAAAATGTACTTTTGCAGATAAAGCGTATCAGAAATCCAATTGCCGATGAAAGTATTGCTCAATTTGTTATCGAAAAATTAAATAAAGAAGGTATATTTGAAAAATTCTTCCAAATATCTTCTTTGGATGCAGGAAAAATTAAAACAGCATCTATTGTGAGGTTTGCATTAAGATATTTAGTAACAGTTACACCGGTTGAAGGCAAGGAGAGCTTATTTAATTATTGGGAAGGTGATAAAGCAGCTTTACTTCAACTAAATAATGATGCAATCAAATCGTATGTATCATTTTGTGCAAGCATATTGAGGAACTATTTTGGTGCTATTAAGAAGAATTTAAAAGATGATTGGCATAACGAGGAATCAAAACTTTTAACTGTGATATCATTAAACGGATTTATAATAGCATTAACAAGGCAATTAAGCATTAATGGTGTTAAAGGCTTTGATTATTATGATAGTGTGTTTTCAGGTTGGAGTTTTAATTTTTCTAAATCCGGATTTCCGTTCACCTCTAGCCAATATAGGAAATTTTCTACTGAAATATTAAGAACTGCATTTAAGATTGATGATACCACACTAGAAATGATCTAAATGATTTCTTATGTTTTCCTAAATACATATTGTATTTCTGTAACGGATACTGCTATATCTCTTTTTGCCATTTCTGAAACTAAACAATGGTTAAAATCTTGATTGTTTTGGTCGTTAGGGTTGATTGGTATGTTTTTGATAACATCATTTACTTCGTCATACTTTTCTTCAGGGATATATCCTAAATAATAGAAAGTATCGCCGTTTACAGTAAGGGTGTATAAATTTTGCATTTTTCACCTCTCAATTAGAAATTTTCTTTGGGTTTCAGCGTGTTATTACAGCAAATATAGTATTGCTTCTTGGTGCAAGAATTATTAGTCCTGAAATAAATATAATTAATTGTATTATTGTTAAACAGCTAATATGATTAAGTAGAAACACATACTTTTCAATTCTTCAGTCAATATAGTTAGATTAAGCTGTATGGTGCTGCCGAACACTTTGAAAAGCAAGTTCGCACGATCCACTTGAAATGATAATCATACCGCCGTCTTCTAAAAAGCAGCGGTTTGCAAGAGATAATCACCCTCTTTGGTATTAAGAGGAGTAAAACCTCCCTGTTCTTCAGGGAGGTTTCCGTATAGTTATTGTAAATAGTAATATCAGTGTGTATTAACCGCCTCAGCGAAAACAGTCAGGATCTTCTCCGCTTGCTTTTTGTTCTTATCGGAAAGAGTGTTCAGAATTGAAATGATCCCATCGTTATCGTCAGTGTCCGTTGTACCGTTTACGATATGATCCGTCGGCACAAGCAAAGCGGCGGCAATTCTTTTTAGCGTTGCAACTGTCATAGATTTGCGGCCTTTTTCAATATCCGCAAGGAACTGCACCGAAACATCTGCAAGTTCTGACAGCTTTTCACGGGTATATCCACGCTGTTTGCGCAGTTCAGTTATTCTTGCACCTACTTCTATATTAAGTTCATTCATTCTGATCACCTCTTTAGAAATAGTATAAACCAATCTAAAGATTATATAAATCATCAATAGATATTGACAAACTATTGCCATTGACGTATAATAGGACTGTGATCCTGATAATTTGAGCATATTTTTACGGAAAACCTTGACAAATTGCGTTTGCGGTGCTATACTAATGAAACATTAAATTTTTAAAGGAGGCAGACAATATGTTTAAGCGTTATCATCACACAGTCGAAACATATATATCAGGAAATGGACTCTTGTCTGCCGTTGATCGCATTATCTGATAATGCGTTATATTGGTGTTTCAAGGCGTGCATTTCTGTTTGAAGTGCACGCTTTTTTGTTTTTAGGTAGGTAAAGGAGGTCAAAATGAAAAAGACAGAAATTAAAATAAACATTTATGATTTTCCGAGCAAGCTTCATTACATATTTAACAACACAACTGTCTACGACAGTAGCTCCCACCCGACTATGACAGTGTTGTTCAGTGAAAACGGATACTATGTCAAGATAGGTGAAAAGGGTAGTCTGACAAAGGAAGCTGAAATGGCGAAGCTATTTGAACAAAACGAAATTGGTGTTGAGGTCGTTTCCTATATCTCAGAAATCAAGGATTATATGGTCACAAGACCTGCAAAAGGCGAGGATTGCACTCATTATCTGAACGATCCCGTAAAGCTTTGCGAGGTTCTAGCCGAAACAATGAAATTCCTGCACAGCAGACCCGTCAAAGGAATCCCCGTTTCTTCGTGTATGGACACGTATGCTGATTTCAGCTTTATAAAACAGGATACATTCATCCACGGGGATTTCTGTTTGCCTAATATAATACTTGATGACTGGAAATTCAGCACATTCATAGACGTTGGACTGGCAGGGGCAGGTGACAGGCATATAGATATTTACTGGGTTCTCTGGTCGCTTGAGCATAATCTCAAAACTGACAAGTACACAGACTATTTTCTGAGCTTGTATGGGAAAGAAAATTATGATAAGGACATTTTGAAAAAGGTGGCGGAGATAGAGTCACAGGCGTAATATTTGATAACCGACAAAAAGAAAGGAGTCATAACGTGAAACCAAAAGACAAAAAAGAAAGCAAAGTCCGCATATTTGCCAACAACTTCTATGCGCTGAAGACCGTATGGCAGATAAGCAAGCGTCAGGTAATTCATCTGGCGGTGGGCAATATCATCCACTATGTGGAATGGATATTTATGAGCATATTCTTCCTGTGCTATATTATCGGTGCGATAGAAAGAGAAGCTCCCTTTGAGGAGATAATGCTGTTCATAGGTATCTGCTTTGCGGTGTGCTGTTCCATTGCGATATATTCAAGCTATCGCAAGGCGGTCGTATATCCTAGTACAGAGAATAAGGTCTACCGCTGTCTGTACAGAAAGCTTTATGCAAAGGCGAGAAATGTGGAGCTACGCTGTTTTGAGGACGCAGACTTCTACAACAAGTATACGATGGCGCTGGAAAATTCCGCCGATAAGATGATATCCTCGATAAGAATGCTGTTCGAGGTGCTTTTCGGTGCTGTTGCGGCGCTTGCGGCGTTCTGGTCGATGTTTACAATAGACCCGTGGTCGGTTCTGTTCGTAATTTCGCCCATTATCGGAAACTTCGTTTTCGGACGTCTTATGAATAAGATTTGGGGCGGCAGATATGTAGATACCGTCAAGAATAACCGTATCTCAGAGTATGTGAACCGTGTTATGCACCTTGCTGAATACGCTAAGGAGATACGCTACTCCAGCATTCACGAGCTTATGATGAGCCGCTACAACAAGGCGATGGACGGAAATGTAAAGGTCGCTGACAAGTACGCGAAGAAAGCTATCATCTACAACTGGGCGCAGAATGTCACCACATTCGCCCTTGTTTTCGAGGGAATTATGATATACTCCGCTTACCGCACTATCGTTTCGCAGACGATGGATCTTGCGGAGCTTGCTATCATGTTCTCGGCTATGAATACATCCTCGTGGATGCTGTTCTGTATGTTCAATAACATCACAGAAGCTATGAAGAACGGTCAGTTCCTTGAATATTTCCGCACCTTTATGGAGTACAAGGAGAAGATTCCCGAGGATCAGGACGGCATCATTCCCGAAAAGATACGCTCCATCGAGTTCAAGAACGTGTGCTTTGAATACAAGGAAAACGAGCCTGTTATCAACGACCTTTCTTTCAAAATTGAGGGCGATAAGGTCTGCGCTTTGGTAGGTCATAACGGAGCAGGCAAGTCAACTATCATCAAGCTGTTGTTCAGACTTTATGACCCCACAAGCGGCGAAATTTTGGTCAACGGCATAAATATCAAGGAGTACAACCTCAAAGCATATCGTAAGCAGTTCTCCGCCGCATTCCAGGATTACAAAGTCATGGCGATGTCGGTGAGGGACAATGTTCTTATGGGCGAGAGCTTTGACCGCCACGATGAAACAGCCGAGCGTGCTCTTAAATGTGCGGGAGTGTGGGACAAGGTAAGCTCACTTTCAAACGGCATAAACACCATCATGACAAAGGAATTCGACAATGACGGAGCTGTGCTTTCGGGCGGTGAACAGCAGAAGATAGTCGTTGCGAGAGCCTTTGCACAGCAGGCTTCCGTCAAGGTTTTCGACGAGCCTAGCTCCGCTCTCGACCCCATCGCAGAGTACGACCTCTACAAGGGCATTATGGACGAGAGCAAGGGACACATCACGCTGTTCATCTCTCACCGTCTGTCCTCTGTCAAGGACGCAGACGAGGTATTTATGCTTGAAAACGGCGCTGTTATCGAGCAGGGAACTCACCGTCAGCTTATGGATATGGGCGGCAAGTACTGCGAGATGTTCACAAAGCAGGCGCAGAATTATCTTGCGGATGAAACTTACAGAGAGGGGGTTACAGCATGAAAAAATTCAAAAAGCTGTTAGCCGACAATCTGTGGCTATTTAAGATATGCTACAAAGCCGCTCCGGGATATATGATATGCTACATAATCGAGGCGATACGAAACGAGCTTGTGGTGTTCTTAGAGTTTACGCTTGCGCTGAATTTCGTGCTGGAGTGTGCGGAGTTCGGCAGACCCTTTGAGGTAGCGGCAACATTCCTTCTGGCGCTCCTCGCATTTGTAGTTCTGGGACTGCTTTTCAATGCGTTCCTCTATCAGAAATTACAACAGAAAGCACAGCCGAAAATAAAGCAGGCTATCAAGGAAATGATGTTCAACAAGGCAAAGGAGATCGACCTTGAATGTTACGACAACCCCGAATTCTACAACGATTATGTGCTGTCGGTTTCCGAGGTTGACAATCAGATAGGACGAATCTTCACGCTTATAACAAACCTCTGCACGGGACTTGTTTCCATCGTGCTTTCGGGTGCGTTCTTTATTGGCACTGACCCTATATCGTTTATCTTCATTGCCGTATCCTTTGCGGCATCGCTGTGGTCGGGTAAGGCTCTCAATAAGCTGAATTTCAGAATACGCACCGAGAAAAATCCTCACGAAAGAAAGCTCGGCTATGTAAACCGTGTGTTCTATCTCAACGACTACGCAAAGGAAGTCCGCCTCAATACTGAAGTATCTGACGAGCTTCTGAAAGACTTTGACGAAACAAACGACAAGGTGCTGGACATCGACAAGAAGAACGCAGGAAAGCGTTTCGGATTGCAGCTATTAAAGGATTATATCTGCAACGGCTTCCTCATTGATGTGGTGTATATGGTGTACCTGGTGTTCTGTGCGGCGGTGCTTCACAGAATTTCCTACAGTAATGTTGCGGTAATGCGCGGTACGGCTAACCGTATGAAGAACCGTATGCGTCAGTTTTCTGATGTTTTCCCGAAGATGGAGGAGATAAGCTTGTATGTTCAGAAAATGAAGAATTTTCTTGACATTGAGCCGAAGATCGTCAGCACGGACAAGAAGCCGCTACCCGAAAACCGTACGGAAATTGAGCTTAGAAATGTATCCTTTGGCTACAACGAAAAGGACGGCTATATTCTCAATAATATCAGTATGAAAATAAACCCGTACAGCAAGATCGCTATTGTCGGCTACAATGGTGCGGGCAAGACAACTCTCATCAAGCTTATTATGCGACTGTACGACCCGAATGAGGGCGAGATACTTCTTGACGGGGTGAATATAAAGGAATATGATGTGGAGGAATACCGCCGCAAGATAGGCACTGTATTCCAGGATTTCAAGATCTTCGCTGCAACGGTAAAGGAGAATGTTCTGCTTGATTTTGCAGAAAAGGGAAATGACGAGGATGTGCTCAAAGCTATTGAAAAGAGCGGCTTTGCGGAACGTCTTGAAACACTTTCCGACGGGCTTCAGACAAACCTTACCACAGAGTTCGAGGAGAACGGTGTGAACCTCTCAGGCGGCGAGGGACAGAAGCTTGCAGTTGCCCGTGTATTCTACAAGGACGCAAATCTTATTATTCTTGACGAGCCTAGCTCTGCACTCGACCCTATTGCCGAATATCATCTTAACCACTCAATGCTGACGGCGGCAGAGCATAAGTCGGTCGTGTTCATCTCTCACAGACTCTCAACGACACGAATTGCCGACCGTATTTATATGCTTGAGAAAGGTAGAATTATCGAGGAAGGTAGTCATACCGAGCTTCTCTCACGCAAGGGCAAATATGCTGAAATGTGGCGTGTTCAGGCGGGACAGTATTTAGCCTAAAATCACGCTTCATAATATAAGATTATGAGGCTATATTATTGAAAAACATTACAACAATATGAAAGCATCTTTTGCTTTAATAATCTCGGACCTCTCTGTTTTCAGGGAGGTCTTATTATTGATAGACCTATAAAGTTACTTATCGTCTTTTTGTCTGTTTTTAGGAGATTTGTGCCAAAATGATGAAAAATGGCACAAGAATGTGGAAAATTGGCACACAAAATTGAAAATCAGTATGATATAATTTATATGAAGAATAAAAACATCATATATCGCTATTACATTAACCGATAATATGACATCGTTTTAATAGATCATTGACAATTGAATATAGGAGCAAATACAAACATTTCTTTGCATACAACAGTATGCCAAGACCTCCTGTTGCAGTTTCAGCTATACAGACATTATGTCATCTTACGACTGCAATCAATCAGAAATGCTCACGCAGGCAAGTATGTAAGGAGCGAGCGTCCATCAATGCAGGAAATGATAATGATACTTCCGTTCAGACCGAAAGGTAACGGCTGATCCCATAAGAATGGGCAGAGGTGAAATTCCTATGTGCGAGTGCGTGACTACCCGCAATTTGCTCCATAGAAAACATTGAATAAAGCTGCCATACAGCAGTGTTTATATATCGAAAGGAGTATATTATGCAGAAGAAACGGATACTTACCATTAAGCAAGCCTCTCAACTAATTGATGGCATAACCGAATACCGCATCAGACAAATGTGTGTTTCAGGACAATTACCTTGCTTCCGAGCAGGAAAGAAATATCTTATCAGCGAAGAAGCGTTGTATAATACAGTATTCAACACCAATACAAACAACAATACCAATGCTGCTAATAACAATTAGCTCCTGAATAAAGTCAGATCCCCTATTGACAATTTATCGCTTTAAAGTGTATAATTAGAGCGTAAGAATGTGTCATAATGGTTAAATCGTAGGAGGAATTTAACTTATGGCAACCATATCAAAACGAGGAAACAGTTACAGAATAAAGGTTTCCCTCGGCTATGACAAAAACGGCAAACAGATAATCAAATCCACAACCTTCGCACCGCCTAAGGGCATATCAGAAAAGAAAGCGGAAAAAATGGCACAAGAATACGCTTACGAATTTGAAAGGCATTGCAAGGGTTATTCTCAGCTCAATGAAAATATGCGTTTCTCAGAGCTTGCGGAATGGTATTTTGAGAATTACGCCCCGATCGAGCTCAAAGAAGGAACTGTTTACAATTACAAAAGTGCATATAAGAATCATATCGAGCCTGTTTTCGGCAACACAAAGGTTAAGGATATAAACACGCCCAGACTTACTCAATTTGTGCAATCCCTGAAGTTACAGCCTGAAACAGTTCGCAAAGTGTATGTTATAATTCAAAGCATATTTCATCGTGGCGTTGAACAGGGCTTTATCCGAGATACTCCCTGCCGAAATGTTATACTGCCTAAAAAGCGTAACAAAAAGAAAAAGCCTGTTCTTGACGAAGAACAGACTAAGCAATTTATGCTGCTTATTGATGAAAAGAAATGCGATCCTGATATCAAGCGAATACTCAAAGTCTTGCTGTTTACAGGAATGAGATGTGGAGAATGCCTCGCTTTATCGTGGGAGGATATAAATTTCGATGATATGACTATATCCATTGAGCATAATCTAGCAGATGTAGGCGGCAAACATTGGCTCACAACACCAAAGACCGAAAGCAGTATCCGTACAATCGGAATGAGTGAAGCTCTAGCAGCAATTTTCAAAGAGCAGAAACAATATCAGGAACAGCTTATCGAGGCCCTTGGCGATGATTTTGCCCACCCCGAAATGGTATTCACCTCAGCAAACGGAAACTATCGTGACCGTTCTTCGCTTGGAACATCATTCAGACGCTTTCTGAAAGGAACGGATTTTGAATTTCTGACATTGCATAGTCTGCGTCATTGTAACGCTACGCTTTTACTCAATAGCGGTGTCGATCTGAAGATCGTATCTGACCATTTAGGGCATTGTGACATCGGAGTTACGGCAAATATCTATGCCGATGTACTTAAAAGCTCAAAAGCAAAAGTAGCTAATCTCATTTCTCTTAAATTGGCTTAAACAAAAATCCTCCCCGAATTGCACTCGGAGAGGATTCCAATAAAGACCATATAAAGACCAAATTCGTAACACGATTTGGTAAACCGCATAACAATACGGTCTTGTGAGAATGCTCCTTAACGCTTGGAGAACTGAGGAGCACGACGCGCAGCCTTCAGACCGTACTTCTTTCTCTCCTTCATTCTGGGGTCACGTGTCAGGAAGCCTGCCTTCTTGAGAACGGGACGCAGCTCGTCAGAGTACTGGAGCAGAGCTCTGGAAATACCGTGACGGATAGCGCCTGCCTGACCTGTAACACCGCCGCCTGCAACAGTGCAAACGATGTCGAACTTCTCAACAGTATCAGTAAGAGCGAGGGGCTGACGAACGATGAGCTTCAGAGTGTCAAGACCGAAGTAGTCATCAATGCCTCTGCCGTTGATTGTGATAGTACCGCTGCCGGGGTATACTCTGACTCTGGCAACAGAGTGCTTTCTTCTACCTGTGCCGTAGT